>NZ_BEWG01000114.1 GCF_002723835.1 Mycobacterium sp. shizuoka-1 | reverse complement strand
GGCCATGGCCGCGCCGACCGCCTGGGGCATCGCCTACGCGATGGCCCATGGCGCTGCGGATGCCTACACCGATCCTGCCAGTCCCCGGGGGTGCCTCCTGGTGCAGGGAGCACTCGCCGCGGGCGAGGAGGCGGCTCCGATTCAAGCCGATCTCGCTGACCGCCGGGCCGCCGGAGTGAAGCTGCTCACCGAACGCTTCGCCATGGCACAGCAGGAAGGGGAGCTGCCCGGGGTGGACCCACAAGTCATCGCCCGCTGGATTCATGCCGTTTGCCAAGGTATTTCGATCCAGGCATGCAGCGGCGCCACCAGAGAAGAGCTACACGAGGTAGCCGACCGAGCTCTCAAGGCCTGGCCCGAACCACCGGCACGGGAATAAGCCGAGAGATAGGGACGACCTATTGGGGGTTCTCGAATGCCCTTGGCGAGTCGTTCCAGCGCCACCTCGCAAGCCAGCATCTGCTCGCGGCACGAATTTCGCGCCATCGTCGTCCGGGCGACGGGGCTAGAAGGGGCGGTCTCTGGCTGTAAACGCCCCCGGATTTGGTTGCCAATCGCCGCCGGGGTCGCAGAAGTTGTTTGGCCAGGGCGCGGGGACACCGTTTTCGTCGTACCAGCCGGTGTAGCCGGTCGCGGCGAGCTGGTCGAGGTAGAACTGTCGGGTCATTCCGGGACCGACGAATTCGTAAGGGGCGTATGGGTTTATCGGGTCTGGCGCCGGGCCGTCTCCTCTTCGGGCGATGGACTGTTTGGTCACGATGAAGGTTCTGCTGATCGTGATTGCGCGCAGCGCTGTTCGAGCAGTCGACTCCGCAGTGCCTCGTTCTCGGTGCGCAGAACAGCGATCTCCTCGGTGAGGTCACGGTTACGTTGCATGGCCACAGCAAGTTTGGTGCGCAACGACTCAACTGTCGCCGAACCGGCTGTGGGCGTGGGGAGCTGGTCGGCGGCACGGTTGCGCCGCTCGCCGATCTCGCGCCGCAGGGCGGGGTGCTGATATAGAAAACTGGTCGACACCCCCGCGGCGCGGGCCACCGAGACGAAGGTGATCGTTTGCCCGGCGTTGTGCAGTTTGGTGATCGCCCTGCGGGCTCGGGCCGCCGCGTCGGTGGTGCGGGCCGCGGCGGCCTGGGCAAGACGGGCGGTGCGGCGGTCCCGGTCGTCGGCGGTCATGAGGTCTCCAGCGGGGCATCCGGATCGATTTCGCCGATCAGCTTGGTGACTTTGTCGAGCATCGTCGTGTTCAGCTCGGCCGCTGCGGTGTCGCCCCGCTCGGCAGCGTCGGCCGCGAGGCGCTGCAGCTGGTCGCGGTGGGCAATGTGGATACCCAGGAAGACGCGGCCGCCAGGGTCGTGAAACGAGCAGTCAAGGCAGGGATTGGGCCGGAACTCGCAGCGTTGTGTCGATGGCAGTGTGCAGAATCCGTTGGGCAGCGCCGCGGTCAATCGTGCGCGTAGCCGTTCGACACCGGCGTCGCCTTCTGAGCTGTTCTCGGGTTTGTTCTCCCAGAATTCGCGCGCTTTGCGGGCGAGGGTGTCGTCGGTGATCCGGGCGTACGTCGAGGTCATGGTGTCGCTCTGATGGCCGAGGAAGTCTCGGACTTCCTGCTGGGTCCATCCGTTGTTGAGCAGGGTCATCCCGACGGTGTGCCGGAAACGGTGGACGTCACCGCCGGAGATCAGCTCGCCGGTGATCGTCGATGAGGTGATTCCGTGTTCGCGGAACAAGGCAGAAAGCCGGTGCCGCAGGCCGCTGGTGGACCAGGGCTGGGTGCGACCGGCTGCGGCGCTTGATCGAGCCCCGGGAAACAGGTGGATGGCATCGGGTCCGTAGGTGTCTCGCACCCGGGCCTGCTGCGCCAGAATCACGCTAGCCAAGGTGTCCGGGATGGGGAACCGGCGCCACGCGCTGGTTTTGGTCATCCAGTATTCGATCCAGTGCCCTGCGTCGGAGTGATGCAGACAGTCGAGCGGGAGAGCGACCAGTTCGGAGATTCGGCATCCTGCCCAGCGGGTGGTGGCGATCATCGCCCGCAGGGTGGGGTCGGTGTCGGGGTTGTCGACGATCAGGGTGTCGACCCGCTCGATGACATCCGCCGGGAACGGCCGAGGATTGCGGGTCTTGCGGTGAACGTTCTCGCCGCGGCGCAGGAACATCGATGAGCCCAGGTCGGAGACGAGCCCGGTGTCGTGCAGCGACTCCAGCAGGTATGCGCCCGTGTTCGCCAGGCGGGCGTCAGCGGTGGTGTCGGTGCGGCGGGTCCACGCGAGGTAGTCGAGGAACACCGTCCGGGTTACCGCGGGCGGATCGGGCACTGTGCCGTCGAGGGTGAGGAATTGGGCGAGTTGGCGGGAGGCGCGCACCCACTGGGTCAGGGTTCCCCAGGACAGGGTGGCGGTAGTGAGTTGTTGTCGGGCAAGGGATTTAACGGCTACTCTCATCCACGGCACCGACACCGACGACCAGTCGACGGCGGTGTGCGTCGAGCCTGATTGGGCGGCGTCGAGGACGAACTCGAATTGATCTCGCCAGTGCCAATGATCGTCGGTCCACGGGTCGGGGTTGGTTGCGCCGTCGAGGAGTCGAAAGAAGCTCCGGATGTACGGTGCGCACAGCGTGTCGAAGGAGCTGGCGTGTGGCCAATGTTGTCGGCAGAGCAGAAGCCAATCGTGCACGGGTCGTTCGGTCAACGAGTCGGTGATCCGGCCGTCGGCTGTATCGATCAGCACCATCAGGACGCGGCGCAGGCTGGTGTTGCAGGTCCAGTCGCCCCGGGCGACCTTGGTAGCCACGACGAACCGGACCTCGTCGGCAGCGGTGAGCGCGAGCCGCCGGAAGTCGACCATCTGGCTGGACGGGCGGCCGCGTGGCGGTCCTACCGGTGTCGACTCGGTTGCGGCCCAGGCGGTGAAGTCGGCCGGCTGGCCGGCGCGAAACCATTGGAAGTAGTGCGCGTAGCAGAGCCCGGACGTGACGGTGGAAGTGCTGCGGGGGCCGCCCAGCCAGTACCGCGGGCCATCGCAATCCTCGACGGCGCACGGCTCCACGGCCTGCCGGCGGCGATCGCCGGAGACATCAACCACCTGCCATGTCGGCTGGCACCACGGGCCGTCGGGCACCCGCAGGGTCCGCTGCGGGACGGTGCGGGCGGAGCTGCTCCTGGACTCACGGCGTGGCATCACCGGCCCCGTTCTGCGGTGCCCGCCACACCAGATGCTCTGTGTGGCGTAGTCTTTCGGCGAGATCATCGCCACCCAGATGGATGTACACGTCGGCGCTGGAGGCGTGCGATTGTCCGAGCCGGGCGGCGATCTCGGCAGCGGTCCAGCCCGCCCTCGCCAGGGCCGTGGCGTGGGTGTGCCGCAGCATGTGGGGATGCAGGTCGTCAATGCCCGCGGACGCTCCGATGCGCTCCACGAGCTGGTAGGCGTTGGAGTACGACAGCGGGCCACCCCGCGGATTCCGGGACAGGTTCACGAACACGTAATCGCTATCCACATCGGCGATCTCGCCGAGCAGGTACGCGGCGTACAGGTCGAAGAAGCGACGTGGCGCCTCCACCGTGAACTGCGCTCGCTGCTTCGACAACGCCCCGTTCTGATTGTCTTTCCGGCGGCAGACCTGGACGCGCCGGCGCATCGGATCAAGGTCGCCGTGGCGCAGCCCCAACGCTTGCCCCACCCGCAGCCCCAGGTCATACAGGGCAGACAGGAGCAGCCGGTCGCGGCCTGTTGACGCTGCCTGCAGGAGCCGGGCGAAGTCGGCCTCGAAGTCGATGACCTGGACTGTCTCAGCAGCGGACTTGCCTCGCCTCACCAGGCGGGAGACCTCACTGGGGCGCCGCTGCTCGATGTGTGCCAGGAAGCTGTGCGCCCGGCGCGGCAGCCTCGACGGGTTGCGAGTGAGCACCAACTCGAGCGGTCCCCGGCCTTCGACCCGGTGGAACTCGTAGAACTCGCGAACACCCGCGCTGACCGCCTTCACCGTCGCCGTTGAGCGGCTACCACGCCAGGTCTGCAGCGGTGGCAAGCCCACCGAAAGAACACCGACAAAGTCACACAATCCGTCGAATGCCACTTCATCCCAAGGGATTCCGCGCGTCGACAGCCAGCGGTAGAACAGGCTCAGGTGCCGTGCGTAGGACCGGACGGTGTTCTGTGACCGGCCCACCGCCCGCAGCCAGTGCAGGAACTGCTCGATCTCATCGATCGGCAGTCCGAGGTCGTCCACCACCGTCCACGACGGCCGGCCGTGCACGGTCACCGGGGCGGCCCTCACTGCCGGTCCTCGGCGTCCTTCGAGCGCTGCGGCGGCTGGACATCGATACCCGGCCGGAGACGGTCGTCTGCGTCGCGGGCCGGCAAGGGCGCCACCGTGTTGACATCGGTCGGGAGTGCGCCCGGTAACCATTTCATCTTCCGTTTGCGCCATGACGCGAGCTGGGCCTGAACTCGCGCCATCGGAATCTCGAATCTGTCCCAGTCGACGCTGGGGGCGCTGACCCAGATCATGCGGATGTGCGAGTCGGTGTAAGGGTCGTAGTCCCAAGTCAATTCGCAATGCGTCGGATTGCCTATCAGACCAGAGGTTTCGGCGTCGAGCAGGCGCAGGGTTTCGGAGTCCTGGGTGCAGAACGCGGTGCGTCGGGCATTGGTCGGTTCCATCTCGTTGTGGTGGATGGCCATGTAGGTCTTGCCGTGGCTGCTGATCATCGGCCACCGATGCGGCTTCGACACGATGTGGCCGGGCGGGTGCATTCCCTGCGTGCTGAGCCACACCGCAGTGCATGCCGAGGTGACGGCGGCGACATGTGAGCCGCGGAGCAGCCCGTGCAGTTCGGTGCGCAGATGCGCTGCGTGCCGTTCGGACAGGGCGTTCCAGTCATCGACAGCGGCGAGGAGCAGCGCCCCTACCCCGGTCGTGACCTGCCGCAGCAACCGAGTTGCCTCTTTACGCGACACCGCGCGGTCCCGCGGGCCGCAATCCTCAAAGAGCGCCGTCACAACTGCACCTTCCGATTGAAAATCTTGCCTAGAATCGTGCCGACCGTGGTAAGGTTTTTCCCGTGCGCCACGCCGTATCAGCACCGTGTTCGCACAGACATGACGCAGGCGAGTACC
>NZ_BEWG01000113.1:61639-129983 GCF_002723835.1 Mycobacterium sp. shizuoka-1 | reverse complement strand
CAATCACCACCGACCCCACACCGGCATCGGCGGAATGACACCAATCGAGCGCCTACGCGTTCACAACCTACCCGTGAAGAACACCTAGTTCACATGACCGTCTCTTCCACGCCTACCTCACTGCCTACCGCATCCGGTACCGCGCAGGTCCTCACCGGCGTCCCGGTCGTCCCCGGCGTCCGCTACGCACCGGTCATCCGGCCGGGTCGCCTGCCCGCGCTCGAGGACCTCGATCCCGGGGGCGAGATCGCCGAGGAGCACCGCGGCGCCGAGGCCGCCCGGTTCACCGCGGCCGCGGGCGCCGTCGCCGACCGGCTGCGGGAACGCGCCGCACAGGCGACCGGAGCCGCGTCGGAAGTGCTGGCCGCGACTGCGATGCTGGCCCAGGACCGGGCCTGGCTCGGTGCGGCCGAGAAGCGCATCGCCGAGGGCGCGCCGGCGGTACGGGCCACTGCCGCGGCGGCAGCCCAGTTCGTGGACCTGTTCACCAAGATGGGCGGGCTGATGGCCGAGCGGGTCACCGACCTGCGCGACATCCGCGACCGGGTGGTCGCCGAGCTGAGCGGCCTTGCCGAACCCGGCGTGCCGGTGCCGGCCGAGCCGGCCATCCTCTGTGCCGAGGACCTCGCGCCCGCCGACACCGCGGGGCTGGACCCCACGCTGGTCGTCGGCCTGGCCACCACGCTGGGCGGGCCCACCAGCCACACCGCGATCATCGCCCGCCAGCTCGGCATCCCCTGCGTGGTCGCCGTGCACGGCCTTGACGACATCGCGGCGGGCACCGAGGTGCTGATCGACGGAACCCGCGGCACGGTCAGCGTGTCGCCCGACCCCGCCGATGCCACGGCCGCCGTCGAGGCCGCCGATGCCGAGGCCGCCGCGATGGCCGGCTGGTCGGGTCCCGGCGCCACCGCCGACGGGCACCCGGTGTCGATCCTGGCCAATGTCCAGGACGGGTCGGCCGCCCGTGCCGCAAGGGAGACCCCAGCCGAGGGAATCGGACTGTTCCGCACCGAGCTGTGCTTCCTGAACCGGGACACCGAACCCAGCGTCGACGAACAGGCCGCGATCTACGGCGAGGTGCTCGACGCCTTCGCCGGGCGCAAGGTCGTCATCCGCACCCTGGATGCCGGGTCGGACAAGCCGCTGAAGTTCGTCGGGCATCCCGACGAGGCCAACCCTGCCCTGGGGGTGCGCGGTATCCGCATCGAGGCCATCCATCCCGAGGTACTGGAGCGTCAGCTGGACGCGATCGCGCTCGCCGCGGAACGGACCGGTAACCCGCCGTGGGTGATGGCGCCGATGATCGCCACCCCCGACGAGGCCGAGCGATTCGCCGACCGGGCCCGCAAGCGGAATCTGGTGCCCGGCGTGATGATCGAGGTGCCGGCCGCCGCGCTGCTGGCCGACCACATCCTGGCCCACGTGGAGTTCCTGTCGATCGGCACCAACGACCTCGCGCAGTACACGATGGCCGCTGACCGGATGTCGGCCGAACTGGCCACGCTGACCGACCCCTGGCAGCCCGGCGTGCTGGCGCTGGTCGCCCAGACCGCCCGGGCCGGTGCCGACCGGGGCAAGCCGGTCGGCGTCTGCGGTGAGGCTGCCGCCGACCCGCTGCTGGCCTGCGTGCTGACCGGGCTCGGTATCACGTCACTGTCGGCGGCGGCCGCCGCGGTGACCGGTGTCGGTGCCAAGCTCGCCTCGGTCACGCTGCAGCAATGCCGCGACGCCGCCGACGCCGTGCTGGCCACCGCGAGTGCGGCGCAGGCGCGGGCGGTCGCCCTGGACGTGCTGAGCTGACGGAATTAATCGGACCGCAGTCCGGTTAGTCTGGGCATGCCAGCAGTTACCGCAGACACGTTGTCCCTGCCGCGGCTGAGCGCGGCGGCCCCGACCGACACCGAACGGCCGGTCCGGTCCGTCACCACCGGGCCGCGCGGCTACGAGGGAGAAGGCTTCCCCGTGGTCCGCGCCTTCGCCGGGGTCGGTGCCGCCGACCTCGACCCGTTCATCCACATGGATCAGATGGGGGAGGTCGAGTACGCGCCGGGCGAGCCCCGCGGCACCGACTGGCACCCGCACCGCGGCTTCGAGACCGTCACCTACATGATCGACGGCCGCTTCGCCCACCAGGACAGCCACGGCGGTGGCGGTCTGATCGCCGACGGCGCCACGCAATGGATGACCGCGGGGGCGGGCATCCTGCACATCGAGACACCGCCGGCCGAACTGGTGGAAAGCGGCGGGGTGTTCCACGGGATACAGCTGTGGGTCAACCTGCCACGGCGTGACAAATTCGTCGAGCCGCGCTATCAGTCCATCGACGGCCCGGCCGTGCGGCTGTTGTCCTCGGCCGACGGCGGCGCGCTCGTCCGAGTGATCGCCGGCGACGTGGACGGCTGGTCCGGCCCCGGGATGACACACACCCCGATCACCCTGGCGCACACCACTATCGAGCCTGGCGCGCAACTCAACCTGCCGTGGCCGCGCGACTACAACGCGCTGGTCTACGTGCTGTCCGGTCGCGGTGCTGTCGGTCCGATCGGCCACCCGATCCAGCAGGGCCAGCTCGCGGTGCTCGGCCCGGGTGACCGCATCACGGTGTCCGCCGACGCGAGCCAGGACACCAACCGACCGGCGATGGAGGTTCTCCTGTTGGGCGGCAAGCCGATTCGCGAGCCGGTCTTCCACTACGGGCCGTTCGTGATGAACTCGAAATCGGAGATCATCGCCGCACTCGACGATTTCAACGCCGGCCGGTTCGGGACAATCCCGCCGGGCGCGTTGATGCCGCACCGGGCGGCGGGTGGCTAGACCGGTTCAGCGTCGTACCGGTTCGGCCGCCACGGCCGGCGGATACGTCAGTTCCAGTTCACCGAGATTGGCCGCCGCGGTGACCAGCGGCAGCGCGGCCGACACCGCCAGGTCGCCGTCGCCGGCCTCGGCCCGCAGCGCCGGCACCAGGTCATCGCTGATCGGCGCGGTCAGGCCGGTGCCGCCGCTGCCGTCGAACCGGGCACAGATCGCCGCAGCGTGTGCCTCCAGCACCGCCCGCGCCTGCGGATACACGCCCAGCGGCGGCGGCACGATATCGGCGATCAGATCGGCGGCAGCGCGCAGCCGTACCGCGCGGCTGGCCGAACGCACGACCGGCGCACGCGAGTCCGTCGGGCCGCCACTCTCCGAAAGATATTGGCGCACTGCATCATCGAGTGTGCGCGACGCGGTCAGTGCGTCGTGGCTGAGTGCGTTCACCTGGTTCTCGGCCTGTTCGAACGCGCCCCGGGTGACCCGCAGGACCGCGACGCGCAGATAACGCGAACCGACCGCGCGGGCCGTGTCGATCGCTTGCTGCACAGCGGTTTTGGCGCCCCTGGGCCACAGCAGCAGCGACACCACGACGCCCACGGACGCGCCCACCACGACGTCCTCGATGCGGACCAGTCCGACCGCCCAGCCGCTGGGCACGATCAGGTTGAACACGATCAGCACCATCATCGTGAACGCCGCCTGGCTGGCGGTGAACGAGCCGATCTCGGGCACGTAGGCCGACCCGAACGCCACCACCGGCAACAACACCCACATCACGATGGGATCGGTGCCGAGCAGTTCGATCACGATCGCGCCGAGCACGAAGCCGATCACCGTTCCGGTGACCGCCCGCACGACGGTGGTACCGGTGGTCAGCGCGCTGCTGCGCAGCACCGACAACGCACCGAGCACCACCCAGAACCCGTGCTGAACCGGGAAGACGAACGTGACCAGCACGGCCAGCGCCAACCCGAGGCCGGTCCGCACACTGTTGCGGGCGGTCACCGAACGGGTGGCCAGATGGCCGCTGGTCAGGGCGGTGACCGCGGCGGTCTCGGAATACACCCGGTCGGCGATCCCGGTTTCCGGAAGCCGGCGGCCCAGCACCCGGGCCCAGACCGGCCGGGCGTCGGCTGCCGCGGCGCTGGTGACCAGCCGGCCGGTGACGGCGACCGTGGCGCCGATCGTGCGGCGGGTCAGCAGCGTGCGGCCCAGCGCCACGGCTTCGGTGTCGTCGGACTCGGCGAGGATGTCGAGTATGTCTTGCCGGTAGCTGCCGATCGCGACCGTCCGCAGCTCGATCAGCGCCTGGGCGAGCTGCGCGCGCTCGGCGGTCCGGGCGCCCGGATGGGTGATGCGCAGCACCGTGGCGCAATCGCGCAGCACTCGCACCACCGGCTGGGCCATCGGTCCCAGCAGTGCGCCGGTGTCACCGGTCACCCGATCGCAGAGCCATTGCACGTCGTCGACCACCCGGACCAGCGCGCGACTGCCCGCGGTCAGGGCCACCGGCCGGTGGGCGACGCCGAGGAAGTTGGCTCGCAGGGCGTCCATCGCGGCAGTGACGTCGGCCGCCGAGGCGGTGCCCTCGATCCGGTCGGCGAGCACCGCGCACACCGCGGCGGCATGGCGGCGCAATTCGCCGTGATGGCGCGGGGGGAACAGGAACAACGCGGCGGGGACGCAGATCGCCAGCGCGATCAGCCAGCCGAACAGCCGCTCGCCGAGCGGGCCCACCGGCGTGCACACCGGCAGGACGAAGGTCAGCAGGGTGGCCCGCTGGCCCGCGGCGACGACCTCGCTGAGCACGCCGGAGAACGTGACGGCCGCGCCCAGGACGAACATCAGCGTGACTGCCAGCCAGGGAATCGGGGCGGCCAGGGTGCCCACGCTGATCAGCACCGCCCCGTTGAACCCCAGTCCGCCGTAGGCCAGCGCGCGGGCGTTCATATTGCCGGGGAAGTCCACGACGATCAGCAGCGCGATCGATCCGAAGATGGTGAACAGCGGCGTCTGCGACCCACCGGCGATGGCGAAGCTGACCGCCGCGGCGATCGGGATGACGATCGCGGCCCGCACGGCGCGCCGCGCGCCGTCATGTTCGGGGTCGCGTGCCCGGATCCGCTCGGCCGCCCGGTGCCACAGGGCAGCCGGGTTCACTGGGGCACGCTGGCGAAACTGCCTGAGCTCAGTGCGTCGAGCATGTAGCGGGCGATCCAGCCGAACATCTCCGGCTCGCGCGGCAGGGTGGCCTGCTCGTAGCCGATGAAGACGTAGACGGCCCAAGCGGCGTAGACGTCGGCCTGGCGCGGGTCGCCGACGATCTCGAGCGCCGAGTCGTAGAGGATCTTGTAGCGCTGCCGGTCCACTTCGGACTGCACTTCGAGCACATGCGGGTTCACCGAGCTCCACGACCGGATGGCGGCCTCGGCACCGTGCGGCAGCGACAGCCCGACCTGGATGATCGCCTCGATGCGCTGCCGAGGGTCGGACACCTCGCGGATGGCGGTGATCACCCGGACCGTGCGGTCCTGCACCCAGTACGAGACCAGGTCCCGGGTGTAGGCCGGCCAACTGGAGAAGTAGTGGTAGAACGACCCGGTCGTCACACCGAGCCGGTTACACACCTCGGCCAGCTTGAGTCCGCCGTATCCCACGTCAGCGAGTACCTCGAGGCCGATCTCGAAGTACGCCTCTCGGTTGGCAACCGTGGCCATGAGAGATGACGATAGTGCGCGCTCCCGGGTAGATGTCCGTGACGTGCGGGATCGTGACCAAGTCTGCGGGTATCGACGCCCCGGCCTTGCGGCCGCACCCCGACCATGGGGCAAGCTGGACACACGGGATCGACGCGAGGAGTTGGTATGACCGTCCACATCACACCTGACCAGGACACCCGCGAGGGCGCCGTCGGCGTGCTGGCCGACCTGCGCAGGGTGTTCAACGCCGGCCGCACCCGATCGCTGGCCTGGCGCACCGAGCAACTGCGTGCGGTGGAGCGGATGTGTGAGGAGCGGGAGCCCGAGATCGCGCAGGCGCTGGCCAGCGATCTGGGCCGATCCTCGTTCGAGGCCTGGCTCGGCGATATCGGCTCGACCAAGGCCGAGGCCGCATTCGCGCGCAAGCATCTGAAGAAGTGGGTCAAGCCCAAGCGATACGGGCTGCCGCTGGCCCAGCTTCCCGGTAAGGCCTGGGTGCAGTACGACCCGCTGGGCGTGATCTTGGTGATCGGGCCGTGGAACTACCCCTTCTATCTGTGCATGGCACCGGTGGTCGCCGCGATCGCCGCGGGCAATGCCATGGTGATCAAGCCGTCGGAGCTGGCCCCGGCCACCTCGGCGCTGCTCGCCCGCTTGGTACCTGAGTACCTGGACACCGAAGCCATCCGCGTCGTCGAGGGCGACGCGTCGACCACCCAGGACCTGATGGCCCAGGGCTTCGACCACGCGCTGTTCACCGGCGGCACCGAGATCGGCCGCAAGATCATGGCCGCCGCCGCACCGACGCTGACGCCGGTGACCTTGGAACTGGGTGGCAAGAGCCCGGTCGTGGTTCTGCCCGACGCCGACCTCGACGTTGCGGCCCGGCGGATCGCCTGGATCAAGATGCTGAACTCGGGCCAGACCTGCATCGCGCCGGACTACGTGCTGGCCGACCGCACGATCGTCGCCGAGCTGACCGACAAGATCGTGGCGACGATCGCCGCGTTCCGGGCGCAGGAGAAGGACCCGTCGCTGCGCATCGTCAATGAGCGCCAGTTCGACCGGCTGGTGTCGCTGATCGGGGCCACCAGCGGCACCGTGGTCACCGGTGGCGGGTCGGACCGGTCGGCGCTACGGATCGAGCCGACGGTGATCGTCGACCCGGCCGGCGACGATCCGGTGATGTCGGACGAGATCTTCGGCCCGATCCTGCCGATCATCGGAGTGGATTCGCCAGAGGCCGCCGTGGCGTTCGTGAACGCCCGGCCCAAACCGCTCGCGCTGTATGTGTTCACCGCGTCGCAGGAGCGGGCGCGCGAGCTCGTCGACCGGATGCCGTCCGGGGGCGCGGTGGTCAACCACGTGGCGGTGCACTGCCTCGTCCCGCAACTTCCGTTCGGCGGAGTCGGGGCCAGCGGGATGGGTGCGTATCACGGAAAGTGGGGCTTCGAAGCCCTCAGTCACCGGCGCGCCGTATTGGCGAAATCGACCAAATTGGATCTCAAACTCATGTATCCCCCGTACACTGATCGGGCGATCAGGCTGATGCGTAAGGTGATGTAGACCGCAAAAATCAGCTCTAGCAAACTCGTCTCAAGCGGTCAGCAACCTTTTGACGGGGGATTCTCGCGCCCAATTGCAGGATTGGCGAATTTCGGTGCGAATTTGCATTACTAAACTTTTTGGTATGGTGACGTTGGCCGATATGCGAAATCAAAACCGCAGGTTGAGCACGGATCGCGGGCCAAAACGGCACCGCTGCAACGGAATCCGCAGGTGGGTGGAAATATGAGCGGGATTCTAATTTGGAATGAGCGAGCAAATGTCGTTGGCCGTCAAAATTTCGTCCCTGGTTGTGGCACAATTTGACCGTGCCGCATACAGCGAGTCGGGGCCCGGGTCGGCCCCCAGCAGCTAAGGCCGCGGAAACGCGCGAGCGCATCATGCGCGCTGCCCGTGAGGTGTTCAGCGAATTGGGTTACGACGCTGCCACCTTCCAGGCGATCGCCATCCGCGCCGACCTGACCAGACCCGCCATCAACCACTACTTCGCCAGCAAACGGCTGCTGTATCAAGAGGTCGTCGACCAGACGAACGCCTTGGTGATCGAGGCCGCCGTGCAGCAGTCCCAGCGCGAAGGCGCGCTGGCCGGGCGGATCCGCGCGTTCATCCAGGCGGTGGTACAGGCCGAGGGGCAAGACCGTTCGGTTGCTGCGTTCCTCGTGACCGCTGTCCTGGAGGCCGAGCGACATCCGGAGTTGGCCGAGTCCAACCATGACTCGCGCGAGTTCACCCGCGGCTACATCAAGGCGGCCATCAAGGACGCCATCGAGTCGGGCGAGGTGCGCTCCGACATCGACATCGAGGCTGCCGCCGAGATGTTCATGGCCGTCATGTGGGGGCTGGGCTTCTATGCCGGCTTCGTCGGCGACAACGAGCGACTGGTCGCGATCACCGACCAGTTCCTGGAGTTGCTCAACGGCAAGGCCTGGCACGCCGGCTAGCCGGCGGTGACGTGCGCCACAGTCACATAGTCTGGCTAAGTTTCTCGGTACCATCGTCGTATAACCCTGGCTGACCTGGGTTGATGTGTTGCCCACGGGGCCGCGGACCAGTGTCGAGCCGATAAGCGACGCCGAATTGGGGACACCGCTGCCATGAGCACTCTGCGTACCGACGACGACACCTGGGACATCGCCACCAGCGTGGGGTCGACCGCCGTTCTGGTGGCCGCCGCGCGGGCCAGCGAGACCGACCGGCCCGACCCCCTCATCCGGGACCCTTACGCCCGAATGCTGGTGGAGGGCGCCGGTACCGGAATGTGGGAGAGCTTCCTCGACGACTCGCTCGCCGATCGGCTCGCCGACGTCGATCCGGAAGCCGTCGCCATGTTCACCCACATGCTCAACTACCAGGCCGTACGCACCCACTTCTTCGACGCGTTCTTCACCGACGCGGCGGCCGCGGGCATCCGGCAGATCGTGATCCTGGCCTCGGGTCTGGATTCGCGCGCCTACCGGCTCGACTGGCCGGCCGGCACCCACGTCTACGAGATCGACCAGCCCCTGGTGCTCGACTACAAGGCGGCGAAGCTCGCCGAGCACGGCGTTCACCCCGTCGCCGAGCGTCACGAGGTGCCTGTCGACCTGCGTCAGGACTGGCCGGCCGCGCTCGCCGAACGCGGTTTCGACCCGTCGCAACCCACCGCCTGGCTGGCCGAGGGCCTGCTGATGTATCTGCCCGCGGATGCTCAAGACCGGTTGTTCGAACTGGTCACCGAGCTCAGCGCACCGGGCAGCCGGGTGTCCGCAGAGACCGTCGGGCACCACTCCGAGGAGCGCAGGCAGCAGGCGCGGGAACGGTTCGAGAAGTTCGCCGACCAACTCGGTATCGAGCGCACCATCGACATGCAGAACCTGACATACAACGATCCGGATCGCGCCGACGTGACCGACTGGCTCAACGCGCACGGCTGGCATGCCACCGGGGAGCGCTCGACCGACGCGATGCGCCGGCTCGATCGCTGGGTCGAGGTGCCGATGTCCGACGACGACGACGCGTTCTCGACGTTCGTGGTGGCGCAGAAGGACTGACACCACCCGGGTGCCCGGAGCTTCGGCGGCCCACGTATACAGGGAGTACGTTCCGTCAGGCACAAGGAAAGGAAGCTCATGCCCGGAGTTGTGGATCGAGTCATCGTCGTCACCGGTGCCGGCGGTGGTCTGGGCCGCGAATACGCGCTGACCCTGGCCCGCGAGGGCGCCAGTGTCGTGGTCAACGACCTCGGCGGTGCGCGCGACGGCACCGGCGCCGGCCACTCGATGGCCGACCAGGTCGTTGCCGAGATCAAGGAGGCCGGCGGTCGTGCCGTCGCCAACTACGACTCGGTCGCCGAGCCCGAGGGCGGGGAGAACATCGTCAAGACCGCGCTCGAAGAGTTCGGCAAGATCGACGGCATCGTCAGCAACGCGGGCATCCTGCGCGACGGCACCTTCCACAAGATGCCGTTCGAGAACTGGGACTCGGTGCTCAAGGTGCACCTGTACGGCGGCTACAACGTCATTCGCGCCGCCTGGCCGCACTTCCGTGAGCAGAGCTACGGCCGCATCGTGGTCGCCACCTCCACCAGCGGTCTGTTCGGCAACTTCGGGCAGGCCAACTACAGCGCCGCCAAGCTCGGTCTGGTCGGCCTGATCAACACGCTGGCCCAGGAAGGCGCCAAGTACAACATCAAGGCCAATGCGCTGGCGCCGATCGCCGCCACCCGCATGACCGAGGACATCCTGCCGCCGGAGGTGTTCAAGAAGCTCACCCCCGAATACGTGGCGCCGGTGGTCGGCTACCTGTGCACCGAAGAGGTGCCCGACTCGGCCTCGGTGTTCATCGTCGGTGGCGGCAAGGTGCAGCGCGCCGCGCTGTTCCAGAACGAGGGCGTCACTTTCGACCACGTCCCGAGCGTCGACGACGTGGCTTCGCAGTGGTCGACGATCGACGACCTGTCGGCCGCCAAGCAGGCCAACTTCTCGCTCGGCTGACCATGACGGCGTCGAGGGCCGACACGCGAGGATTCTCATGATTCGCGTGTTGGCCTTCGACGTCTTCGGCACCGTCGTCGACTGGCGCTCGAGCATCATCGGCGAGCTCGGTGAGTTCGGGAATCGGCATGGCGTCCACCGGGATTGGGCGACGTTCGCCGACAACTGGCGGGCCGGCTACGTTCCGGCGATGGATGCCGTGCGGCGCGGCGCACTGCCGTGGACCCGGCTGGACGATCTTCATCGCAGAATCCTGGACGACCTGCTACGCGACGCCGAGGTATCGGTGGCCGACGACGAGGTCGACCACCTCAACCGCGCCTGGCACCGGCTGGCGCCCTGGCCCGATGCGGTGGCGGGGCTGCACCGGCTCAAGCAACGCTTCACCATCACCACCCTGTCGAACGGCAACGTGTCGCTGCTGACCGAGATGGCCAAACGGGCTGGGCTGCCATGGGATTGCGTGCTCTCGGCGGAGATCTTCGGCCATTACAAACCCGATCCCGAGGCTTATCTCGGCTGTGCGCAGATCCTGGACGTGGCACCCGAGGACTTGATGCTGGTCGCGGCGCACCCGAGCGATCTGCGAGCCGCCCGCGATGCCGGCCTGCGCACCGGCTACGTCGACCGGCCGCTGGAATGGGGACAACCAGGGCGCTATCGCGTGGCGTTCGATCCAGGCGAATTCGACTTCACCGCAACGGATTTCCTCGATCTGGCCGACAAGCTCTAGGTTCCGGTGTCCTCGGCGACCGAGTCGTCCGCACTGATGACCAGTGCGGTCATGACCAAGGCGATGCCCGCGAGTTCGGTGGGCGTCGGCCACTGATGCAGCATGACCGCGCCGATACCGGCTGCGGTGGCGGGCAGCAGGGCCAGAAGCAGGGCGAAGCGAGCCCGGGGGATGAGCGTCAGGACGAACTGATCGAGCGCGTACGGCACCGCCGTGGACTGCACGCCGACACCAAGGCCCACCAACCAGATTCGGGGATCGGTGAGCACGCGTGCGTCGGTGTGTAGCTGACCGGCCAGCAGGGGCGCCGCCAGCACGACTGCCGCGACGGCCATCCCGATGGCCAGGGAACCTTGCCCCGACCCCGTCTCGGCGACCCGTTTGCCGAGCAGAATGTAACCCGCCCACAGCGCCGCGGCGGTCAGCGCGAAGAACACGCCGATGGGATCGGCACCGGCCTGCACTCCGGCGAGCAGTGCCACTCCGCCCGCCGCGAGCACGACGGCGAGAACATCACGGGGGCGCCGCGTGCCGAGCGTCGCCACCGCGACGGGACCGATGAATTCGATTGCCACCGCGGTGCCGAGCGGGATCCGTGAAATCGCCTCGAAGAACGCCACGTTCATCCCGACGGTGACGACTCCGAAGCCGGCGGCGACGGCAAGACCTCGACGCGTCCACCCCAGGCGCCACGGTCTGCGCCAGGCGAGCAGCACGACGGCGGCTCCTGCGGCACGCAGCCAGGCCACCGCAGCCGGGTTGGCCGTGGCGAACAGAAAGACCGCCAGCGCGGCACCGGCATACTGCGATACGGCGCCGACGATGAAGAACATCGGCACCGACCACATCGGGACGCGGCCGTTCACCGCACGGTCTTACAGTGCGGCGTTGATGTCGTCGACCCTGTCGCGCGCATCGCCGAACAGCATCTGGGTGTTCTCCCGGAAGAACAGTGGATTCTGCACGCCGGCGTAACCGGAGGCCATGGACCGTTTGAACACGATGACGTGTTCGGCATTCCAGACCGTCAGCACCGGCATACCGGCGATCGGGCTGCCCGGATCTTCCGACGCCGCCGGATTCACCGTGTCGTTGGCGCCGATCACCAACACCACCGAGGTGCTGTCGAAATCGTCGTTGATCTCGTCCATTTCGAGCACGATGTCGTAGGGCACCTTGGCCTCTGCCAGCAGCACGTTCATATGTCCGGGCAGACGGCCTGCGACGGGGTGGATCCCGAAACGCACCGTGACACCCCGCTCGCGCAGCTTGCGGGTCAGCTCGGCCACGCCGTACTGGGCCTGGGCCACGGCCATCCCGTAACCCGGGGTGATGATCACCGAACTGGCCGACGACAAGAGCTCGGCGGCTCCCTCGGCGGTGATCTCGCGATGTTCGCCGTAGTCCTTGTCCTCGGCTGGTCCTGCTTCGATGCCGAACCCGCCGGCGATGACCGAGATGAACGAGCGGTTCATGGCTTTGCACATGATGTAGGACAGGTAGGCACCCGAGGACCCGACCAGGGCCCCGGTGACGATCAACAGATCGTTGGACAGCAAGAAACCCGAAGCGGCTGCAGCCCAACCGGAATAGCTGTTGAGCATCGACACCACGACCGGCATGTCGCCACCGCCGATGGAGGCGACCAGGTGCCAGCCCAGCAGCAGCGCCAACACCGTGACGACGACGAGCAGCCACAGCTGCGGTTCGATGACGAACCAGACGGTGAACGCCACGAACAACACCAGGGCACCGACATTGAGAAAGTTCTTGCCGGGCAACATCAGTGGTGCCGACTTGATTCGTGCCGACAGTTTCAGGTTGGCGACGATCGATCCGGTGAAGGTCACGGCGCCGATGAACACGCCGATGAAGACCTCGGCGGAGTGGATGCCGAGCATGCCCTCACTGTTGAGCATCGCGGCCTCGGCGCCGGCCAGATCGTGTTCGACGTGCAGGTAGCCGTTCCAGCCGACCAACACCGCGGCCAGGCCGACGAAGCTGTGCAGCAGGGCAATCAGCTCGGGCATACCGGTCATCTCGACGACGCGGGCCCGCCACAACCCGACCGCGGCACCGATCGCCATGGCCCCGACCAGCAGGCCCAGGCCGATCGGCTCGATATGGCGGGCCAGGGCCAGCGCGATGGTGGCGACCAGCGCGACGACCATGCCGGCCATGCCGAATGTGTTTCCGGCCCGCGATGTTTCGTGCTTGGACAGCCCGGCCAGCGCCAGGATGAACAGCAGGGCCGCGACGACGTAGGCCGCGGTGGCGGCCGTCTCTAATGTGAACAACTCAGCTCCTCGAGAACATCGCGAGCATGCGACGCGTCACCGCGAAGCCACCGAAGATGTTGATACTGGCAAGCAGGATGGCGACGGCAGCCAATGTCGTGACGATGGCGTCACCGTGGCCGATCTGAAGTAGCGCGCCGACGACGATGATGCCGGAGATGGCGTTGGTCACCGACATCAGCGGGGTGTGCAGGGCGTGGTGCACGTGGCCGATGACGTAGTAGCCGATCACGATCGCCAGTGCGAAGACCGTCAGGTGTACCTGCAGGGCGGCCGGGGACAACGCGATGAGTAGGAACAGCAGGGCAGCGGCGCCGAAGGTGATGCCGAGCCGGCGGCCCATCGTCATCGGTTGTTTGGTCTGCTGGACTGCCGGGGTGGTCGTCGCGGCCGGTGCCGGCGCCGCCGACACCTGTACCGGTGGTGGCGGCCACGTCGTCTCACCGTCGCGGACCACGGTGACCGACCGCTGGACGACGTCGTCGAAATCGAGGACGAGCGTGCCGTCTTTCTCCGGGGTCAGCAGTTTGAGGAGGTTGACCAGGTTGGTGCCATAGAGCTGCGATGCCTGGGCGGGCAGTCGGCCGGCCAGGTCGGTGTAGCCGATGATGGTCACGCCGTTGTCGGTGACGACGGCCTGGTCTTTGACGGTGCCCTCGACATTGCCGCCGTTGGCCGCGGCCATGTCGACGATGACACTGCCCGATTTCATCGAGGCGACCATGTCGGCGGTGATGATGCGCGGCGCGGGCCGCCCAGGGATCAGCGCCGTCGTGATGATGATGTCGACGTCTTGGCTCTGATCGGCGTACAGCTGCGCCTCGCGGGCCTTGTAATCGTCGCCCATCTCCTTGGCGTACCCGGTGGCCGAGACCTCGGTCTCGGGGGATTCGATGGAAAGATATTCTCCACCAAGGGATTTGACCTGATCAGCGACCTCGGGGCGCGGGTCGGTGGCGCGCACGATGGCGCCGAGGCTGCCTGCGGCGCCAATCGCTGCCAGGCCGGCCACACCCGCGCCGACGACCAGCACTTTGGCCGGCGGTACCTTGCCCGCCGCGGTCACCTGGCCGGTGAAGAAGCGGCCGAACGCATGTGCTGCCTCGACGACCGCTCGGTAGCCGGCGATATTGGCCATCGACGACAGCACGTCCAGGGACTGGGCTCGCGAGATCCGCGGGACCGCGTCCATGGCCAGCACCGTGATGGGCCGCGTGGACAACTCCTCGACCAGTTCGGGTTTCAGAGCGGGGGAGATCAAGCTGATCAGTGTTGCCCCGTCGCGCAGCGCGGCGATCTCGGCACTGGTGGGTGCGTTGACCTTGAGCACGATATCGGTGGCCAGCGCTTCCGCCGCGGTCCCGATCCCGGCGCCGGCCTCGACAAATGCCTCGTCGGAGAAGCTCGCCGCGACACCCGCACCGGACTCGACGAGCACGTCATAGCCGAGTTTGATGAGCTGTCCGACGGTCTGCGGTGTGGCGGCGACACGCGTCTCCCCCGGTAGAGACTCGCGTGGAATCCCGATGAGCATCGATGCGATCCGATCTGGTTGATCCTGCGGAGGCCGGATGGAAGATGTCAGTGTATGGAATGGCAGGGTGAACTCCGTACCCCTGGCGCCGTTGGCGCTGGTCAGGTGTCTGAAACTGGGGCTACACCGGCGTGAGAATTACTAAAATGGACACTTGTCCGTTTCTCCGACCCCGGGTTTCACGGGCAGGGTGCGCATCTTGCACCCGCGCCGCGGGTGCGACGGGCGGCCACGTGTCCATCCGCACGACAGGTGTCCAGTTGAGCGGCATGACGAGGCCCTAGGCTCGATGGGTGAGCATCGGCGGCATCGTTCTCGTGGGGCTCGCCATCGCGATCGGACTGGTCGGCATCGTCGTACCGCTGCTGCCTGGCACGCTGTTGATCTATGCCGCGATCGCGGTGTGGGCCGTCGTCGAACACGACCCGGTGTCGTGGGCGGTGCTCGGCGTGGTCACCGCGGTACTGGGGACCAGCCTGCTGGTCAAATACCTGTGGCCGGCCCGGCGGATGCGGGCCGGACAGGTCGGCAGGGGGACGCTGGCGGCGGGAGCGGTGCTCGGCGTGATCGGATTCTTCGTGATTCCGGTCGTCGGCTTGCTGGTCGGCTTCGTGCTGGGGGTGTACCTCGCCGAACTCGCCGCCCGGCGAGATCAGCGACGTGCCTGGGCGGCAACGGTACTCGCGCTCAAGGCGGTCGCCCTGTCGGTGGGCGTCGAGCTGGTCGGCGGGCTGGTGGCCACCGCGGCCTGGGTGGTCGGGGTGGTGCTAACCCAGTAGGGCCGTGCGCAGCCGGGCCAGATCGTCGGCGCTGACCTCCGCGGCGTCCAGGTAGCCCGGCAGACCGCCG
This sequence comes from Mycobacterium sp. shizuoka-1, assembly GCF_002723835.1. GTDB lineage: Bacteria > Actinomycetota > Actinomycetes > Mycobacteriales > Mycobacteriaceae > Mycobacterium. The sequence continues at coordinate 114,519 of NZ_BEWG01000113.1, read as the reverse complement.
TACTGCTCGTCGATCACGCGCCGGGCTGTCGCGAGGTACTCCTCTTTGACGCCGAGTACGCCGTCGGGCAAGCGCGACTCGGCGAAGGCCACCACTTCCGGTGTCATGCCCTCACGGCTACGCACCGACTCCAGAATCCGGTCCCGCAACCGGCCCACGGCATCGTTGCTGCGCAGGAAGTCGGCCACGATGGCATCCCGAGGTACGCCGATGGCTTCCAGCACCACCGCGATGGAGAACCCCGTGCGGTCCTTACCGGCGAAGCAGTGCACCAGCACCGGCCGGTTGTCGGCGAGCAGCGTCGCTATCCGGCGGACGGCGCGCCGCGCGCCAGCCAGCGTGGCGAACCGCGCGTACTCGTCGTTCATCCACTTCTCCCCGGCGGCGATCACGTCGTCGTCCGGGGTGGCCTCGCTCATGATCTTCTCCCACGCCGTTTCGTGGGGTGCGGTGGTCGGCGCATGGGACAGATCAGGGAAGGGCAGTAGGTGCACCGTTACGTCCTGCGGCACCGCGCCCGGGCCTCGGCGCTCCACCTCGACCGGCGAACGTAGATCGGCGACATCGCCGATGCCCAAGCCGCGCAGAACATCTCGGCCATCATCGTCGAGCCTGCTGATCTCACTGGACCGGAAAAACAACCCCGGCCGCACACCGGTTTTCTCCGCGACGTCGCGAAAGTTCCACGCGCCGGGCAGCTGTGCGGCGCTCACCCTCTGGTCACCGCTGCAGCCAGCGCGCTCGGCTCCGCGCCGATCTCGGCCCGGGCGATGCTGCGCATGTGCACCTCGTCGGGCCCGTCGAAGATCCGCATGGCGCGCTGCCAGCCGTACATCCGGGCCAGCGGGAAGTCGTCGCTGACACCACCGCCGCCGTGCACCTGGATGGCGCGGTCGATCACGTTGCAGGCCATCTGCGGGGCCACCGCCTTGATCTGTGCGACGAGGTTGCGCGCCTCCTTGTTGCCGTGCTGGTCGATCGTCCAGGCGGCCTTCTCACACAGCAGCCGGGCCTGGTCGATCTCGTTGCGCGACAAGGCAATCTGCTGTTGAACCACGCCCTGCTCGGCCAGCGGCTTGCCGAAGGCGATCCGGGTGCGAGCGCGCTCTGCCATCAACGCCAACGCCCGCTCGGCCACCCCGATCGCGCGCATGCAGTGGTGGATGCGGCCCGGCCCGAGCCGAGCCTGGGCGATCGCGAAGCCCATACCCTCCTCGGCGAGCAGGTTCGACGCGGGCACCCGCACGTTGTCGTAGATCACCTCGGCGTGGCCGTGCTGGTCCTGCCAGCCGAACACCGATGTGGAGCGCAGGATGTTGACCCCGGGGGTGTCGATCGGCACCAGGATCATCGACTGCTGCTGATGGGACGCCGCGTCGGGATTGGTGCGGCCCATCACGATGAGGATCTTGCAACGCGGATCGTTGGCGCCCGAGGTCCACCATTTACGGCCGTTGATGATGTAGTCCCCGGATCCCGAGGCGTCGCGCACGATCGAGGTTTCGATGTTGCGGGCGTCGCTGGAGGCCACCGCGGGCTCGGTCATCGAGAAGGCGCTGCGGATCTCCCCGGCCAGCAGCGGCTCCAGCCACTGCTTGCGCTGCTCCTCGGTGGCGAACAGGTGCAGGGTTTCCATGTTCCCGGTGTCGGGGGCCGCACAGTTGATCGCCTCGGGTGCGATCTCGGTGCTCCAGCCGGTGAGCTCCGCCAGCGGCGCATACTCCAGGTTGGTCAACCCCGACTCGGCGGGCAAGAACAGGTTCCACAGTCCCCGCGCTTTGGCCAGCACTTTGAGCTCCTCGACCACCGGCGGCACGGTGAAGTCGTTCGGCCCGGCGGCCGCCCGGTACTCGTCGTAGGACTTCTCGGCGGGCAACACGTGCTCGACCATGAATTCGGTGAGGCGTTTGTGGTAGTCAGCACCCTTGGCAGACATGGCGAAGTCCATGCCGCCCACGATATGACACCCGTCCAATCCACGACGAGGCCCTCCCTTATGACCAGAGGGAGGGCCTCGTAGGCATGTGGAGTAAGAGGGTTAGCCAGTCAGCGCGCCTCCTGTCTGCCGGCCTGCACTCGTGCGGGTTCGGCGGGTCTCGTCGGTCTGTCGGTGGGGGAAATGGCCTTTGCCGGTGCGGTCGGGGATTACTCCTGCCCGCCGTTGTGCTGGTGGCGCACGCCCGCGCTCTGGGCGGCTTCCATGCCGATGTGCGCGGTGACGTTCGCGCCGTAGTCGGCGAGGTTGGTCGACTGGCTCTGGCCGGAGATGAATGCTCCGGTGAAGATTCCGCACGCCGCGACGGGGGCGGCGACGAAGGCGGCGAGTCGAATTTTGGTGGTGCGGTTCATCTGAGTTCTCCGGTGGGTCTAGGTGGGTCTAGAGGCTGATGGTGACCAGGTGGGCCGGGGCACCGGGGGCGCCGGCAGCCGTGGTGCTCAGGCCCATGGTGTCGGCGGCGTCGGGGGTGTCGACGACCAGGGCGCCGGCCAAAACGCCCACCGCGAGCGTCGGTCCCGCCAGAGCGGTGGTGAAGCGGCGAGTGAATGTGCGGTCCATGTCCGTCTCCCTTGTCTGTCGGGGCCGATCGCTGTCGGCCATGCATCGACTATTGCCCGCTCGCCGTGCCCCGTCTGTCCGCCGATGGGACCCTGGCAGGGATGAAGTGTTTGTCCCCCGATTGGTGGACCCCTGTGGAAAGCTCCTGGCATGCCCGATAACCGCAAGGTTCGCGTCGTCGTCGGTGACGACCATCCGCTGTTCCGTGACGGTCTGGTACGGGCGCTGTCCGGCAGCGGCGAGGTGGAGGTGGTCGCCGAGGCCGAGGACGGCATGGCGGCGCTGGAGATGATCAAGGAGCACAGCCCCGACGTGGCGCTCCTGGACTACCGGATGCCGGGGCTGGACGGGGCCGAGGTGGCCGCGGCCGTGCGCCGCGACGAGCTGCCGACCCGGGTGCTGTTGGTCTCCGCGCACGACGACGCCGAAATCGTCTACCACGCGCTGCAGCAGGGTGCGGCCGGTTATCTGCCCAAGGACTCCACCCGCTCCGAGATCGTCGCCGCGGTCCTGGACTGTGCCAAGGGTCGCGACGTCCTGGCACCCCGGTTGGCGTCCGGGCTGGCCGTCGAAATCCGCCGCCGCGCAGAGCCTTCCGGGCCGACGCTGAGTTCGCGGGAACGCGAAGTGCTCAAGATGATCGCGCTCGGGCGCACCATCCCCTCGATCGCCGAGGCGCTGTTCTTGGCGCCGTCGACGGTGAAGACCCATGTTCAGCGGCTGTACGAGAAACTGGGCGTCGGGGATCGGGCCGCGGCGGTCGCCGAGGCGATGCGTCGGGGTCTGCTTGAGTAACCTGCCGGCCCCGCTGACCCGCGCGGCCGACTTCCTGGGCACCGAGCCGGTCCGGGTCGCGGCCGTTCTGCGTCTGCCGCTGATCGTCCTGATCGCGCTGCTGGTGTGGATCGAAGGCGTCGACCACTGGCTGCCCGCCGTGTACTGGTCGGTGCTGATCGTCTACACCGTCACCGCCGCGGTCTGGCTGGTGGTGGTGCTGCGCAGTCCGCTGCGGTGGTGGTTCGGCTGGGCCTCGACGGCCATCGACGTGGTGGCGGTGCTGGCCATGTGCGTGGCGTCCGGCGGGGCGACGACCTGGCTGCTGCCGATCTTCTTCCTGATCCCGATCACCGTCTCGTTTCTGGACCGGCCGGAGATCACCGCGCTGATCGGTGTGAGCACCGCGGTCGGCTACCTGGGCGCGTGGATCTTCTACTCCAAGCGCGACGACACGATGGGCCTGCCCAATATCGTCTACGTCCAGGTCGGCTGCCTGGCGTGGCTGGCGCTGGCCACGACGGCGCTGTGTCTGGTGCTGGCCCGGCGCCGGGCCCGGGTGCGGGCCCTGCTCGAGGTGCGCCGGCGGCTGGTCTCGGAGTCGATGCAGGCCGACGAGCGCAGCAACCGGCAGCTGTCCGAGCAGCTGCACGACGGACCGCTGCAGAACCTGCTGGCTGCCCGGCTGGATCTGGAGGATCTGCGCGAGCAGCCCTCGAGCGACGGCTTCGAGCGGGTGGACGCGGCGCTGCAGGACGCCATCAAGGAGCTGCGCAGCGCCGTCTCGACCCTGCATCCGCAGGTGCTGGCCCAGGTCGGCCTCGGCGCCGCGCTGCATGAGCTGGCCGGCCAATACGAACGCCGGTGGGGGGTGCCGATCGACTGTGTGGTCGAGGAGGTCGGCAAGCCGGCTTCGCAGGCCCTGCTCTATCGCGCGGCGCGTGAGCTGTTGGCCAACGCCCACAAGCACTCTCGGGCCACCCGGCTGCGCGTCGAACTCGATCAGCCGGCCGGATCGCTGGTGCTGCGCGTGGTCGACAACGGGGTGGGGTTCGATCCGGCGGTGCTGGATCGCAAGGTGGCCGAAGGGCATATCGGGCTGTCGTCGCTGCTGGTCGGGGTCGAGGCGATGGGCGGCTCGGTGCGGCTGGTCGACACCGTGGGCGGGGGAACGACGGCGGTCGTCACCGTGCCCAATGGTGATGTCCACGCAGAATGAGCGCTCTAACGCCCAAACCGGCTTTTGGCCGCGAAAGTGCGAGTGGAGCGCGACATTACGTCGATCTCGGCGTACCCAGTCGAACGCTCTCCAGGGCGGCGAGCCGGTCCTCGGGAATCGGCACCGGGCCATCATCGCCGAGCAGGACCAGCACGGTGTCGCACACCCCGATACAGCGGTCGTCGACGAACAGTCCGGTGGACGCGATGAACGAGGTGCGCCCGATCCGCCCGACCCCGGCGCCGGTCGCGATGGTCGCGGGCCAATGCGCCTCGGCCAGGAAATGCACGGCGTTCTGCGAGGTGACCAGCCGCAGCCGGCGGGCGGTCACGTCGTAGATGTCGGGAAACAGGCTCTGGTTCATGGTCGCCCGCGCGTTCTCGTGCATCGACTCCAGCGCCAGGTTGTTCAGGTGGGCGTTGGCGTCCATGTCGCCGTAGCGGGCCTGCGCGGTGCCGACGACCGGGTAGGAATCCAGGCGAAGCCGCATCTCGTGCGGGCGTGCCGCAATGGTGGTCCAGTCAGTCACAGGTGCGACAGCTTAGCCGCCGCATGCCGCCAACTGACCAGCGCCGCCGCCGCGACCATGATCACCGCTGCGCCGACGGTCGGCACGGGCAGCAGCGCCGCGGCCACCATCGCAGCGGTCAGCACCAGCACACCGGCGGTCTGGATGGCGTCGCGGCGCCCGGCGTCGAGCACCAACCATGTCGTCAGCAGGAACACGGCCAGCGGGATGGTCAGCGCCAGGCCCGCCACCGTGTGGGGCAGATGACTCTCACCGAGGTGCTCGGCCACCACGACCTCCACCCCGGCTGAGAACGCCGCGGCCGAGGCAAAGATGAAGTAGTGCAGGTAACCCCAGAAGAACGAGCGCCGCACGGTGGCGGTCTGATGGTGTTGCGGGCGGTCGAAATAGATCCACCACATCGAGGCGACGATCGCCAGTGAGCACGCGGCGACGGCGATCAGACCGACACGGGCATCGTCGTTGGACAACCCGCCGATGATCGAATTGGCTGCGGCCAGAATCGATTCGCCCAGGACGATGAGAGTGAACAAGCCGTATCGCTCGGCGATGTGATGGTGATGGAAGGCGGTGGGCTGGTGCCGTTCGGCGATCGGTGACACCGACAGGTCCACCACCGCCAGCACCGGAAACCACCAGACCGGGCCGTCGAGCAGGTACCACGACACCCACAACACCTGGACGACGACGATGCCGACCGCATAGCGCACGCAGGTGCCCCGGGAGGCACGGTCGCTGATCGCCGCGCGGATCCACTGCGCGGCGGTGGCGACCCGCATGATCACGTAACCGGCGACGATCGCCCCGAAGTCGTTGTCCAGCATCGCGCTCTGCGCGCCCGCGGCGATCACCAGCGCACCGGCCATCTGGACGAATGCGGTCAGCCGATAAAGCCAGTCGTCGGTGTCATAGGCGCTGGCGAACCAGGTGAAGTTGATCCAGGCGTTGAAAATCGCGAAGAACACCATCGCGTAGGACGCCAGCCCAGTGGCGAAATGCTGCTCCTCCCAGAGATGGTGCAAGGAGCCAGAAGCCTGGGAGACGGCGACCACGAACACGAGGTCGAACAGAAGCTCGAGAGAGCTGGCCGCGCGGTGCGGTTCATCGGGGTCGCGGGCGAGCATCGCCCGCAGGCCGGCCGGCAAAGGTGCTGTCTGGCCGGCTTAGACGGGCGGGTAGGCCGGCGGCGGGTAGACGCCACGTAGCGCCCACGGCAGCCAGCTGAAGAAGTACTCGACCTCGTCGCTCGCGTCGTAATCCGGGTTCGGATCCATCCCTCGCACCTCCCAGCGCCACCGCAATGAACCGGAGTCTAGTCCGCAGGCTGCCCGCCCGATACCGGTCATTAAACTATCCAACTAGTTGATAGAGAGCCGACTTCGTCGGATGAACACAAGCGAGGACATCATGGCATCCGAGAACGGGATGACCCGGCGCGAAGAACTGCTGGCCGTCGCCACCAAGCTCTTCGCCGCGCGCGGCTATCACGGCACCAGGATGGATGACGTCGCCGATGTCGTCGGCCTGAACAAGGCCACGGTCTACCACTATTACGCCAGCAAGTCGCTGATTCTGTTCGACATCTACCAGCGAGCCGCGGACAACACGCTGGAAGCCGTTCACGACGATCCGTCCTGGACCGCGCGCGAGGCGCTGTATCAGTACACGGTCCGGCTGCTGACCAACATTGCCGAGAACCCGGAGGGTGCGGCGGTGTACTTCCAGGAGGCGCCCTACATCACCGAGTGGTTCACCGAGGAGCAGGTCGCCGAAGTCAGGGAGAAGGAATCCCAGGTCTACGAACACGTCCACGGCCTGATCGGCCGCGGCATCGCCAGCGGCGAGTTCTTCGAGTGCGACACCCACGTGGTGGCGCTGGGCTACATCGGCATGACGCTGGGCGCCTACCGCTGGCTGCGGCCCGACGGTCGCCGCACCGCCAAGGAGATCGCCGCCGAGTTCAGTACGGCACTGCTGCGCGGGCTGATCCGCGACGAGACGGTGCGGGTGCAGACCCCGCTGGGGCCGGCGGCCGACGCCACCACGACGCCCGCGTGACGGCACCGGCCCGATCCGGCTCGATAGACTCGCCCGATGCCACTCGTCAGTAAGACCGTCGAGGTCAACGCCGATGCCGACTCGATCCTGCGGATCGTCGCCGACTTCGAGGCCTACCCGCAGTGGAATGACGAGGCCAAGGCCGTGTACGTACTGGCCCGCTACGACGACGGCCGGCCCAGCCAGCTGCGCCTCGACATGGAGATCCAGGGGCAGTCGGGCACCTTCATCCAGGCCGTCTACTACCCCGGTGCGGGCCAGATCCAGACCGTGCTGCAGCAGGGCGAGGTGTTCACCAAGCAGGATCAGCTGTTCTCGGTCGTGTCGATGGGCCCGTCGAGCCTGCTGACCGTGGACCTCGACGTCGAGGTCTCGCTGCCGGTGCCGGACATGATGGTCAAGAAGCTGGTCAACGACGTGCTCGAGCACCTGGCCAACAATCTCAAGGCCCGCGCCGAGCAGCTCGCCGCCAGCTCATAGTCGGCCGGTTACCGCCACATCCCGTTGCGCTCCAGCTGTTCCATCAGCCGCTGCACCCCGTCGTTGAACTCCGCGCCGGACAACTCGACCAGCGTGGCCTTGTCACGCTGGCGCAGCGCGGCGATCAGCCGCCGGTGGATGCCGATGGCGGAATCGCCCCACGACGCGTCGGTCACGTAGATCTGCGGCGGCATGTAGCGGGCCGCGTGCAGCAGGAACCAGGCCAGTTTCATCCGGCCGGCCCCCCGGTTGAGCAGCCGGTGGAAGGCGAACTCGGCGGCGCCGATCTCGGCCGGATCCCCGGCGTCGACCGCCGCGGCCAGCCTGTCGTTGGCCTCGTCGAGTTCGTCGATCTGCTCGTCGGTCAGCCGGTCGGCGGCGCTGGCCACCAACTCCTTGGCGATGGTGGCCTGCAGCCAGTAGATGTCGGCGACGTCCTGGCGGCTCAGCGGCTGCACCACGTAGCCCCGGCGCGGCTCGAGCGCCACCATGCCCTCACCCCGCAGGGTCAGCAGCGCTTCACGGACCGGGGTGATGCTGACCCCGAGCCGGGCGGCGGTCTCGTCGAGCCGGATGAAGGTTCCCGGTCGCAGCACACCGGTCATGATGGCTTCCCGCAGATGCGCGGCGACCTCGTCGGACAGCTGGGAACGAGGCCGTCGGCGGCGGCTCTCGAGCCGTGCGGAAGCCGGTGCGTTCACGTGACCTCCGAGGACTTGTGTGGCGAGCGGCGAGGCAATAATGTGACCCAAGCAACACCAGATTTGATCAAATATAACGATTCCTGCGTTCTCCAGCATCGGGTTCACGCAACGTTCACGCCAGAGGGATGGACAAAGAGGACTAGTGACCAGACAGCTGACCGCGGCCACCGACCAGCCGTATCTCTCGCGCCGCCAGAACTGGACGAACCAGCTGGCCCGGCACGCCCTGATGCAGCCGGATGCGACCGCCCTGCGGTTCATGGGGCGCACGACGACGTGGGCCGAGTTCGACCGCCGGGTCACGGCGCTGGCCGACGCCTTGCACCGCCGCGGCGTCGGGTTCGGCGATCGGGTGATGATCCTGATGCTCAACCGCCCGGAGTTCGTCGAGGCGACGCTGGCCGCCAACCAGCTCGGCGCGATCGCGGTCCCGGTGAACTTCCGGCTGACCCCGCCCGAGCTGGCCTTCCTGGTTGCCGACTGCGAGGCGGCGGTGGTGGTCACCGAGACCGTGCTGGCCGACGTCGCCAAGGCGGTCCGCGACATCGCGCCCGCGCTGCAGACGGTCATCGTCGCCGGTGGCGCCACCGAGGACGGCGTGCTCGGTTATGAGGACCTGGTCGTCGAAGAAGGCGAGCACCACGATCCCGTGGACATCCCGAACGACAGCCCGGCGCTGATCATGTACACCTCGGGCACCACCGGCCGGCCCAAGGGCGCGGTGCTGACCCACACCAACCTGGCCGGCCAGGCGATGACCGCGATGTACACCACCGGCCCCGACATCAACCACGACGTCGGCTTCATCGGGGTTCCGCTGTTCCACATCGCCGGGATCGGCAACACCCTGGGGGGTCTGCTGCTGGGCACCCCGACCGTGATCCACCCGCTGGGCGGATTCGACCCCGGCCAACTGCTCGACGTGCTCGAGGCCGAGCGGGTCACCGGCATCTTCCTGGTCCCGGCCCAGTGGCAGGCCGTCTGCGCAGCCCAGCAGGCCAAGCCGCGCGACATCAGGCTGCGGTCGTTGTCCTGGGGTGCCGCACCGGCCTCGGACACCCTGCTGCGGCAGATGTCGGAAACGTTCCCTGACAGCAAGATCCTCGCCGCATTCGGGCAGACCGAGATGTCTCCGGTGACCTGCATGCTGCTCGGCGACGACGCCATCCGTAAGCGGGGATCGGTCGGCAAAGTCATCCCGACTGTCGCGGCGCGGGTGGTCGATGAGGACATGAACGACGTCCCGGTCGGCGAGGTCGGCGAAATCGTCTATCGCGCACCGACTCTCATGGCCGGCTACTGGAACAACCCGGAGGCCACCGCCGAGGCGTTCGCCGGCGGCTGGTTCCACTCGGGTGACCTGGTCCGGATGGACGCCGACGGTTATGTCTGGGTCGTCGACCGCAAGAAGGACATGATCATCTCCGGCGGAGAGAACATCTACTGTGCCGAAGTGGAGAACGTGCTGGCCGCGCACCCGGCGATCGTCGAAGTGGCGGTGATCGGCAGGTCCCATCCCAAGTGGGGTGAGGTGCCCATCGCCGTCGCCGCGATCTCCGCAGCCGAACTCCGGCTGGCCGAACTCGAGGAGTTCCTCGCCGAGCGCCTGGCCCGCTACAAGCATCCCAAGGGCCTCGAGATCGTCGATGCCTTGCCCCGCAACCCAGCTGGCAAGGTGCTGAAGACCGAGTTACGGATTCGATTCAGCGCCAGTAGCACAGCGAATTCCGTGGGCGAAAATGCTTCGGATGCAGCCGATCCCAACTAGACCCCGAACCACTTACCAGCACGATAAATTTCGCCGAATAACGAGGGAGAGTCAATAGTGCAGATGCGGTGCACGCGCCCTCGGCCATCGGGTACATTCCTGTGGTCCTCCTTACTACTCGTTAGTAGGGAGACGACACTCACTCACTGCGGGTCGGGGCAAGGAGGGTATGTGCCAGACGGACTGCCGTTGCACCGCGACCGACGTGGTCCCGTCCTGTGGGTGTTCAAGTGACGGCGACGACGGCCGGGGTCGGCGGCTACCTCCAGGACAAGGCGCGGCCCGCGCTGACCGCCATCGGCGGCTTCTTCCGCATGTGCGTGCTCACCGCGAAGGCGACGACGAAGTGGCCCTTCGAGTGGCGTGAGTTCATCCTTCAGGGCTGGTTCCAGTTCCGGGTGACGTTCCTGCCGACCATCGCGGTCGCCGTCCCCAACACCATCCTGATCATCTTCACGATCAACATCCTGCTGGTGGAGTTCGGCGCCGCGGACGTCTCCGGAGCGGGCGCCGCGCTGGCCGCCGTGACCCAGCTCGGTCCGATCGTGACCGTGCTGGTGGTCGCCGGCGCCGGGTCGACGGCGATCTGCGCCGACCTCGGCGCGCGCACCATCCGCGAGGAGATCGACGCCCTCGAGGTGCTCGGCATCGATCCGATCCACCGTCTGGTGCTGCCCCGGGTGGTGGCCTCGACGTTCGTCGCCGTGCTGCTCAACGGCGCGGTCATCACCGTCGGCCTGGTCGGCGGGTTCATCTTCGGCGTGTACATGCAGAACATCTCCGCCGGTGCCTACGTCTCCACCCTCACCCTGGTCACCGGGCTTCCCGAGGTGATCATCTCGATCGTCAAGGCGCTGACCTTCGGCCTGATCGCCGGGCTGGTCGGCTGCTACCGCGGGCTGACGGTGTCGGGCGGCTCCAAGGGTCTGGGCACCGCGGTGAACGAGACCCTGGTGCTCTCCGTCGTCGCGCTGTTCGCGGTCAACGTCGTCCTGACGACGATTGGTGTTCGGTTCGGAACGGGGCACTGACATGAGTACTGCCACAGTCCTGCGCGGCCGGTACCCCCGCGCCTACACCCGGGCCACCCATCTGGCGGCGGCGCCCGGCCGGTTCATGACCCGGGTCGGCGACGTGGCGTGGTTCACCGTCAGCGCCGTCGGCCAGATCCCGCACGCGCTGCGCTACTACCGCCGCGCGACGCTGCGGCTGATCGCCGAGATCGGAATGGGCACCGGCGCGATGGCCGTCATCGGCGGAACCATCGCCATCGTCGGTTTCGTGACGTTGTCGGGTGGTTCGCTCATCGCCATCCAGGGCTACGCCTCGCTGGGCAACATCGGTGTGGAGGCGTTCACCGGCTTCGTCGCCGCCTTGGTCAACGTCCGCGTCGTCGCCCCGCTGGTGTCCGGGCACGCACTGGCCGCGACGGTCGGCGCCGGCGCCACCGCCGAGCTGGGTGCCATGCGCATCAGCGAGGAGATCGACGCCCTGGAGGTGATGGGCATCAAGTCCATCAGCTACCTGGTCTCGACCCGCATCCTGGCCGGCATGGTGGTGATCATCCCGCTGTATGCGATGGCGCTGCTGCTGTCGTTCCTGGCTGCCCAGCTGACCACGACCGTGCTCTACGGCCAATCGACCGGCACCTACGAGCACTACTTCCGCACGTTCCTGCGGCCCGACGACGTGTTCTGGTCGTTCGTCGTCGCGATCATCATCGCGATGTTCGTGATGATCAACCACTGCTACTTCGGCTACAACGCCAGCGGCGGTCCGGTCGGCGTGGGCGAGGCCGTCGGTATCTCGATGCGGGCTTCTCTGGTCGCCGTGGCGATGGTGGTTCTGTTGGCTTCGTTGGCGCTCTACGGCACCAACCCGAACTTCAATCTCACGGTGTAGCGGTATGACGCAGCCGTTGAACTCGTCCCGGCGCCCGCCACTGAAGTTGGCGGGCGTGATCTTCCTGCTGCTGGCCCTGGTGCTGGTGACGCTGATCTATCTGCAGTTCCGTGGGGACCTGACGCCCAAGACGCAGCTCACCATGGTCTCCGACCGTGCCGGCCTGGTGATGGACCCCGGCTCCAAGGTGACATACAACGGGGTCGAGATCGGCCGCGTCAGCAAGGTGGCGGCGGTGGACCGCGACGGCAAATCGGTGGCGGAGCTGACCTTGCAGGTCGCCCCGCACTACATTTCGCTGATCCCGGCCAACGTCGACGCCCAGATCAAGGCGAGCACGGTCTTCGGCAACAAGTACGTGGCGTTCACCAGCCCGAAGGATCCGGTCAAGACCAGGATCTCGCCCGCGGACGTGATCACGGCCAGCGGGGTCACCACCGAGTTCAACACCTTGTTCGAGACTCTGACGTCGATCTCGGAGAAGGTGGACCCGGTCAAGCTGAACCTGACCCTGAGCGCGGCCGCCGAGGCGCTCGACGGGCTGGGCACCAAGTTCGGGCAGTCGATCGTCAACGGCAACGCCGTGCTCGACGACATCAACCCGCAGATGCCCCAGATCCGCAGCAACATCCAGCAGCTGTCCAAACTGGCCGACGTCTACACCAAGGCCAGCCCGGACCTGTGGGACTTCCTCGACCACGCGGTCACCACCGCCCGCACGCTCAACGACCAGCAGAAGGATCTCGATGCCGCCCTGTTGGCGTCGACGGGCTTCGGCAACACCGGCGCCGACATCTTCGAACGCGGCGGCCCCTACTACGTGCGCGGCCAGGCCGACCTGATCCCCACCGCCAAACTGCTCGACACCTACAGCCCGCAGTTTTACTGCCAGATCAAGGGTGAGGCCGAGGCGCTGCCGGATGCGCTGGCTGCGTTCGGCGGCAACGGTTACTCCTTGGACACCGTCACCGAATTCCTCGGCGCCCCCAACCCGTACGTCTACCCGGACAACCTGCCCCGGATCAACGGCCGCGGCGGACCCGGCGGCGCACCGGGCTGCTGGCAGAAGATCGACCGGAACTTCTGGCCCGCGCCGCACCTCGTGGTCGACGACGGTGCCTCGCTCGCGCCGTACAACCACTTCGAGCTCGGCCAGCCGATCCTCACCGAGTACGTGTGGGGCCGCCAAGTCGGGGAGAACACGATCAACCCATGAAAATCACCGGCACCGCAGTCAAACTCGGAGCATTCTCGCTGGTGCTCCTGCTCTTCACCGCGATCATCGTCATCGTGTTCGGGCAGTTCCGTTTCGATCGGACGACCGCCTACACGGCCGAGTTCAGCAATGCCAGCGGTCTGCGCGACGGCCAGTTCGTCCGTGCCGGTGGCGTGGAGGTCGGCAAGGTCTCCAACGTCACGCTCGCGGGGAACGGCGACCGCGTGCTGGTGACACTGAACGTGGACCGGACCCTGCCGCTGTACCAGTCGACCACCGCCCAGATCCGCTACCAGGACCTGATCGGCAACCGCTACGTCAACCTCGACCGCGGCACCGGTGAAGGGGCAGATCGGATCCTGCCGGCGGGCGGCTTCATCCCGATGTCGCGCACCCAGCCGGCCCTGGACCTCGACGCGCTCATCGGTGGCTTCAAGCCGCTGTTCAAATCGTTGGACCCGCAGAAGGTCAACACCATCGCCTCGTCTCTGGTCACGGTGTTCCAGGGGCAGGGCGGCACCATCAACGACATTCTCGACCAGACGGCCCAGCTCACTTCCGCGCTGGCCGACCGCGACCAGGCGATCGGCGAGGTGATCACCAACCTCAACACCGTCCTGGACACCACGGTCAAGCACGAGAAGGACTTCGACCAGACGGTCAACAACTTCGAGGTCCTGATCACCGGGCTGCGCAACCGCGCCGATCCGCTGGCGCAGTCGACGGCCGACATCAGCAGCGCCGCAGGCACTCTCGGTGACCTGCTGGCCGACGATCGCCCGCAGCTCAAGGACACGATCGCCAAGCTCGAGACCATCCAGCAACCGCTGGCCGACGGCCAGGACCGCCTTGACGATCTGCTGACCAGGTTGCCGCAGGCCGTCAAGATGATCGGTCGCGCCGGCGGCATCTACGGCGACTTCTTCAACTTCTACCTGTGCGACATCAACCTGAAGCTCAACGGCCTGCAGCCCGGTGGCCCGGTCCGCACCGTGAAGATCACTCAGCAGCCCACGGGTAGGTGCACGCCGCAATGAGGACGCTAGAGACTCCCAACCGGATCAAGAACGGCCTGGCCGGCATCTTGATCGTGCTGCTGGTCGTCGCGGTGGGGCAGAGCTTCTCCGGTATTCCGCAGCTGTTCGCCCAGCCCATCTACTACGGCCAGTTCACCGACAGCGCCGGCCTGAACCCCGGTGACAAGGTCCGCATCGCCGGGATGGACGTCGGCACGGTGAAGTCGCTGAAGATCGACGGCGATCACGTGCTGATCGGATTCGACCTGGGCGCCCGGCAGATCGGCACCGAGAGCCGGGTGGCCATCCGCACCGAGACCATCCTGGGCAAGCGGGTGCTCGAGATCGAGCCGCGCGGCGGGAAGAAGCTCGAGGCCAGCGGGGTGCTGCCGGTCGGGCAGACCGCGACGCCCTACCAGATCTACGACGCGGTGTTCGACGTGACCAAGGCCGCGGCCGGGTGGGATATCGACACCGTGAAGCGGTCGCTGAACGTGTTGTCGGAAACCATCGACCAGACCTACCCGCACCTGAGCGCTGCGCTGGACGGGGTGGCCCGGTTCTCCGACACCATCGGCAAGCGTGACGAGCAGTTCAAGCAGTTGCTGGCCAACGCCAACAAGGTGGCCGCCGTGCTGGGCAACCGCAGCGAGCAGATCAACCGGCTGGCGGTCAACGCCCAGACGCTGCTGGCCGCGGTCAACGAGCGCCGCTCCGAGATCGACTATCTGCTGGCCAACGTCTCCCAGGTCTCCGAGCAGTTCGCCGGCTTCATCAACGACAACCCGAACCTGAATCACGTTCTGCAGCAACTGAACACGATCAGCAACGTGCTGGTGAAGCACAAGACGGATCTTGCCGACGTGCTGATCACGGCATCGAAGTTCATGGGCGCGCTGGCCGAGGCCATCGGGTCGGGTCCGTACTTCAAGGTGCTCGTGGTCAACCTGGTGCCCTATCAGATCCTGCAGCCGTGGGTGGACGCCGCGTTCAAGAAGCGCGGTATCGACCCGGAGGAGTTCTGGCGCAACGCGGGCCTGCCGGCCTTCCGGTTCCCCGATCCCAACGGCCAGCGCCAGCCCAACGGTGCTCCGCCGCCGGCCCCGACCCCGCTGGAAGGCACCCCGGACCATCCGGGACCCGCCGTCGGCCCCGGCTCGCCGTGCTCGTACACCCCGCCCCCGGACGGCATTCCGACCAACGCCAACCCGCTGCCGTGTGCCGGGCTGACCCAGGGACCGTTCGGCGGACCGGAGTACCCGAGTGCCGACGTGCCGATCTCGGCGCCCAACCCCGCCGCGGGCTACAGCCCGGGAGTCCCGTCTGCCGCCTTCCCGGGTGAGCTCTCGCCGGCGATCCAGGGCGTACCGGCTCCGCCGCTGGCACCCGGCCCGCCGGGAGCGCGCACCGTGCCGGTCGCCCCGACCCCGGGCCCGGCCACCGACATCCCCGGCTACGCCCCGCCGCCGAACGCGCTCATCGGACCGATCCCGCCGCCGGGCCCGGGCCCGCAGGTGCCGCCCGTCGGTGACCTGGCGCCCGTCGATCAGGGAGGGGGAGCGTAAGTGTCGACAGTCTTCAGTGTCCGTAATTTGGGCCTGCCCAAGATGTCTCGGATGTCGGTCATCGTCGGCACGCTGGTGGTGATCATCGGGTTGGTCGCCGCACTGGTCGGCTATCAGCTCTACAAGAAGCTGACCACCAACACCGTGGTGGCGTACTTCCCCGAGGCGCTGGCGCTGTATCCCGGTGACCGCGTGCAGATCATGGGTGTGCAGGTCGGCAACATCGAGAAGATCGAGCCGGCCGGCGACAAGATGAAGGTCACCTTCAACTACGCCAGCAAGTACAAGGTGCCGGCCAACGCCACCGCGACGATCCTCAACCCGAGCCTGGTCGCGTCCCGGGTGATCCAGCTGGCGCCGCCCTACAGCGGCGGCCCGGTGATGGCGGACAACGCCGTGATCCCGATCGAGCGCACCCAGGTGCCGGTGGAGTGGGACGACCTGCGCAACCAGATCTCCGACATCGTCACCAAACTCGGCCCCACACCCGAGCAACCCAAGGGCCCCTTCGGTGAGGTGCTGGAGTCCTTCGCCAACGGGCTCGAAGGCAAGGGCGAGCAGATCAACACCACCTTCCGCGCGCTGTCCGACGCGGTGACCGCGCTCAACGAGGGGCGCGGGGACTTCTTCGCCGTGCTCAAGAGCCTGGCGTTGTTCGTCAACGCGCTGCACAAGAGCGACCAGCAGCTGGTGGCGCTGAACACCGACCTGGCCACGTTCACCAACTCCTTCACCAACTCCGATCAGGAAGTGGCCAAGGCGGTCAAGGACATCGACACGCTGCTGACCACGGCGCGCAAGTTCGTCAACGACAACGGTTCGGTGTTGAGCAAGGACATCAACAACCTCGCCGACGTGACGAACGCGATCCTGCAGCCGGACGCGCGCAACGGCCTGGAGACGGTGTTGCACGTCTACCCGAACCTGGCCGCCAACCTGCAGAACATCTACCACCCGACTCACGGTGCGCTGGTGGCGATTCCGACCGTCGCGAGCTTCGCCAACCCGCTGCAGTTCATCTGTAGCGCGATCCAGTCGGGCAGCCGGCTCGGCTACCAGGATTCGGCGGAGATGTGCGCGCAGTACCTGGCGCCGATCATGGACGCGATCAAGTTCAACTTCCCGCCGTTCGGTGTGAACCAGTTCTCCACCGCGGAGACGCTGCCCAAGTACGTTGCCTACTCCGAGGAGCGGCTGCGTCCGCCGCCGGGGTACAAGGACACGACGGTGCCGGGCATCTGGTCGCGCGACACGCTGTTCTCCCACGGCAACCACGAGCCGGGCTGGATCGTGGCACCGGGCATGCAGGGCGTCGACGTGCAGGCGTTCACCGCCAACATGCTCACACCCGACTCGCTGGCCGCGCTGATGGGCGGCCCGGACCCGGTGTCGTATCCGCCCGGCGGCCCGCGCGGTGGCGCACCGTCGAACTCCTATGACCAGAACAACCCGCTGCCGCCGCCCTGGTACCCGGGGGCGATACCGCCGCCGCCGCCGGGCCCGGACGTGGTCCCCGGACCGCTGCCGGTCTCGCAGCAGATCGGCGGGGCCCCGGCCCCGGCCGCACCCGCGGCACCGGCGGGCCCGGCGTTGCCCGCTGAGATGGGAGGTGGGCAGTGAGCACGATCCTGAGCACCACCCGCCGGATTGGCTGGCGCGGTCTGGTTCTGGTGGTCACCGCCCTGGTGCTGACGTCCTGCGGCTGGCGCGGTATCGCCAACGTGCCGATGCCCGGTGGCCCGGGCACCGGCAGGGACAAGATGACGGTCTACGTCCAGATGCCGGATACGTTGGCGCTCAACGTCAACAGCCGGGTTCGGGTGGCCGATGTGTTCGTCGGTTCGGTGCGCGCCATCGAGCTGAAGAACTGGATCCCCACCCTGACGCTGGATCTGGAGCCCGGAGTCAAGCTGCCCGCCAACGCGATTGCGCGGATCGGTCAGACCAGCCTGCTGGGTACCCAGCACGTCGAGCTGGATCCGCCGCCGAACCCGTCGTCCGAGCCGCTGCGCAGCGGAGCGACGATCCCGCTGAAGAACTCGCAGTCCTTCCCGACCACCGAACGCACCCTGGCCAGCATCGCCACCGTGCTGCGCGGTGGCGGCATCCCGAACCTGGAGATCATCCAGACCGAGGTCGCCAACATCCTGGACGGCAACGCCGAGCAGATCCGTGACTTCCTGGCCAAGCTGGACACCTTCACCGACCAGCTCAACCAGCAGCGCGACGACCTGACCCGGGCCATCGACAAGACCAACGAACTGGTGTCGATCGCGGCCGCCCGCAACGCGACCCTGGACCGGGTGCTCACCGAATTCCCGCCGCTGATCAAGTACTTCGCGGACGCCAGGGATCGGTTCACCGGTGCCGTGGAGGCGCTGGGCCGGTTCAGCCGGATCACCGACCAGACGCTGTCGCAGTCGCGGGCCGACTTCGACACCAACCTGGCGCTGCTGCAGCGGCCGCTCAAGCAGCTCGGCCGTGCGGCGCCGTACCTGATCGACTCGCTGAAGCTGGTCATCACGGCTCCGTACCCGATCGACAACATCCCCAAGGTGATCCGTGGTGACTACATCAACACCTCGGCCACCTTCGACCTGACGCTCAGTGCGATCGACAACGCGTTCCTCACCGGTACCGGTGTCTCCGGAATGCTGCGTGCGCTCGAGCAGGCCTGGGGTCGCGATCCGCAGACGATGATCCCGGATGTCAGGTTCACGCCTCACCCGAACATGACCGACGGTGGACCGTATGTCGAGCGCGGCGAATAAGGGGTGACGAGTAGATGTTGACGCGCTTCATCAAGACCCAGCTCGTCGTGTTCGGTGTGCTGACCGTGGTAGCCCTGCTGGTGCTGGGCTGGTACTTCCTGCGCCTGCCCACGCTGGCCGGGGTCGGACAGTACGAGCTCAAGGCGGACCTGCCGTCGTCGGGCGGCCTGTATGCCACGGCCAACGTCACCTATCGCGGCGTCACGATCGGGCGCGTCACCGACGTGCAGCCGACCGAGACCGGTGTCCGGGCCACCATGAGCATCAGTGACAAGTACAAGATCCCGCTCGACGCGACCGCCAATGTGCATTCGGTGTCCGCGGTCGGCGAGCAGTACCTGGACCTGGTGTCCGACGGCAACCCCGGTCAGTACTTCGCCAGCGGGCAGACCATCACGAAGTCGACGGTGCCGGAGGAGATCGGCCCGGCACTGGATGCCGCCAACCGGGGACTGGCGGCCCTGCCCGCCGACAAGATCCCGGTGTTGTTGAACGAAACCGCCCTGGCGGTGGGCGGTTTGGGCCCGTCGCTGCAGCGTCTGGTCGACGGGACCCAGGCGATCGTGGGTGATTTCAAGACCAACATCCAAGACGTCAACGACATCATCGCGAACTCGCCCGCCATCGTGGACAGTCAGGTCAATTCCTCGAATGCGATCCAGCAGTGGGCGGCGAACCTGAACAGCATCGCGTCGCAGACCGCTGCGCAGGATCAGGCCCTGCGCAGCGGGCTGAGCCAGGCCGCGCCGACGGCCGACGCGGTCAACGCGGTGTTCAGCGATGTGCGTGAGGCGCTGCCGCAGACTCTGGCGAACCTCGAGATCATCCTGGACATGCTCAAGCGCTACAACAAGGGCGTCGAGCAGTCGTTGGTGCTGTTGCCGCAGGGCGCGTCGGTCGCCCAGTCGGTGTCGGCGCCCTACCCGCGGCAGGCCGCGCTGGACTTCGGTCTGACGATCAACCAGCCGCCGCCGTGCCTGACCGGCTTCTTGCCGGCCAGCCAGTGGCGGGCGCCCGCGGACACCAGGGTGATGCCGGTGGAGAACGGGTTGTACTGCAAGATCCCCAAGGACACCCCGGCCAACGTGGTGCGCGGTGCCCGCAACTTCCCGTGCGCGGACGTGCCCGGCAAGCGGGCGGCGACTCCGATGGAATGCCGCTCCAACGAGCCGTACACCCCGCTGGGCAACAACCCGTGGTACGGCGATCCGAACCAGGTGCTGAACTGCCCGGCGCCGGGCGCTCGATGCGACCAGCCGGTCAACCCCGGTACCGTGATACCGGCACCGTCGATCAACAACGGGATGAACCCGCTGCCGGCCGATCTGCTGCCAGGGCCCACACCGCCGGTCAGTGACGCCCTCAGCCCACCGGGCACCGGCACCGTGCAGTGCAACGGCCAGCAGCCCAACCCCTGCACGTACACCCCGGCCGCAAGCAATACCGCCATCTACAGCCCGCAGAGCGGGGAGTTGGTTGGTCCTGACGGTGTGAAGTACAACGTCAGCAACTCGAGCAGTACAGGAGACGACGGATGGAAGGAGATGCTGGCTCCGGCCGGCTGACCCCCAACCCGCCCACCGACGACGACGAGGCCGAACGAAGTGAGGCTGAGGAGTCGGCGAAAATGATCGCTGACGACGACGAGGCCGAACGAAGTGAGGCGCAGGAGTCGGCGAATCAGGACCCGGTCGACGAAACCGAAGCAGCCCACGGTGAACCGCCGCACGGATCGCGGCTGAGCGGACGCCGGCTTGCCGGCGTGTGCGCGGCGCTGGTGATCGTCAGCCTGCTGGTCGCCACCGGTGGTGTCCTCGCGCTGCGTTCGCACCAGAAGAGCGTGGCGGCCGCGCAGGCCGAGACCGTCGCGCTGGCCGCGGCCAAGGACTGCGTCACCGCCACCCAGGCCCCCGACGCCGCCGCGATGGCCGCCAGCCAGCAGAAGATCATCGAGTGCGCGACCGGCGACTTCGGCGCGCAGGCGACGCTCTACAGCGGGCTGCTGGTCGACGCCTACCAGGCCGCCAAGGTCTCCGTGCAGGTCTCCAACATGCGTGCGGCGGTGGAACGCCACAACGACGACGGTTCGATGGACGTCCTGGTGGCGGTCCGGGTGAAGGTGTCCAACAGCCAGTCGCAGGACCAGGAGCAGGGCTACCGCCTTCGGGTTCGGATGGTGCCCGATGCCGGCACCTACAAGATCGCCAAACTCGACCAGGTGAGCAAGTGACGGTGACCGAGACCGCCGAGACCATGGAGACCACCGAGGCCGTCGCCGTCGAGGTGGGCGACCCAGTCGAGGGTGTTCCGGCCTGGCTGACGGCGACCTGGCCGGCCCGGGCCGGCGCCATCACGGTCGACGTGTTCTTTCCGGCTGCCGTCGTGGTCACCAGCCTGTTGGTGGCACAATCCGCCTCACTGTCGGGCATCGGCTGGCTGCGCTGGGGTGCGGCCGGGCTGGCCGCAGCGGTGTTCTTGGCGATGGCCTTCAACCGGCTGCTGCTGCCGTCGATCACCGGCTGGACCCTGGGACGCTGCCTGGCCGGGATCCGCGTCGTCACCCGGGACGGTGCACCGGTGGGGCCCTGGCGTCTGCTGGTCCGCGACTTGGCACACCTGCTCGACACTGCCGCGCTGTTCCTGGGCTGGCTGTGGCCGCTGTGGGATTCGCGCGGGCGCACCTTCGCCGACCTGATCACCCGCACCGAGGTGCACCGCGTCGAGGGGGCCCGGCCGAACCGGCGCCGGCTGGCCGGTGCGGTGCTCGTGGCGTTGGCCATCGTGGGCGGCGCGGTCACGGCGTTGGGCTATCTACGTGTCTACCGGCCGGAACTCGCCGTAGAGCAGACCCGCCAGCAGCTGGCGGTGCAGGGCCCGACGATCGTGCGGCAGATGCTGAGCTACAACGTCGCCAGCATCGATGCCGACTTCGCCCGGGCGCGCGGTCTGGTCACCGACGGCTATCGGCCGCAGCTGATCGCCCAGCAGGACGCGGTGCGCAAGGCGGGCCCGGTGGACAACGACTACTGGGTGACCAACAGCGCGGTGCTGACCAACACCCGCGATCGGGCGGTGATGCTGCTTCTCATGCAGGGTCAGCGCGGCGAGGTGCCCAACCAACGGCTGATCACCGCCACCGTCCGGGTGGACTTCGAACGATCGGCCGGTGGGGCATGGCAGGTCGCCAACCTCTCGGTGCTGGCCAAGCCGAACCCGGCGGGGGAGGCGAAGTGAGCCCGCGCCGCCGGGTGGAGCCCGACAGCGCGGAGCTGTTCCGGCTGCCCGACCCGCAACCGCGCCGGTGGGTGTTGCCGCTGATCGCCGGCGTGGCGGCGGTGGCGGTGCTCGCCGCACTCACGATCAGCACGCTGCTGTTGGTGAAACGCGAAACCCAGCGCCACGATGCGGTCCGGGACGTGGCCGTGCTGAGCTTCGTGCGCAGCTTCGTCACGCAGTACACGTCCATCGACCCGTTCCACGCCAACGACTACGCCGACCGGGTGCTGGCTCAGGGCACCGGGCAGTTCGCCAAGCTGTACCAGGACAGGATGAACGAGGTCGTCATCCAGGTGGCCCGCGCCGAGCCGACGACGGGCACCGTGCAGGACCTCGGCATCGAACGGTGGAACCGCGACGGCAGCGCCGACGTCGTCGTGGCCGCCACGACCAAGACCCGGATGCCCGACGGCAAGACCGTCGAAAGCGGCAGCCGGTGGGTGGTCACCGCGACCCAAGAAGGAGGTGCAGGAGGTCCGTGGAAGATCAGCAACCTGCTGCAGGTGATCTGACCGACGCTGCACCCGACGAGGTCACCGAGACGGCCGATGCCGTCGAGGCCGAGACCGCGGAGTCGGAACCCGCCGAGCCGCGACGACGAAACTGGTTGAGCCGCAACAAGACAACCTTGGCGGTCGCAATGTCGGCGACACTGTTCGTCGCCGCGGGCGGCTTCGCCGGCGCCACCATGGCGCCGTACCTGATGGATCGCGCGGCCGTCGACACCAAGCTCACGATCGCCCGCACCGCCGCCGAGGCGATCACGACGCTGTGGACCTACACCCCCGACGACATGGACAAGCTCCCGGACCGGTCGGCGAAGTACCTGTCCGGGGACTTCCAGGATCAGTACCGCAAGTACGTCGACGCCATCGTGCCGACCAACAAGCAGGCCAAGGTCACCAACAGCACCGAGGTGGTCGGTGCTGCCGTCGAATCGCTGAACGGCTCAGAGGCCACCGCGATCGTCTACACCAACACCACATCCAAAAGCCCGCTGAGCAAGGACATCCCCTCGACGAAGTACTTGTCCTACCGCGTGCAGCTGACTCGCGACGGCTCGCGCTGGCTGGTCACCAAGATGACCACGGTGACCTCACTGGATCTGACACCCAAACTCTGAGCGATCCATTGGCGATACTGGGCCGATGGCCGTCGCCTCGCCCGTCTCGGAACGCTCCACCGTCGTCGCGCTGCTGCTGCTGACGTTCGCGACCGGTCTGGTCGACGCGATCAGTGTGTTGGCGCTCGGGCACGTGTTCGTGGCCAACATGACCGGCAATGTCGTGTTCCTCGGGTTCTGGTTCGTCCCCCACTCGGGGGTCGACATGACCGCCGCGGTGATCTCGTTCGTCAGCTTCCTGATCGGGACTGTGCTCGGTGGCCGGTTTGCCCGTCACTTCGACAGCGAGGTGCGCGGCTGGCTGACCGCGGCGCTGGGCAGCGAGGTCGTGCTGTTGACCGTGCTGGCAGTGCTCGCCGGCACCGGGGTGGTGAACTACCACGACGACGGCAAGCTGATCCTGATCGCCGGGCTGGCGCTGACCTTCGGATCGCAGAACGCCGCGGCGCGCCAATTCGGTATCCAGGAGCTCAGCACCACGGTGCTCACCTCGACCCTGGTGGGCATCGGTGTCGACAGTCGCCTCGCCGGCGGCAGCGGCGAGCGGGAGAAGTTGCGTTACAGCGTGGTGCTGACGTTGTGCGCCGGGGCCACGGTGGGTGCGACGATCTCCCGCTTCATGGTCGCGCCGGTGATCGGCCTGGCCGCCGTCGCGGTGGCCGCCAGCCTGGCGGTCTTCCGCTACGGGCCCAAACCGGTGGCTGGCTAACTAGACTCGGGCGAATGCCTACTGTCCTGGTAACCGGCGCGGCCCGGGGTATCGGCAGGTCGATCGTGACCAACCTGGCGGCCGCGGGTTGGGATGTCATCGGCGGAGTACGCAGCGCGGCCGACGCCGAGGCGCTGGCGGCGCTGCCGCGGGTCAGTGCGGTCGTCCTCGACGTCACCGACGATGCGCACCTCGCCGCGCTGCCCCAGGCACTGCCGGTCCGTCTGGACGCGGTGGTGAACAACGCCGGCATCGCGGTCAGCGGCCCGTTGGAAGGGCTGACCATCGACGAGATCCGCCGGCAAATGGAGGTCAACGTCATTGGCCAGCTCGCCGTCACCCAGGCGGTGCTACCGCTGCTACGCGAGTCGCAGGGCCGAATCGTCTTCATCTCCAGCGTGAATGGGAAGCTCTCGGCGCCGATGGTGGGTGCCTACAGCGCGTCGAAGTTCGCCCTCGAGGCGGCCGCGGACGCTCTGCGACTCGAGCTTCGCCCGTGGCATATCTCGGTCAGCGTGGTCGAGCCCGCCCAGACCGACACCGACATGTGGCGCAGCGCCGACCAGAGCGTCGCGGACATGGAAGCGGCGATGACGCCGCAACACCGGGCTCTCTACAGCAGGCATATCGCCGGGATGCGGAAGTCGATCCCGATGTCACAGCGCCTGGCCGTGGAGCCGGAGAAGGTGGCCAAGGTGGTGCTCGAGGCGCTCAGCGCGGGTAAGCCGCGGGCCCGCTACCCGGTCGGGGTGACCACCGCGGTGCAGATGACCCTGATGACGAAGCTCCCGACCCGCGTGCGTGACGCGGTTCTGCGCCGGGTGTTCGGCCAACCGTGACGCGGTTTCGGTGCGGAAACGTTCGCAGAGCGACGGTTTGCGCGCCGAAATCGCTAGCGCGCGGGCGTCAGTTGAACCCGAGCCACGCCGGCAGGGCACGTTCGCGAGAATCGCAGAGCACCGCCATGGTGTCGCATGACCCCCTGGGCACGCCGGCGCCCGCCCACATGCCGCCGGTGTCGCGGCGCAGCACGATCGCCGACGATCCGCCGCCGTCGAGCAGGATCGCGGTGTCGCTGCCCAGGCCCCGGAACAGATCCTGGATCTGGTCGGGCGTGTAGCTGCCGCCCTGGAAGATGTACATCTCGTCTTTGTCCCTGGCGTAGGCCAGCGCGGTGCGGGCCGCGCTGGGGCCGGGATCGTTCAACTGTCCGGTGTCGCCAGGAGCCAACAGTTTGAGTCCGCTGACCGCGGCGAACCGGGTACCGCTGTCCAGCAGGCGTTGGATGACCGGGGTGGCGGCGTCGTAGTCGTCGGGGGATTTGGGTGTGACGACGTAGGGCGCGCCCGCGACCGGAAGGATCATCGTGGTCAGCGCCGTCCACACCTCGTCACCGCCGGACAGCGCCTGCTTGCCCGCGTAGGCCAGCGTCCCGGTCACCGCGGCGTTGGCCCGGCCTTGGCCCTGGGTGTTGTCGACGTAGGCGCCCAGTGGCGAGCTGCACCCGGTCGATTTCCACGAACCCGCTTGCTGCCCACGGACATCGAAGAAGTTCGCGTTGACCGCGATGGTTGGTTGGCCGAGCGCCTGCCACGCCTGCAGCGGGGTGTAGGTCTCCGACGCCTGCACCAAGCCTTCGCGGGTGCGGGTGCCCGGCGTGCGCTCGCAGCGCGCCTGATACCCGGTGTGAGTGTCCACCAGCAGCCGCGGGGTCAAGCGCGCCGACGCGGCCTTGATGATCATCAGGTGGCCGCCGTTGGTGAGTTCGTACCAGTTGCCGCTGCCGCTGAGCATCGGCGCGGGGTAGCCGCTTCCGAAGTTGTAGACCAGGTAACTGCCCCGGGTCGTGGCGATGGCCTGCGCCAGTTGGTCGCGGCCGTCGGCGGACGCCACCGGTAGGCCCAGGGTGGCCGCCAACGTCATCCAGCTCACCGCGGCCATGCCGACCGCGCCCAGGCGGCGGAAGGTGGCGGCGACGGTTGGCACAGTTGCCCTTTCGTGACGGCGGGTCCTTTACGGCAGGTACAGCATCATTCTCAGTAACCACACAGTCAACTTTGGTAACAGGTGTGCAGCGGTTCGGCACCGGCGTCGTCACGACCAGGGCGAATGGGTTGCCGCGGCGACAATTTGGTCTGTGTCGGGACGATTATCCGCGTGGCCGGTGGGGAACTACTGCTTGGCGCGGAGCCCGCCGGGGCCCCGCCGGAACACGAGGAGCAGCAATGATCGGAACGATTATCGGAGCGATCGTCGTCGGCCTGATCGTCGGCGCGCTGGCGCGCCTGGTGATGCCCGGTAAGCAGAACATCGGCATCATCATGACGATCCTGCTCGGGGCGGTCGGCTCCTTCCTGGGGACGTGGATCTCCTACCAGGTCGGTTACTCCAACTCCAACGGCGGCTTTGCGATCATTCCCTTCCTGGTCGGCATCGTCGTCGCCGTCGTGCTGATCGGGATCTACGTCGCAATCACCGGACGTAGCAACCGAGTTCACCACTAGCGCGGTCAGCGGCCCGGCGGCGCGAGACGGTACACCGCACCGGCGTAGTCGTCGGTGACGTACACCGCGCCGTCCGGGCCGACCACCGCGGACACCGGGCGCCCCCAGCGCCCGCCGTCCGGTTCCTGAAATCCTCCGACCAAGGTCTGCTGCGGGCCCAAAGTGCCGTCGCGCCAAGCGAAGAACGCGACCTCCGGGGCCCGGGGCGGAGTCCGGTTCCACGATCCGTGCACCCCGACCAGTGCGCCCGAGGCGAACGGCGGGGGAAGTGCACCCTCGGTGAAACTCAACCCCAGCGGTGCGGAATGCGCGCCGAGTGTCTGCTCCACCGGCGCCAGCGCCGAGCAGTCCAGTTGCGACCCGTCGGCATTGGTCTGGACGTCCCGTAAGAATCGCGGAGTCTCGTCGACATCGGGATGGCAATAGGGCCAACCTAATTCGCGTCCCTCGGTGAGCCGGGCGATCGACTCCGGCGGATGATCATTGACGTAGTCGCCGACCGTGCCGTAATCCGGGCCCGGGTGTGGGTTGGCGATCTGATCGCGGTTGTTCACCGCGGTCCACACCGCCCCGTCCGGCGCGATCGCCAGACCGGTGCCATTGCGCACACCGGTGGCGAAGGGAGCCGGTTCGCCACCCCCGGCGGGAATTCGCATGATCGTCGCGCGCGGCGGGTCGGCCCGCCGGTCGGCCGCCGTCACGTTGCCGGTGGAGCCGATGGAGAAGTACACCGCCCCGTCGCGGCCGACGGCAACGCTTTTGAGCGCGTGCGCGTACGCACCGCGCAGGTCGGGGCTGCGGGCATCGGGCAGACCGGCCGCAAGAACCCGGCGGTTGGCGACCGTCCCGTCGGCGTAATCGAACGCACCGATCTCATCGCTTTCGGCCACGTACAACGTGCCGGACGCGAACGCGAGGCCGTGCGGCTGGTCCAGGCCGTCGAGCAGCACCGAGGTCTGCGCCCGTGAACCGCTGGGCACCAGGCGCATGACCTGGCCGGCGCCGGGCACCGAGACGAGCAGGGCGCCGTCGGGTGCCCAGGCGGCCAGCCTGGCCCGCGGCACCCGGGCCCAGACCGCCATGGTCCAGCCCGCCGGTACCAGGGCGCGCCGCGCTGTGTCGAACGGCGCGCCCCGCAGCTCGGCAGGTACCTCGACGGTGACCGGCACCAGGCCGGTGGGCGCCGCCGCCGGCGGGGCGGGCGGCGCGGGCTGGCCGCACGCCGCCGCCAGCGCGACGGCGCCGAGGCAGGCGACCCTAGCCAGCCAACCCGGCATGCATCTCCCAGACCAGGATCTCGGCGGGCTGCGTGGCGGTGACCCGCCGGCCGCCTGCGGCGGTGAATCGGACCGCGTCGCCGTCGTGCAGCCGGCCGGCACCCTCCAGGGTGACCTCGCCGCGCGGCACGAACAGGTGCAGATACGGTGCCTCGGGCAGTTCGACGGTGTCGCCGGGCTGTAATCGCGCACCGTGGAGTGCGGCGTAGCGGTTGCGGATCGCGATCGCGGTCTGATCCTTGTGCTCGGGCATGCCGGAGGCGATCGTCACCAGGCCGCCGCGCAGCAATTCGTCGTCGATCTCGAGCTGCTGGTAGCCGGGATCGATCCCGGATTCGTCGGGGACCACCCACATCTGAACGAAATGAACTGGCTCACTGTGTGTTTGGTCGCCGGTGAGCGTCCAGGAGTCGTTCTTCTCCGAATGCAGGATGCCACGTCCCGCCGACATCCGTTGGGCCAGTCCGGGGTAGATCACGCCGGAGTGGCCGGTGGAGTCCTGGTGTACCAGCGATCCCTGCAGCACCCACGTGACGATCTCCATGTCGCGGTGCGGGTGGGTGTCAAAGCCGGTACCCGGTGACACGATGTCGTCGTTGTTCACCAGGAGCAGGCCGTGGTGGGTGTTCGACGGGTCGTAGTGGTGCCCGAACGAGAACGAGTGCTTGGAATCCAGCCAGTCGATCTTCGTCGCGGCGCGGTCGGCGGCACGTCTGATGTCGACGGTTGCGGCCATGTGATCACCCCTTGGTTCGTTGCCAGCCTAGGTGGCGGGCTGTCTGGCCACAACATTGATGACGTGTCATGTATTCCGCTATCGTGATGCCATGGCGGCACGCTGGTTGACCGGGGACCAACAGCGGATCTGGCGCAATTACCTGGCTCTGGGCAATCGCCTGGAGGCCGCGATGAACCGCCAACTGCATGCGCGCTGCGGATTGTCGCTGGCCGACTACGACGTACTGGTCGCGCTCTCGGAGCGGGGACCGATCCGGGTGCTGGAGCTGGCCGCCGAGCTCGGCTGGGAGCAGAGCCGGGTCTCCCACCAGCTGCGCCGGATGCGAGCCCGCGAGCTGCTCGACCGGCGCGACAGCGAGCACGACCGACGCGGCGCCACGGTCGAGATCAGCGCGGCAGGCCGCGATGCCCTGGCCGCCGCCGCACCCGACCACGTCGCGCTGGTGCGCTCGGTGCTCTTCGACGGAACGCCCCAGAGCCGGCTGCGGGGTTTCGACGAGGTGATCGCCACGGCGCTGGGCCGGCTCGAGGACATTGACAGACAGTGACAGACAGTGACAGCTGAATCGCAGAACCGCCGCCACAGCGGCGCTGTGACGGCGGCTTCTGCTGGGGCCTGACTCAGCCGGCCATGAAGGCGTTGTACGCCGATTCCAGATCGGGCGGCAACACCGTGACATTGCAGGCCTGCTGGGTGTCACCCAGCGGCGCCAGGATCCCGCGCAGTTCGTAGTACTCCCCGGGGTTGGCGGTGAAGTAGCCGCGGACGTTGGCTTCGGCCTGCGGGCGGGGCTGCGTGTAGGCCGCCGTCAGCACCTGGTTGGCGCCGGGATGGGTGGCCAGGTACTGGTGTGCCGACCCGGTCACCGAGCTGACGGTGTTGGCAACGCCCGCGCTGCTGCAGTCCGGTGCCGCCGAGGCCATCGGCGCGACGATCGTCGCCGCTGCCATGCCCCCCGCGATCACACCGGTGCACACGGCCGCAGCCTTCCTACTCGGCGCGATACCGCTGAACTTCATGATCAATCTCTCTTTCGCTGGATTCCCCCGTCCTGAAACCCAAAGTACCCATGAGGTTTTGCAGCAAAACTTCGTGCTACCAACGAGATTCGGACGACGGCGCGGGCGTTACAGCGTCTGCGGTGATTTTCTTCTCAGTTTTGCCACCCGGCTCCGGGGCAGCGTGATCGGTTACTGAGAGTTCTCAGCGCCGTCGCAGTTCCCTTAATTGATCGTGATATTCGTTGTGACGCAATCGTGATACCGGCAAACCCCCACCGCAGCCGCGCTGCGATCAGCCGCCGGACCTGCGTGGACCGGTGCGCGCGAATACCGACCACGCAGAGCGGGTAGAGCACTGGACGAGGCGCACAACCCCGCGCCGACTGTCAACGCATTCAGGGGAGAAACGCTATGACGACCCAAGACACCACGACTCTGCTCGCCCAACTGCGGGCGATCCTCGACCTGACCAACACCGAAATCCAGATCGCCGAGACCAGGGTGGCGCAGGCCCGCACCGACGCGGTGCGCACCGAGCTCACCCAGAACGCCGCCAATGGTCGCGAACGCGCCGAGGCCATCGAAGAAGCCATCCGTGAGCTCGGCGGCTTTCCGGACGTCATCGGCCCGTTCTTCGGCCGGGCGGCCGCGGCCGTCAAGGCCCTGACCGAGCAGGCCCAACCGTTCGACGAGGCCCTGCTGGGCGATCTCGCGTTGGAAGGGCAGCTGCTCGACCGCGCCCGCTACGTCAAGGCGCTGGCCGTCGCCGCGCACCAGCCCGAGGTGGAAGCCCTGGCGAATCGGCTGATCATCGCGCACTCTGCGACGGTCGACTGGCTGACCACGGTGCTGGCCGAGGACGCACTCGGTGGCCCGGCGGCGCTGCGCCGCACGCCGCTGCAGATCCTCACCGGTCTCACCGTGCGGATGGCCAACTGGCCGGTGATCTCCTCGGTCCGCGGCATCGACCGCGCGCTGGACGCGCTGCGCAACACCCGCCCGGTGGTGGATCAGCTGGTGACCCGCGGTGCCCATGCCGGTGAGGTCGCGGTCAAGGCCGCCACCGCATCGCGCGACGCCGCGCTGGAGACCGCCGAGCGGGTGGCCCGCCGCGAAGGCGCCGACGGCGCCGCCGACGCGCTGCACGCCATGCGGTCCGCGACCGGTGTGCTCGCCCCCGAGGAATTGCCGATCGCCGGCTACGACGATCTCAACCTGACCGACGCGGTCGCCGCGGTCAAGGAGCTCGACGACCCGGCCGATCTGCGCGCGGTGGTCGCCTATGAAGAGCAGCACAAGAACCGTCAGCGGCTGGTCTCGGCCGCCCAGACACGGGTGGCCGCGATCGCCCAGGAGATCGTCGGAATCGACTGACCGCGCAGACGCCGCATGCCGTCCCCGATGATGGTGGGGTGACCGAACAACGCAACCACAAGGTCGCCATCATCGGGGTCGGTAGCGTCGGCACCGCGATCGCGTACGCCTGCCTGATCCGCGGATCGGCAGGCGCGCTCGCGCTCTACGACACCAACGCCAAGAAGGTGCGGGCCGAGGTCCTCGACCTCAACCACGGCAGCCAGTTCGTCCCGCACTGCACGGTGACGGGTTCCGAGCAGATCGACATCACCGCCGGCTCGGCGATCATCGTGGTCACCGCCGGAGCCAAACAGCATCCCGGTCAAAGCCGGCTCGAGCTGGCCGCCACGAATGTCGCGATGGCGCAACGACTTACCCCGCAACTGCTCGAGCTCTCGCCGCACGCGGTGGTCATCTTCGTCACCAACCCCGTCGACGT
The DNA here is from genome assembly GCF_002723835.1 of Mycobacterium sp. shizuoka-1. Taxonomy (GTDB): domain Bacteria; phylum Actinomycetota; class Actinomycetes; order Mycobacteriales; family Mycobacteriaceae; genus Mycobacterium. The sequence goes on along the minus strand of NZ_BEWG01000113.1, from coordinate 83,536 downwards.
GGTCACCTACGCCGCCGCCCAATCCGTCGACGTGCCATCCGGCCGGATCTTCGGGTCCGGGACGGTGCTGGACAGCAGCCGGTTCCGGTTCCTCGTCGCCCAGCGGGCCGGGGTGGCCGTGGGCAACGTGCACGGATTCATCGTCGGCGAGCACGGCGATTCGGAGATTTCGCTGTGGTCGAGTGTGTCCATCGGCGGTGTGCCGGCCGACCAGTTCCGCATCGACGGGTCGGCGGCGTTCGACGAGGCGGCCCGCGCGGCGATCTCGGCGGAGGTGGTCAATGCCGCCTACGCCATCATCGACGGCAAGGGCGCTACGAATCTGGCCATCGGGTTGTCCACCGCGCGGATCATCGAAGCGGTGCTCGGCGACCAGCACCGCGTGCTGCCCGTGTCGACCGTCCAGCACGGCGCGTACGAAATCTCCGATGTGGCACTGTCATTGCCGACCGTCGTATCGGCGGGCGGCGCCGGTGAGGTGCTGCAGGTGCCGCTCGCGGTGCCCGAACTCCTCGGGCTGCAGGCGTCGGCCGGTACGTTGCGCGGCGCCCAGGACGCGCTCGGCCTCTAGCGGTTACCGTGGGAGCCATGACGGACTCGCTGAGCTTCGACGAGATGAACCGAAAGGTCATCGAGGAATTCCGGGCCACCGGCGGCAAAGCCGGCGGCATGTTCGAGGGCAAGCCCCTGGTGTTGGTGCACCACATCGGCGCCAAATCCGGCACCGAGCGCATCGCGCCGCTGGTGCCCCTGCTCGACGACGGCCGGATCTTCATCTTCGCCAGCAAGGGTGGCGCCGACACCAACCCGGACTGGTACCACAACCTGGTTGCGCACCCCGACATCACCGTCGAGCTGGGTACCGAGACGTTCGCAGTCACGGCCCGGGTGTTGTCCGGGGACGAACGCGACGAGGTGTATGCCAAGCAGGTCGCCCGCGAACCCCAGTTCGGCGACTACCAGCGCAGCACCTCGCGGATCATCCCGGTGGTCGAGCTACAGCGGTCCTGACGTCCGCTAAAGCACTTCGGGCAGGCCGAATTTCGGGAACAGGCTGGTGTCGAGGAACGCCACCACGTGCGAGATGCCGTCCGAGGTCACATCGAGCACATGCAACTGGAACGGCACGTGCCGCCCGCCGGTATCGGGAAGCCGCATGTACATCGCCGCGGCCGGCTGTCCGTTGGCGATCAGCGGCACCAGCCGCATGTCGCCGGCCTTCTCGGCCGGGCAGTTGTGGTGGATGAGCGCGCCGATGGTGGCACCGCCCCGATACCAGCCGTCGAACGGCGGCATCTCCCACACGGCGTCGGCGGTGAACATCTCCACCAGTCGCTCGATGTCGTAGTCCTCGAATGCCGAGATGTAGCGGGTCAGCTGGTCCCGCGCCTCGGGCGACTCCGGCGCGGAGAGCGCGTCGTCCTGGCTGGGCCCCACCGCGTCGAGCTGCGCGCGGGCCCGCTGGAGCAGACTGTTGACCGCGGCAACAGAGGTGCCGACCGCCTCGGCGACCTCGGCGGCCCGCCACTGCAATACATCGCGCAGCACCAGAACCGCCCGCTGCCGCGGCGACAGATGCTGCAGCGCCGCAACGAAAGCCAGCCGAACCGACTCCCGCGAGCCGATGATCACCGACGGGTCGGCCGGATCGTCGTGCACCGTCGCGGGCAGCGGCTCCAGCCACGGCACCTCGGCGCGCTCGACGAGCTCGTCGGTCGGCGACGAACTCGGCGCGCCCAAACCCGTCGGCAGCGGCCGGCGTTGCCTGCCCTCCAGCGAGGTCAGGCAGGTGTTGGTGGCGATGCGATGCAGCCAGGTGCGCACCGACGACTTGCCCTCGAAGCGGTCATAGGACTTCCACGCCCGCAGGAAGGTCTCCTGCACCAGGTCCTCGGCGTCGTGCAACGACCCGGTCATCCGATAGCAGTGGGCCAACAATTCGCGGCGGTACGGCTCGGCCTGGGCCAGGAAGTCACCGCGGTGCGGGTCCGGCCCGTCCTCGAGACTCTGTGCGAGCACGCTCACTGTGCCGAGCTTACGCACGAGCACCGACAGCCGGCACGATCGCACACCGCTACGCTCCGTTGATGGTCACAACACGCACCGAGCGCACGTTCGACGGGGTCGGCGGCGTCCGCATCGTCTACGACGTGTGGACACCCGACACCGAACCGCGCGGCGTGATCGTCCTGTCCCATGGTCTCGGCGAGCACGCCGGCCGCTACGGCCACGTCACCGAGCGTTTCGGCCAGGCCGGGCTGATCACCTATGCCCTCGACCACCGTGGCCACGGCCGTTCCGGCGGCAAGCGGGTGATGGTGCGCAACATCGACGAATACACCGCAGACTTCGACGCCCTGGTCAAAATCGCCACTGCTGAGCACCCGGATCTGCCCCGCATCGTGCTGGGCCACAGCATGGGCGGCGCCATCGTGTTCACCTACGGGGTGGAGCACGCGGGCAACTTCGACCTGATGGTGCTGTCCGGCCCCGCGGTCGCCGCCAACGTCGGTGTACCGCCGGTCAAGGCGTTCTTCGGCAAGGCGGTGGGTTCGCTGCTGCCGAACCTGCCGGTCGAGGAACTCGACGCCAACGCCGTATCCCGTGACCCCGCCGTGGTGGCCGCCTACAACGCCGACCCGTTGGTGTGGCACGGCAAGGTCCCGGCCGGTATCGCCAAGGCGCTGCTGAAGGTCGGCGAAACCATGCCGCAGCGCGCGCGCCGGCTGACCGCGCCGCTGCTGGTGGTGCACGGCGGCGCCGATTCCCTGGTTCCCGCCGCGGGCAGTGAGCGACTGGTCGAATGCGTCGGCTCGGCCGACGTGAACCGCAAGGTGTACCCGGAGCTCTATCACGAGGTCTTCAACGAGCCCGAGCGCGACCGGGTGCTCGACGACGTCACCGCGTGGATCGAAGCCCGGCTGTGAGACTGAGCCGCCGCATCGCCCTGGCGGCGATGGCACTCGTGCTGTTCGCGGGCTGCTCGTCGAACAGCCCGTCCCACGACGCCTGGGTCGAGGACGAGGTGACGTTCGTCGCCGACGGCCTGACCGTGCACGGCACCTACCGCCACCAACACGGCGATCGGCGAGGCCCGGCCGCCCTGCTGATCTCGGAGAGTGGGCGCACCGACCGCAACGGCGACAACAACGTCGCCGGGCCGATCGGCAACATGCGCCAGCTCGCCGAGTATCTGTCCGACCACGGCGTCGCGTCCCTGCGGTACGACAAGGTCGGCACCGGGCAGACCGGTCTCGGGCCGTTCGCCGATCACCCGGCCGACGTGGGCAGCGCCGTTTACAGCGCCGGAGCGAAAGCGGCCGTGCGGTTCCTGGCCGGCGAGGCGGGCACCGACCCCGACCGCATCTCGGTCTACGGCCTCGGCGAGGGCACCGTGCACGCGATGACGCTGGCCGACGACACATCGGCCGGGGCGCCCAAGATCCACTCGCTGGGGCTGCTGCAGCCGCTGGCCGGCCGCTACCTCGACCTGATCAGCGCGCGGGTCCGGACCGACATGGCCGCCGCGGTGAAAAGTGGCCAGAAGACGCAGCAGCAGGCCGATCAGGTGCTCGCGGAGTGGAACGCCGCGGTCGACGAGGCGCGCACGAAATCCACCGTGCCCGCCAAGTTGCCCGAGGGCCTGAGCGCGATCGTCAACCCCGGCAACGTCAAGGCGGTCGTCGAGGCCGACGCCATCGATCCGCTGAATCTGGCCGCCCGCATCCCTGGCGGCACACCGGTGCTGCTGACCTGCTCGGATTCTGATGCCCAGGCCAACTGCGCCGATATGAAGCCGCTTGCCGACGCGCTGGGTCACACGTCGCTGACCCTGGTCGAGCTCAAAGGCGTCAACCACGTGCTGCGCGACGATCCGACCGACAACGTCGGCAACTATGCCAAGCCGGGGCCGCTCTCACCCCAGCTCACCGCGGCCCTGGGCGCGTTTCTCAACAAGTAGGCGCTCGCGGGTGCGCCGATGTCACGGTGCTCGGCTAGGTTGCCAATCGTGACCGACGACAAGATGCTGGCGCGGATCGCGGCACTTCTGCGCCAGGCCGAAGGCACCGACAACGTCCACGAGGCCGAGGCGTTCATGGCCGCCGCCCAGCGACTGGCCACCGCGACCTCGATCGACCTTGCCGTCGCGCGCGCACACTCGGCCACCCGGACCGCCGGGCAGGCACCGACCCAGCGGACCATCACCATCGGGGAACCGGGCGCCCGCGGCCTGCGCACCTATGTGCAGCTGTTCGCGGGTATCGCCGCCGCCAACGACGTGCAGTGCGACGTCGCTTCGAACTCGACGTTCGTCTACGCCTACGGATTTGCCGAGGACATCGACGCCAGCCACGCCCTGTACGCCAGCCTGGTGGTCCAGATGGTGCGGTCGTGCGACGCGTATCTGGCCACCGGGGCGCACCGGCCCACCCCGACGATCACGGCCCGGCTCAATTTCCAGCTGGCGTTCGGCGCCCGGGTGGCGCAGCGGCTGGCGCAGGCCCGCGACGAGGCCCGCCAGGAGGCCACCCGGGACCGCAAGACCGCGCCCGGCACGGCGCTTGCCCTACGCGACAAGGAACTCGAGCTGCGAGACCACTACCGGAAGAACTCCAAGGCCCGCGGGACCTGGCAGGCCAGCCGTGCGTCGGCCGGATATTCGTCGGCCGCCCGGCGTGCCGGTGATCGGGCGGGTAAGCAGGCCCGGCTGGGGTCCAGTCCCGAACTGCCGGGAACCCGGACCCGGCTGCCCAGGTGACGGCGCGCGACAGCCAGCGTTCCCGCGTCTACGCCGCGGAGGAGTTCGTGCGCACCGTTTTCGACCGTGCGGCCCAGCACAGTTCGCGCACCATCGACTTTTTCGGCACCTCGCTCACTCTGCCGCCCGAAGGCCGGTTCGCCTCGATGGAGTCGGTGCAACGCTATGTCGACGAGGTGCTCGCGCTGCCGGCGGTGACCGCGCGGTGGCCGGTGACCGGGCCCCTTCGAGTACGACCCAGACGCGCGGCGGGTGCCGCCCACTACGAAAGTGCCGACGGCACAGGCGTCATCGCCGTTCCGGATCGCGACAGCGCCGACTGGGCCATGCGGGAACTGGTGCTGCTCCACGAGATCGCCCATCACCTGGCCCCGGCCGGGCCCGCCCACGGCCGCGACTTCGTCGCGACGTTCTGCGAACTGGTGGGGTTGGTGATGGGGCCGGAGGCCGGGCACGTGCTGCGGGTGGTCTACGCCAAAGAGGGCGTGCGGTAGATAATCGGGTGATGGATCGAGAAGTCACCACCGTCGCCGACCTGCGGGCGATCATCGGCGAGCCCGATCACTACGTGGCCAACAAGGTCAAAGACCGGCTCTCCGCAGTGCAGCGCGACTGGTTGGCACATTCTCCGCTGGCATTCGTCGCCACTACCGATGCCCAAGGCCGCGTTGATGTTTCACCGAAGGGCGATCCGGCAGGATTCGTCCATGTCATCGACGACGCGACGATCGCGATCCCGGACCGGCCGGGCAACCGTCGCGTCGACGGCTACCGCAACGTGCTGGAGCGCCCTCAGGTCGGAACCCTGTTCGTGGTGCCGGGCCGCGGCGACACCCTGCGGATCAACGGGCGCGCGCGCATCCTCGCCGACGCCGACTACTTCGACACCATGGTGGTGGCGGGCAAGCGGCCGCTGCTGGTGCTCGAGGTCGCCGTCGAGGAGGTGTTCTTCCACTGCTCCAAGGCTTTCCTGCGCTCGGATTGCTGGAAACCGGAGACCTGGAATCCGACCGCACTGCCCAGTGTGGCCCAGCTGGCCAAGGCGTTGCGGCAGGACTGGAGTGACGACGAGCTCGAGGCACGCTACTGCGAGGACAACATTCGCAAGGTCCTCTACTAGCCTGCCGGTGCAAGTCCATCGTCAATTCATGTTCCACGGGTCACCGTAGGTCGTGACACTGTCACCGGCCTTCGACGTCAGCCGTGCGAACGGGCGAAGGAGCACTCCGCCGGCCGCGCCGGTCACCGTGCCGTGCGCGTTGGACACCGCCACGGTACCGCTGGCTCCCGTCACGTCGACGGACACGGTGCCCACTTCCTGGACACCGGGTCCGTTGCCGAGATTCGCCGTGACCGACACTCCGGGAAACAGATTCGGCGTGATGACCGAGCCGAGCGGATTGAATTTACGCGGGGAGACCGAGGCTTTGTCGATCAAGACATTGGGCGTGGTGTAGCTGAAGTTGACACCCACGCCCAGGGACCACGGAAACCCGACCTGATAACCCAGCTGCAGCGTTCCGGCGAAGTCGTCGGCGCGGCGGCCCGTGACACTGTATTCGGCCTTGCCGGAGTGGAACCACTCGCGAGTCAGCCGGTTACGGTCCAGCGGGGCAACGCCGTTGAGGAAGGTGTCCCACTGCTGGACGGTCAGCGTTCGGCCGCTGCCGTCGACGATGCTCAGTTGGTTGTCGAGACTCGCCTGTGCCACGGCACTGCTCGGGCTCAAGGCGACGAACGCTGCGACCCCGGCAGCCAACGTCGTAGAGAGGATCTTCATAGGTACTCCAGCGGAATCGAATTCGGCCAACTGCGGCTGACTCAGCCTGACCGGTGTTCCCGTGCAGCGTCATCCCCCACCTGGCCAGAGCCGGCCGCCGACTGGCTGGAAGTCGGCGGTCCGGGCGCCCAGGAGCCGGGAATTCGCATCGCATCGACCAGGTCGCGGTAGAGCTCGTCGGTCGTCAGCAACTCGGTGTGGGTGCCCTGAGCTCGAACACGGCCACCCTGCATGACGACGATGGTGTCGGCGTCGACCACGGTGGACAGCCGGTGTGCCACCGTGACGACAGACTGGACTTCGGCACGCAGCCGGATACACGACTGAATGGCCGCCTCGCTCAACCCGTCGGCATGAGCCGTCGCCTCATCCAGGATGAGCACCGGTGACAGCTGGATCATCGCGCGTGCCAGCGCTATTCGCTGACGTTGGCCGGTGGACAAGACCGTAGCGGTCAGGTCGGTGTCCACACCGCGTTCCAACTCGGCGATATCGTCAAGCAGACCCACCTCGGCGAGCACACTGCGGATCTTCTCGTCGGTGACCGTCCGGCCCGGGTAGACGAGGTTGTCGCGGATGCTGCCCGGAAGGGTGGGCGTGTCCTGTTCGACGTACGCCAACTGCTCGCGAATCTGGGCGTGGGTGAGCTCACGGTACGACCGGCCGTTCAGGAACAGCTCACCGTCGCTGGGCTCCAGAAACCGGAGGATCAGCGAGAGCAGCGTCGTCTTTCCCGACCCCGACGGACCCACAATCGCGGTGTGGCCGTACCGCGGGATGGCGATGTCGACGTTGGCGACAGCTGCCGTCCCACGGCCGTAACCGGCTGTCACATTGCGCAGTTCGAGGACCGGAGTGGTTCCGCTGTGCGGGCTCACTGCCGGCGGGTTTGCCGGGGCCAGGGAAGTCTCCACCTCCATGTCCTGAACTTCGCGGATCCGGCCTGCGGCGGCGATCCCGTTCTGCACGGTCGCGACATTGCTCGACAGCTCCGTGACAGGGTCGATCAACCCGAACGCATACAGGAGAAATGCCACCAGGGTGGACAATTCCATCGCTGAGTGGCCCACTCGCCAGGCGCCGACTGTGAGGATCACGATGATGGCCAGATCCACTCCGGCCCAGGCGATCGCCTCGGCCACCGACTCGCGACGGACGGCTTGCACGGCATGACGGTTGGCCGCTTCGGCAGCATCGACGATGACCGCTGACTGCACCTGCTCCGCGCGGCTGGCCTTCACCGTGCGGATGGCGCGCAACGTTGCCTCCAGCAGCCCCCCGACCCGCCCGAGTTGTTGCTGGGCAGCCTGTCGGTGATCCGCGACACCTGGCATCAGCAGGAGGAAGACAATCGACACCACCACGATGCAGGCCACCGTGGTGGCAAGGAGTGGGCGATCGAGCACGCCCATCAGAACCAGGGTGCCCGCCAGCATCACCGAGCCGTTGATCAGGCCGACGACGCTCGTCGAGGTTGCTTCCTGAAGCAGCACCGAATCCGATGTGACCCGGGTGACGAGCTCACCCGCCGGGCGGCTGGTGACCGACTGCACGGTCCCGTGGATCAGCCGCCGCACCATGGATTCTCGCGCCTCCAACACAATCCGCTCTCCCACCACACCGAGCACGATGCTCTGCAGTGCTCGAACGCAGACGCTGAGAACCAACAATGTCAGCAGCACAGCAACCGGAATCGCGATGGACGCCGGGGTTCCCAGCGAGTCCAGCACCGCTTTGGTGATCATCGGCGTCGCCAGGCCGGCGGCCGAGCCGATCAAGCCGAGAACGCCGCCGAGGGCCAGCGTACGGCGGTGTGGCGCGGTGAACGACCACAGCAGTCGTAGCCGGCCCGGTCGTGGGTCACTCACGCGCCGTTGCCGGGCGCTGCCGTACATCGGGATGTACTCCTGTTCTGAATGTCGCCGGACCACGTGTCGGTCGCGGCCGGACCTGGGATGCGGGGTACTGGCATTCACCCGGTCACCCCAGCCATGCTGGGCCCGTGGCCGGGCCGACGCCATCCGCCGAGTGGCTGTTTACGCCAGCCAGGAGGCGGATTTTCGAGTGGCCGGCTGGATCGCCGCCTGCCAGGCGAACCGCCGATGCACTCGACCCCGTCGGGCACAATTGCCTATGTCGCCAACGAGGGCATACGGCATGCCGCCGTGAGCGCGATCCGGGAGAGAGGAGGGCCCTGTGATACGGGTTGTCATCGTCGACGACGAGGCTTTGATCCGCTCCGGCTTCAAGTTGATCCTGTCAGCGGCGCAGGACATCGATGTCGTCGCCACCTGCGATGGCCGCCATGCCGTGCAGACCATCGCCGAATTACGTCCCGACGTTGTGCTGCTGGACATCCGGATGCCGGGTAAGGACGGTCTGAGTGTGCTGGCGGAACTCCGGGCGCTCGCGTCACCGCCGACTGTGGCCGTTCTGACCACCTTCGATGCCGACGAGTACATCTCCTCGGCGCTACGCCTCGGGGCATCCGGATTTTTGTTGAAAGACACTGATCCAGAACAGCTTCCGCATATGGTGCGGACCCTGGCCGCCGGCGGACTCGTTCTCTCGGACAAAGTCGGCCCGCGAGTCATCGCCGGATATCTCGGTGACCACCCGGACTCGGCAGCAGTCGACGCACTGCGCGCGCTGACCGACCGGGAGGCCGAGGTTTTGAAGCTGCTCGCGCAGGGGCGTTCCAACGGCGAGATCTCCGCGACGCTGTATTCCAGCGTCGGTACGGTGAAAGACCAGGTGAGTTCGATTCTGGCCAAGCTGGGGGTGAAGTCGAGGGTGGAAGCCGCGATCGTCGCTCAGCGCGCCCGACTGCTCGACGAAGACTCATGCTGAGCACTGCACTGAGCCCGAACCGGCGCAGGATGCTGATGGACGGCGTGATGATCGGCCTCGCCGGTGCCGACGCGGTCGCGTCGATTCTGGGCGACGGTCGCGTCACCATCGGGGCGGTCGTGCTCGCTGCCGTCGCGGTGGCGGCGCTGACGATCCGAGAACGCGCACCCTATCTGGCGCTGGCTCTGACCCTGCCCGCCTTGGTGTCCAGCACCGTCGCCATCGCGGCCCTGATCGCGCTGTTCACGGTGGCGCAGCGCAGCCAACGGACGTACCTGATCGTGTTGAGCGCGTTGGCGTTCTTCGTCTGCTGGACCGCCCTGTGGCGCCAACCGTATTCCGGTGTGGACACGGTGTTGAACCTGGTGTACGCAACGGTGTTCACCGCCGCACCGGTCTGGCTGGGATTGCTCGTCAAGGCGCGCTCCGATCTGTCCGAGAAGCTGGCGGAGATCGAGCGGGCGCGCCGACACGAAGAGGAGTTGGTCATCGAGAAGGCGGTGGCCGCCGAACGGTCAGCGCTGGCCCGCGAAATGCACGACGTGGTGTCACATCAGGTGAGTCTCATCGCGGTGCAGGCTGGTGCACTGCAAGTCACGGCCAGTGATCGCGCCTCGGTGGAAGCGGCCCGCACGATCCGGACGCTGAGCGTTCGCACCCTCGACGAGCTACGAGAGATGGTCGACGTGCTGCGGCCGGCGGCGGGCCACCGCGTCGAGTTGGCGCCGCAGCCCAGTATCGAGGATCTGGATGCGCTGGTCGCCACGTCGCAGGTGCCCACGACCATCGAGGTCGTGCGCGCCGGTGACGTGGACCCACCGGCCGCCGTGCAGCGCGCGATCTACCGTGCCGCACAGGAAGGTTTGACCAATATCGCCAAACACGCCCCCGGCGCCAGTGCGCGCTTGGTCCTGCGTCTCGATGACCGGCAGGCCAGCCTGACCCTGACCAACACCAGGCCCACCCGGGACCCCGAAGGGCTCCCCAGCGCCCATCACGGGCTGTTGGGATTGGAGGAACGCGCGGAGTTGCTCGGCGGCTCGCTGCGTGCCGGCCCCTGCGGTGACGGATTCGAGCTCTGCATGACGTTGCCGATTCACGGCGCGCCCTCGAAATAGTCGGCGCGCCTTCGTCAGCCCGCCGGTGCGACCTCCACCGGTAGCGCGTTGAGCACCGCGGTTCCCGACAGCGGATCGAGCAGCGTGCCGTCGTTGAGGTTGTTGACGTTGACGCCCGGCTCGCGCGCCGCCACCTGCATCCGGGTGCCCGGCTCGGTGTGACCCCAGCCGTGCGGTAGCGACACCACACCCGGGCGGATGGCGTCGGTGATCTCCACGGGCACTTCGAGTTTGCCGCCTGGGCCGGTGACAAGGGCGAGCTCGCCAAGGCCGAGCCGTGCGGCGTCGTCGGGATGGACCTGCAGGGTGCAGCGGTTGGAGCCGCCGGACAGCGCGGGCAGGTTGTGCATCCAGCTGTTGTTCGAGCGCAGGTGGCGCCGTCCGATCAGCAGGAATCCCGGCTCGGCCGCCAGCGACGCGAGCAGCCGGGGGACATCGGCAAGTATCGGGTCCGGATCCAATTCGATTGTCCCCGAGGGAGTTCGGAGGATCTCGGGAATCCGGGAGGTCAGCGCGCCGAGGTCCACCCCGTGCGGGGCATCCTTGACCCGCTGCAGGGTCAGTCCGTTCGGGTTGGCGCCGAAGCCGTCGCCGAACGGCCCCAGCCGAAGCATCATGTCCAGCCGACGCTCGTAGCCGCGGCCGTCGGGCAGCATGGCGGACAATTCCTCGACGGGGCGGCCCGCGACGGGGGAGTGCTCGTCGGCCACCTCCTTGCCCAGCGTGGAGGAGATCACCTGGTCGTCGACCAGCGCCGGATCGGCGTCCGGGCCCATCCCGAGGACGATCAGCGCCAGCCGGGACAGGATCTCCGACTCGTCGGGGCGGCCGTCGGCCAGCGGCAGCACCGGTGGGGAGAACCGGGCGTTGTTGCGTACCACAGCGGCACTGAGGGCCACATCGAAATGCGCTGTGCGAGAAGGCGGAGGCGGCGGCAGGATGACATCGGCGTGCCGGGTCGTCTCGTTGAGGTAGGGGTCGACCGAGACCATGAAGTCCACCCGGTCGAGGGCCTCGGACAGCCGCGCACCGTCCGGCGCCGACAGCACCGGGTTGCCCGCGATCGTGATCATCGCGCGGATCTGCCCCTCGCCGGGGGTCTCGATCTCTTCGGCCAGCGCCACCGCGGGCAGCTCCGAGAGCACCTCCGGGTGACCCGAGACCCGGCTGCGCCAGCGGCCGGTGGCGAAACCCCGGCCGGGCCGCGCCGGTCGCGGCGCACCGGCGATCGGCGAGCTGGCGAACATCACCCCGCCCGGGCGGTCCACGTTGCCGGTGAGGATGTTGACGACGTCGACCAGCCAGCTGGTCAGCGTGCCGAACTCGACCGTCGAGGTGCCGATACGGCCGTAGACCGCCGCACTCGGGGCCGCGGCGATATCGCGTGCCAGCGTCCGGATTTCGTCGGCATCCAGCCCGCAGTGCGCGGCGACGGCCCCCGGCGGGAAGTCCAGCGCGGCCGCCCGCACCCGATCGAGGCCGGTGACGTGGTCGGCCAGCCGGCCCAGGTCGACCAGGTCTTCGTCGAAGAGCACGTGCACGATCGCGAACAACAGCGCGGCATCGGTGCCCGGACGCACCGCCAGGTGACGGTCGGCCAGCTGGGCGGTGCGGGTGCGGCTGGGATCGATCACCACCAGGGTGCCGCCGCGACGGCGCAACGCTTTGAGCTTGCCGGGGAAATCGGCCGCGGTGGCCAGAGACCCGTTGGACACCAACGGGTTTCCGCCGATGACCACCAGGAAGTCGGTGCGGTCCAGGTCGGGGATGGTGAAGGCCACCGGGTTGCCGTACAGGTAGCCGCACGACACATGCTTGGGCATCTGGTCGAGCGTGCTGGCCGAGAACACCTGGCGAGTGCCCAGCGACTTGATCACGACCGGCCCGTAGAGCGCGCCGGCGATGGTGTGCGCGTTGGGGTTACCGAGGTACACCGCCACGGACGGGCCGCCGGTGGCGGCGATGACCCGCCCCAGCCCCTCGGCGGCCGCGGCGAAGGCGTCCGCCCAGGTGGTCTCGACCAGCTCGCCGTCGCGACGCACCATCGGCTGCTGCAGCCGGTCGGGATCGTTGTCGAGTTCGGGGAAGCTGGCGCCCTTCGGGCAGATGAAGCCGTGGCTGAACACGTCCTCGCGGTCGCCGCGGGCGGAGATGACCCGGTCGTCGTCGATGGTGAGGACCATCCCGCAGGTGGCCTCGCACAGCGGACAGATTCGCAACGCGGTGTCGCTCATGCGGCCCCCTCGCAGGCTCGGGTCCCGCATCTCGGCTGGTGATTCGCTCCGCAAGCGTCGCTCATGCTGCCCCCTCGCAGGCTCGGGTTCCGCATCTCGGTTGGTGATTCGCTCCGCAAGCGTCGCTCATAGCAGTCACTGTGCTCCGCGACCGACCCCGGTGGCAAGCCCGACCAACCGGATGGTCACATTTGGTTCAGCCCGTCCAGACGGGCGACTCCAGCGCCGTGTGCAGCGCGGCGACGATGCGGTCTTCGTGCTCGCGGAACCGCTCGGTCGGGGCGGGAACAGAGATGGCGACGATGTTGCCGCCGGCCGCCCGGCCCGCGATCCCGGCGGCCGAGATGCCGTCGGTGTGCTCGTCCCGGTCGAAGGCCACCCCGGTGGTGCGGATCTCGCGCAGCTCGGCGCGCACCCTGGCGGCGACGCCCGGCTCGAGGGCGGCCAAGGCCGCGTCGGCCTCCGCGTCGGTGAGCAGCGCCAGTGCCGCCTTCCCGTTGGCGGTGTCGGTCAAGGTGAATCGGCCGCCGATCGCGGAGACCGCGCGCAGCCGATGGGGTGATTCGATCTGGTCGATGAACAACATCTGCCCGCCCCGGTACACCGAGAGGTCGGCGGTCTCGCCGGTGGCGTCGGCGACCCGCTCCAGCGTCGACCGGAACGCCGAGGTGAGGTGGGCGGCGTTGGCACTGGCCAGGCCCAGCAGCCGGTCGCCAAGGACGATGCGTCCGTCGTCGTCGACGGCGGCGAAACCGATCTCGACCAGACCGACCAGCAGGCGTCTGGTGGTGGATTTTGCCAGGCCCAGCCGGGTGTGCAGGTCGACCAGCCGCAGCCGGCCCGGGGCGGTGGCGATCTCGTCGAGGGCGGCGGCGGCCCGGCGCAGCACCTGGATGCCGTCGTCGCGGGCGGTGGCCGCACGCTGCACCACGGAAATTTTCGGATCCGTCAACTCTTGTCCCTTCCCTCCGTGTTGTCACCACGGTAGTGTGCCGCATTACGGATCATACCGATCCGCAATGTGAATCAGGAGGCATTGGTGGGGTCACTTCCGGAGGGTCGTCATTTCTTCCGCGGCGACGATGGGTATGAAGAGGCACGCCGGAACACGGTGTGGAATCAGCGGGTGCCCGACCGCTACCCGGACGTCATCGTCGCGGCGGTCGACGCCGACGACGTGGTGGCCGCGGTGCGCTATGCCAAGGCCCACAACAAGCAGGTCAGCATCAAGTCGGGCGGTCACAGCTGGGCCGCCAGCCACCTGCGCGACGGCGCCGTGCTGCTGGACATGAGCCGGGTGGATCAGACCAGCATCGACGTGGACGGCATGACCGCCGTCGCCGGCCCCGGCAAGGGTGGCAGCGTGTTGGCCGCCGAACTCGACGCGGCCGGACTGTTCTTCCCGGCCGGCCACTGTAAGGGCGTGTGCATCGGCGGCTATCTGCTGCAAGGCGGCTACGGCTGGAACAGTCGGGTGGTCGGCCCTGCGTGCGAGAGCGTGATCGGCCTGGACGTGGTGACCGCCGACGGCGAAAAGATCTTCATCGACGCCGAACACCATTCCGATCTGTACTGGGCGGCCCGCGGCTCGGGACCGGGCTTCTTCGCCGTGGTCACCGCGTTCCACCTCAAGCTCTACAAGAAGCCCGCCGTGCTGGGCAGCAGCTTCTACGCCTACCCGATCGAACTCGCCGACGAGATCTTCACCTGGGCCCGCGGCATCTCCGCCGAGGTGGACCGCCGGGTCGAGTTGCAGATCGTCGCCAGCAGCAGCGTGCCCAACGCGGGCATCGACCGGCCCGCGATCGTGATGGCCTCCCCGGCCTTCGCCGACACCGAGGAGGAGGCCAAAGAAGCCTTCGGCCTGCTGGACCGATGCCCGGTCGTCGACAAGGCGCTGATTGCCGTGCCGTACGCGCCGATGGGCCTGCCGGATTGGTACACCGCGGTGATGAGCAACTACCTCGAAGATCACCGCTACACCGCCGACAACATGTGGACCAATGCCTCGGCCGCCGAACTGTTGCCCGGCATCCACCGCATCCTGGACACCCTGCCGCCGCACCCGGCGCATTTCCTCTGGCTGAACTGGGGCCCGTCACCGCAGCGCCAGGACATGGCCTACAGCTTGGAAAGCGAGATCTATCTGGCGTTGTACGCGGGCTGGATGGACCCGGCCGACGACGAGAAGTACAGCGACTGGCCGCGTTCCAACATGGCGGCGATGGCACCGCTGGCCACCGGCATCCAGCTCGCCGACGAGAACCTGGGCCAGCGTCCGGCCAAGTTCGTCACCGACGAGAACATGGCCAGGCTCGACCGGGTGCGCGCCCACTACGATCCCGACGGGCGGTTCCACAGCTGGATGGGGCGCCTGTAATGGCCGACACCTATCTGGGCTACCGGCCCGGCGACGGCGACACCGCGTGGGGAAAGTACTTCAACCCCGAGATGGCCGACCTGCCCCGCCACGCCGTCGTCGCGCTCGAACACGGCCCGCAGGCCGACCAGACGCTGCTCGGATTCGATGCCGCCGCAACCATTCTCGACGAGGGCTACCACCAGACCGAGAACGGCTACGGCACGCTGCGCGGCGGCGGGTTCCATGTTGCGATCCGCACCGACATGCCCGGCGTCACGCCGGCGATGTGGGACTGGTGGTTCGGTTGGCACGGCAGTGACTCCACCCGCTACAAACTCTGGCACCCCCGCGCGCACGCCTCGGCACACTGGGGCGACGGCCAGGTCGGCTCCGGATACGTCGGGCGCACCTCGATCATCGAGGAGTATCTGGGCTCCGCCTACGCCAAAGCCGCCATCGCGTTCCTCGAGCCGTCGGCCATGGGGCTGGACCCGTCCCGCCTGGGTACGGACATCGCGGTGTGCGCGCGGCTGGGGTCCAGCGAGGTGCCGGTCGACATCGGCTGGTTCATCCACCACGTCCGGGCCACCCCTGACGGGGCCGAGATGCGGTCCCGATTCTGGATGGGCGGCCCGTATATCGGCGTGCGCCGGGGCAACCGACTGGCCGACTCGGTGATCCGCCCGATCGCCGCCCACCAGCTGCCGGAGCCCCGCGACCTGCTGGTGCACTGCGCGCAGGAGATGAACCACCTGGCCGCGATCCTGCCCGCCATCCACGCCGAGTTCGCTGGGGCCTGACGGACCGGGCTCGCGCCACCCGGAGATTGCCAATTCCCCACCGGGGTCGACCACAGGGGTTATCTTCCCCACAGCAGCCTGAGGGTCGGCACAAGGGGATGGGCATATGGTAGCTGCAGGGTTTACGAGCAGGATTCGCCGAGGTTCGAAGGCGGGGGGCAGGAAGGCCGCGCTGTTCGGGGCGGCGGCTGCGACGGCGGTGGCCATGACGATGGGCAGCGTGGCGGCGCCGGTGGCGCCCTCGGCAAACGCCGCGCTCACTCTCGACACGACCACGACCGGACCGTTGTTGTGGCTGGTCTCCGCCCTCGGGGTGGACAGCTACACGTTCGACAACATCCCGGTGGTCGGCTCGATCACGCTGGCGTTCGACTGGCACAAGGCCGATTCGGTCCAGCTGAACAACCTCCTCAATGCCGAACCGTTCAGCGGCTACGTCCTCGGAACCGCGACCCGACCGAACATCCTGACGACAAGTCCGACCGGGCCGCTGCTGATCGCCTCGGGCACCGGCGTTCCGGAGGCGATCCAGACCTATCAGGCCCTGCTGTCCAGCGCCAACGGCACGACGTTGCCCGGGTACGACCCGCTGGTCGCCGCGGGCAAGGTCAGCTCGATCACCGGCCAGCCGTGTTCGTCGGGCATTACCTGCGTCCAGGGCACCAATGTCACCAACCTGCCGATTGCGTTGTTGCGCAACCCCGAAACACCCAACGGGGGTCTGTACGCGCGGTTTGCCCCTATCTTCAACCTGTTCGGGTCCAACCCGGTCAGCCCCACTGCCGGTTCCGGTTCAAGCCTCGGTATCCGATTCAACGGCGCATTCGTCAACGTCGCACTCGGCTACGACATGTTGTCGGATTTCCCGGCGACGCTGAACCCGTTCGCGCTGGCCAACTCCGTCATGGCCACGGTGCTGCCCACCTACCTGCTCGACGGAGTCGAGCTGAAGGGCACCAGCGTCGACACGATCGAGGGCAATCTCATCGCACTGCTCACCCTGGGCACCCCCAGCACCACCTACAGCACCCTGGTACCGAACGACCTGCCGCTGCTGGAGCCGCTGCGACTGCCGTCGCGAATCCTCAACGCGGTCTTCGATGCGGCGGGGGTGCCGATCAAGCTCGGTACGCCCCTTGCCGATGCGTTGCAGCCCGCGTTGACGATCCTGGTCAACACCGGCTACACGGATGTGCAGACCCCGAGCGAGGGCGGTACCTACAACCGGACGTATGATCAATCGGGGCAGTACGTTCCGTTCCTCTCGCAGGCGACGCTGACGCCGCAGGAATGGGCCGCGGTCCCCGGGGACGTGGTCAAGGCACTGGTCAACGGCTTCCGAGATGTGTTGAGCGGCAAGTCCACGACTGCGCCTGCGCCGACGCCGGCCCCAGAACCCACCTCATCGGCGGCTGCCGTAGCGACGACATTGGCGGCCGTACCGTCGCCGGCCGCCAAGTCCGGCAAGCCGTCGAAGAAGTCGAGTTCGACGTCGAGCAAGAAGGCTTCAGCGCCGAAGCCCTCGGCCAAGAAGGGCGTGGGCGGGTCCAAGCGGGCCAGTTAGTCGCAGGCGCCCCGGTCCGGGCGCCATCGTGTGTTTGTCCAGAACGCGATATCACGGGTGCTATCACGTTCTGTGACAGCACACGCCCCGCGGCGGGTTCTCACACTTGCCAATGTTGGGGCGGTCGGGTCTGCGCCCTACCCGCAGACGGCGCCGTTGGCCGCCGAGCCGACCAGCTTGCGGTACTTGGCCAGCACGCCGGTGGTGTACTTGGGCGCCGGCGGGGTGAATCCCGCCTTGCGGGAATCGAATTCGTCGGTGTCGACCAGCACGTCCAACGTGCCCTTGCCGACGTCGAGGCGGATCCGGTCGCCATCGGCGACGAAGGCGATGGGCCCGCCGTCGACAGCCTCCGGTGCGATGTGCCCGACGCACAGGCCGGTGGTACCGCCGGAGAACCGGCCGTCGGTCATCAGCAGAACGTCCTTGCCCAGCCCGGCGCCCTTGATCGCGCCGGTGATCGCCAGCATCTCGCGCATGCCGGGGCCGCCCTTGGGGCCCTCGTAGCGGATGACGACGACGTCACCCGGCACGATGGTGCCGTCCTCCAAGGCATCCATGGCCGCCCGCTCGCCGTCGAAAACCCGTGCGGTGCCTTCGAACACGTCGGAGTCGAAGCCGGCCGACTTGACCACCGCGCCCTCGGGGGCCAGCGAACCGTGCAGGATCGTGATGCCGCCGGTGGGGTGGATCGGATTGCTCAGCGCGCGCAGCACCTTGCCGTCCGGGTCCGGCGGCGCGATGTGCGCCAGGTTGGCCGCCATGGTCTCGCCGGTGACCGTCATGACGTCGCCGTGCAACAGCCCGGCGTCGAGCAGTGCCTTCATCACCACCGGCACGCCGCCGATGCGGTCCACGTCGAACATCACGTGCTTGCCGAACGGCTTGACGTCGGCCAGGTGCGGCACCTTCGCGCCGATCCGGGTGAAGTCCGCCAGATCCAGCTTCACGTTGGCCTCGTGGGCGATCGCCATCAGATGCAGCACCGCGTTGGTGGACCCGCCGAATGCCATCACCACCGCGATCGCGTTCTCGAACGCCTCCTTGGTCAGGATGTCGCGGGCGGTGATGCCCCGGCGCAGCAGCTCGACGACCGCTTCACCACTGCGGCGGGCGTACCCGTCGCGGCGGCGGTCGGTTGCCGGCGGCGCCGCGCTGCCCGGCAGCGACATACCCAGCGCCTCGGCCGCAGACGCCATCGTGTTGGCGGTGAACATGCCGCCGCACGCGCCCTCGCCGGGACAGATCGCCCGCTCGATGGTGTCGACGTCGTCACGTGACATCAGCCCGCGCGCGCACGCGCCGACGGCCTCGAACGCGTCGATGATCGTCACGTCCATCTCGGTGCCGTCGGACAGCTTGGCCCGGCCCGGCAGGATCGAGCCGGCGTAGAGGAACACCGCGGCGAGGTCGAGGCGGGCGGCGGCCATCAGCATGCCCGGCAGCGACTTGTCGCAGCCGGCCAGCAGCACCGAGCCGTCCAGGCGCTCGGCCATCATCACGGTCTCCACGCTGTCGGCGATCACCTCGCGGGACACCAGCGAGAAGTGCATGCCCTCGTGGCCCATCGAGATGCCGTCGGACACCGAGATGGTGCCGAACTCCATCGGGTAGCCGCCGGCACCGTGCACGCCCTCCTTGGCGGCCTGCGCGAGCCGCTGCAGCGACAGGTTGCAGGGGGTGATCTCGTTCCACGAGGACGCCACCCCGATCTGGGGTTTGGCGAAGTCCTCGTCGCCCATGCCTACCGCGCGGAGCATGCCGCGGGCGGCGGCCTTCTCCAGACCGTCGGTGACGTCACGACTGCGGGGCTTGAGATCGGGCGTTTGAGTCACCGCACAAGTATGCCGTGGTCGTGGGTGGTCACCAAATTGCTTTTTATACCCCCGAGGGGTATTGAAGGTACGGTGGGGTGATGACGTCCACACCCGGCCGCATCGTCGCGGTCGCCGCAGCTCTGTCCACCGCCGTCGTCGTCGCGGCCTGCAGCAAGGCCGACGACCACAGCCAGCACGCCACCTCGGCCACCACCAGCGCCGCGGCCGTGGCCGCGCACAACGCCGACGACGTCATGTTCGCCCAGATGATGATCCCGCATCATCAGCAGGCGGTCGAGCTCAGCGGACTGGCGCCGCAACACACCTCGAACCAGGCGCTGCTGACCCTGGCGTCGGCCATCGCCGCCCAACAGCAGCCGGAGATCCAGGCGATGAAGGCACTGCTGCTGCAGTGGGAGATCGACCCGGACGCCATGGATGACCACGCCGGGCACGGCGGGGCGATGCAGGGCATGGTCGACGACGCGACGATGGCCAGGCTCGGGTCGCTCAACGGCCCCGAATTCGACACACTGTGGCTGCAGGCCATGATCGGCCATCACCAGGGCGCCATCGAGATGGCCAAGGCCGAGATCGCCAACGGCCGCAGCGCCGACATGATCGCGATGGCCAAGACCATGGTCACCGCGCAGCAGGCGGAGATCGACCAGATGAAGCAGATGCTGGGAGGGTAAATGACCGGCGCACACGGATATTCGCCGCGCAAGGAGAACTACGCCAAACGGCTGCGCCGCATCGAGGGACAGGTCCGCGGGATCGCCAAGATGATCGACGAGGACAAGTACTGCATCGACGTCCTGACCCAGATCAGCGCCGTGAACAGTGCGCTGCAATCGGTGGCGCTCGGGTTGCTCGAAGAACACCTCAGTCACTGCGTCAGCCATGCGGTCGCCGAGGGCGGCGAGGAGGCCGACAAGAAACTGGCCGAGGCCTCGGCCGCGATCGCTCGGCTGGTGCGCTCCTGAGCATGGCAATGTCCGCCGGTTTCGGCTAGGCAGCCGATACCGTGGCCGGGTGTCCACCGTGCCCCATCGCACCGGCCCGTGGACACCGAGAGTCACCATCGCGCTGGGCGTGCTCGCCGCCGCGGCGTTCATCTACGTCACCGCCGAGATCATGCCGGTCGGCGCGCTGTCCGCCATCGCGCGCGACCTGCAGGTCAGCGAGGCCGTGGTCGGCACGCTGCTGGCCAGTTACGCGCTGGTGGCCGCGGTGGCCACGATGCCGCTGGTGCGCTGGACCGCGACCTGGCCGCGGCGGCGCACCCTGCTGCTGACGCTGGCCTGCCTGTCGGTGTCCCAACTGATCTCGGCCCTGGCTCCGACGTTCGCGGTGCTGGCCGTCGGCCGGGTGCTGTGCGCGCTGACCCACGGGCTGATGTGGTCGGTGATCGCGCCGATCGGTGCCCGGCTGGTCCCGCCGAGCCATGCCGGCCGCGCCACGATGGCGGTCTACGTCGGTACCGGGCTCGCCCTGGTGGTGGGCAGTCCGCTGACCGCGGCGATGAGCGAACTGTGGGGCTGGCGACCCGCGGTCGGCGCGATCGCGGCTGCCTCGGTGCTGGTGCTGGCGGCCGCGCGGGTGGCGCTGCCCGCCATGGCGGCGGCCGGTGCGGTGGCCGGGGCCGGGCCGCGGCGGGGCGGTCATCACCGCAACCGGCCGCTGGTGGTCCTGTGCGTCCTGACCCTGGTCGGGGTCACCGCGCACTTCATCTCCTACACCTTCATCGTGGTGATCATCCGCGACGTGGTCGGTGTGCACGGCGCCCATCAGGCCTGGCTGCTCGCCGCGTACGGCGTGGCCGGGCTGACGGGGATGGCCGTGCTGGCGCGGCCCGGCGACCGGCGGCCCAAAGCGGCGGTGCTGACCTGCCTGGCCGGGTCGTCGGTGGCGTTCGCCGTGTTGGCGATGCTGGGCCACGCGCAGTGGCGGGTGTTCGCCGCCGCGCTGGTCGGGGCGGTGGCGATCGTGCTGTGGGGGGCGACCGCCAACGCGATGCCCCCGATGCTGCAGGCGGCCGCCATGCGCCACTCCCCGGCCGACCCCGACGGGGCGTCGGGCCTGTACGTGGCTGCCTTCCAGGTCGGCATCATGGCCGGATCGCTCACCGGCGGGCTGCTCTACCAGCGGGTGGGGGTGGTGGCCATGCTCGGCGCGTCGGCGCTGTTGATGCTGGGCGCTCTGGCCTGTGTGGCGCTACGCCGAGGCCTGTTCGCGATGGACCCGGCTACCAGCGAAATGTAACGCCTGTCCCCGGACCGGCGACTATCCGCACAGTTCAGGACGCTGCCAACGATTGGGGCCGGGTTCGCCAGCGAATTCGTCCGAAAGGGCACCCGGCTCGGCTGTGTCAGACTGGTCGGAGTCGGTTTCGAGGGAGTTTTGGTTATGGCGCTGCGAGTGCGAGGGGCGATCGCCGCCACGTTGTGCGTGGTCGGGGTGGCCGCCGGAATCAGTCTCGGCAGCGGATCGGCGTTGGCCGATCCGGACCAGTCGCCCGTCGACCCCGGGATCGTCGACGTGCCGCCGGTCCAGGTCCCGCCCCCGCCGCCCGATCCGCTCGCGCCGCCGGCCGACCCGGCCGCGCTGCCA
>NZ_BEWG01000113.1:0-61534 GCF_002723835.1 Mycobacterium sp. shizuoka-1 | reverse complement strand
GGTCAAGGGCCAGAACCCGCTGCCTTACACCGGCGACCCGGTGTTCGCGCCGCCGTCGTTCAACCCGGTCAACGGCGCACTGGTCGGGGTGGCCAAACCGATCATCATCAACTTCGCCCGACCGATCGCCAACCGCCCGCTGGCGGAGTCGGCGATCCACATCTCCTCGGTGCCGCCGGTGCCCGGCGCGTTCTACTGGACCACCGACACCCAGGTGCGCTGGCGCCCCTACGCCTTCTGGCCGTCCGGATCCGTCGTCAACATCGACGCCAGCGGAGCCAAGTCCAGCTTCCGCGTCGGCGATGCGCTGGTGGCCACCGTCGACGACAAGACCCACCAGATGACGGTGACGCGAAACGGCAAGGTGGAGAAGACGTTCCCAGTGTCGATGGGCAAGCCGGACGGCAAGCACGAGACCAAGAACGGCACCTACTACGTGCTGGAGAAATTCCCGGACATCGTGATGGACTCGTCCACCTACGGCGTCCCGGTGAACTCGCCGGAAGGCTACAAGCTCAAAGTTCAGTGGGCGGTGCGCATCGACAACAGCGGGGCGTTCGTGCACAGCGCGCCCTGGTCGGTGGCCGACCAGGGTAAGCGCAACGTCAGCCATGGCTGCATCAACCTGTCACCGGACAACGCCAAGTGGTTCTACGACAACTTCGGCAGCGGCGACCCCATCGTCGTCAAGAACTCGGTGGGGCTGTACAACAACCCGGACGGCGCCGACGACTGGCAGTGGCAGCTGGCCTAGCCGGGCTCAAAGCATAGGCACAGCAACGCCCCTCAGAATGGGGTCGTGCCGCCCACCACGTCACCGCCGACGCCGACGCCGCCGGCACCCCTGCCGCAACTGCCCGCGCCCGACCTGCACACCTACGCCCACGGGGTGTCGCTACTGGGCGGGTGGCTGCCGCTGACCATCGAGATCCTGGCGGTTGCCGCGCTGATCGTCGGCATCGGCTGGCGCAGGTCTTGGCGCTGGTGGGTGCTATGGCTGCCCATCTGTGCGCTCGTCGGGGTGCTCGGTGCGCTCGCCGCGCACACCTACGTCGACTCCGAGGGGCTGGCCTCGGACCCCGCCCCATTCGGATTGTGGTTGTGGACAGGGGTTTTCGCCGCCGGAGTGGCGGTCGCCGTGCTGGGTTGGCGGGGCAGCTCCTGGTGGCGACGTGCTGTGGCGCTGCTGGCGATTCCGTTGACGCTGCTCACGGCACTGGTCGCGCTCAACAAATGGGTCGGCTACTACCCGAGCGTGCAAACCGCCTGGGGAGCGCTCACCGCGGGGCCGTTGCCTGACCAGGTCGACGCCGCCGACCTGCCCGGCCTGCGCAACACCATGCAGACCAGCGGAAAACTCGTCGAGGTCGACATCGGTAACGACGCAAGTGGATTCCATCACCGCAGTGAATACGTCTATCTGCCGCCGGCCTGGTTCGCCGGGCCGACCCCGCCCCGGCTGCCGGTGGTCATGATGGTCGCCGGGGAGTTCAACACCCCGGCGGACTGGATCCGGACCGGCAACGCGATGCCGATCATCGACGGGTATGCCACCAGCCATGGCGGACAGGCACCGATCTTCGTCTTCGTCGATTCCGGCGGCAGCTTCAACAACGACACCGAGTGCGTCAACGGTCCCCGCGGCAACGCAGCCGATCATCTGACCCGGGACGTGCGGCCCTACGTCGTCGCGCATTTCGGCGCGTCCGATCAGGCGGCCAACTGGGCGGTGGTCGGCTGGTCGATGGGTGGCACCTGCGCGATCGACCTGACCGTCATGCATCCCGAGTTGTTCAGCACGTTCGAGGACATCGCCGGGGACCACGGGCCGACCGCCGGTACCAAGGATCAGACCATCAGCCGGCTCTACGGCGGCGACGCCGCGGCCTGGGACCAGTTCGACCCGCGGACGGTGATGATGCGGCACGGGCCCTATCAGGGTGTCGCGGGCTGGTTCGAGGACACCGTCACACCCACCAACACCGCCTCACCGTACGGTGGGGGAGGCGGGCACCGGCCGCAGTCGGATGCCCCGATGGGCTTCGGCGGCCACGACGACTTCCGCGATTCCGACGAGGCCGGCGCGGCCGATGACCTGTGTGCCACCGCGCGCAGCGTCGACATCTCCTGCACGGTGCACCGCATCATCAGCTTTCACACCTGGCAGTTCGCCGAGCGGGCGTTCTCCGACGCGTTGCCGTGGCTGGCGGCGCAGATCAAGACGCCCGGCGCGACCGGTTGACGCTCGCGCCCACCGCGGCCGCGCCCAGGCAGGCGAGCGCGACGATCGCGGCGAACCACGGGAACACTTGGGCCAGTGGCCACTTGGTGGCCGCCCAGCCCGCCGCGATCGTGGGCAGCGCCATCGCGGTGTAGGCCAGCAGGTAGAACGCCGACATCGTCTCCCCGCGCCGGTCCGCGGGCACCACGTCCGACAGGTGACGCAAGGAGCCGCCGAAGCCGAGTCCGAACGTGGCGCCGAGCAGGGCAGCGGCCACGAACACCAGCGGCCAGCGGTGGGTGAGCAGGACCGGCACCGTCAGCAGCAGCGCGGCCGCCATCCCGATGTCACCGATCACCGCCGACCGCCGGGCCGGAACCCGGGTGGCCACCAACTGGGCCATCGCGGCCGAGAACGCCGTCACGCCGACGACCCCGCCGCCGAAGACCAGGTTGTGCACATGGGTCTGCTGGGCGGCCAGCGACGGGTACAGCGACAGCAACACCCCCAGCACCGACCAGGAGGCCATCGCGCCCAGCGCGGCGAACCAGAAGTCGTCGCGGATCTCTTGAGGCACAGCCGGTTTGCTGATCCTGATCCGGCCACCGGTACGGCCGGAATGGGTTTCGCGCAGGGCCGCCACCCCGACGCCGACGAGCGCGCAGACCACTGCGACGACCGCGTACGGGGTGCGCAGCGGATGGGCGACGTACTGCGCCAGCAGCGACGAACCCACGATCGCCACGGTCATGCCGATGTTGAAGCTGACGCCGCTGAGCTGTCCGGAGCGCACACCGTGGTGCGGGCGCAGGTCCAGCAGTGCGGCGGCGGCGGCGACCACGATCGACCCCACCGCGGCGCCGTGGATGGTGCGGGCCAGCAGCAGCATCTCGATGCTGTCGGCGATCAGGAAGACGCCGAGTCCGACGATCAGGGCGATCAACGCGCCGAGCAACACCGGCTTGCGGCCCACGACGTCGGAAATCCGCCCGGACACCAGCACCGCGGCCAGTGCGGCGAACGCGTACACCGCGAAGACGACGGTGGTGGCCAGCGGGGTGAGATGCCAATTCGACTCGTAGATGCCATACAGCGGCGCCGGCAGTCCGGACACCCCCAGCGCCACACCGCTGAGCACCAGCAGCAGCGGGTATGCCCAGCGCTGACCGGTGACCTGGCCAGGCGTTGCCTCGTCCAGACAGGCCATTGCGACTCCCGGTATGTTTGATGATCATCGAACTCGTCCGAGCGTACGCTAGGTTTGATAACGATCAAACTTGGCAGGTCGTGATGCGGGACACAGGAGACAACCATGGTCGAGGCGCAGGCATTCCAGGCCGAGGCCTATCCGGTCCATCCGGTCGCACCCCTGCACCAGGTGCTGGCGGCGCTGCAAGACCCGGCACGGCTGGAGATGGTCCGGCGGCTGGGTAACGCGGACGCACCGCTGCAGTGCAGCGCGCTCTACGACGGCATCAACAAATCCACCGCCACCCACCACTTCAAGATCCTGCGGGAAGCCGGCCTGCTCGAGCGGCTGGTGCTCGGCGGTGTCACATTGCAGCGGTTGCGCGTCGATGAGATCGACCGGGCGCTGCCGGGCCTGCTGGCGTCGGTCGTCGACGGCGCCAACCGCGAGGCGGCA
Organism: Mycobacterium sp. shizuoka-1; assembly: GCF_002723835.1. Taxonomy (GTDB): domain Bacteria; phylum Actinomycetota; class Actinomycetes; order Mycobacteriales; family Mycobacteriaceae; genus Mycobacterium. The sequence continues at coordinate 57,668 of NZ_BEWG01000113.1, read as the reverse complement.
GCCCGCTGAGCGTCGCGGCGGTCAGCTCCAGATCCGAACCCGCCGCTCGGGTTCCAGGTACAGCTCGTCGGCCTCGCTGACTTCGAACGCATCGTAGAAGGCGTCCATATTGCGGATCACCCCGTTGCAGCGGAACTCCGGCGGCGAGTGCGGATCCGTCGCCAGCCGCCGAATGGCCTCGGCCTCACGGGATTTGGTCCGCCACACCTGCGCCCAGCCGAAGAACACCCGCTGCCTGCCGGTCAGCCCGTCGATCACCGGGGCTTGCCTGCCGCCCAGCGACAGCTCGTAGGCCAGCAGCGCGATCGACAGCCCGCCCAGGTCGCCGATGTTCTCTCCGACGGTGAAGGCACCGTTGACGTGATGGGACGGCTCGAGCCCGCGCGGGACGAACTCCTCGTACTGTTCGATCAGCGCCTTGGTGCGGGCGCCGAACTCGGCACGGTCCTCGTCGGTCCACCAGTCCACCAGGTTGCCGTCGCCGTCGTATTTGGCTCCCTGGTCGTCGAATCCGTGGCCGATCTCGTGACCGATCACCGCCCCGATGCCGCCGTAGTTCGCCGCATCGTCGGCTTCGGCGTCGAAGAACGGCGGCTGCAGGATCGCAGCCGGGAACACGATCTCGTTCATGCCCGGGTTGTAGTAGGCGTTGACGGTCTGCGGTGTCATGAACCACTCGTCGCGGTCGACCGGGCCGCCGAGTTTGGCGAGCTCGCGGTCGTGGGCCACCTCGGCGCCGCGAATGACGTTGCCGTACAAATCATCCCGGTCGATCACCAGCGTGGAGTAATCGCGCCACTTCTTCGGGTAGCCGATTTTGGCGGTGAACTTGTCCAGTTTGGCCAGCGCCCGCCCTCGGGTGGCCGGTGTCATCCACTCCAGGTCGTTGATGCTGACCCGGTACGCCTCGCGCAGGTTGTCGACCAGAACATCCATGCGGGCCTTGGCATCCGGCGGGAAGTGCCGCTCGACGTACAGCCGTCCGACCGCATCGCCCATCAGGCTCTCCACCAGCGATACGGCCCGCTTCCAGCGGTCGCGGATCTGCTCGGTGCCCGACAGGGTGCGGCCGTAGAAGTCGAAGTTCGCCTCGACCACCGCGTCGGTCAGGTACGCGGCCCGGGCGTTGATCAGCCGCCAACGGGCCCAGTCCTGCCAGTCGGCGAAGTCGTGACTCGACCACAGCTCGGCGAAGGCGGTGAGGTAATCCGGTTGACGCACAACCAGTTCGGCCACCGCGTCGGGGGTAGCGCCCTGACCGGCGATCCAGCCGGCCCAGTCGAAGCCTGGCGCCTCGGTCGGCAGGTCGGCGAATCGGCGCAGGTTGTAGGTCAGGTCGGCGTCGCGGCGCTTGACCACATCCCAGTGGGCGGCAGCCAGTTTGGTCTCCAGCGCCACGATCCGCGCGGCCCGCTCGGTGTAGTCCTCGGCGGTGCCACCCAGGACCAGCGCGAACATCGCGGCGATGTGCCCGGGATAGGCGCCCAGGATCGAGGCGTGCTGATCGTCGCGGTAATACGACTCGTCGGGCAGGCCCAGCCCGGACTGCGTGACGTGCAGCAGATATCGCGAGGAGTCCTTCGAATCGGTGTCGATGTAGAGCCCGACACCGCCACCCACCCCGCTGCGCTGCAGTGCGCCGATCGCAGCCGCCAGCGCGGTGGGGTCGGCCGCGGTGTCGATCAGCGTGAGCTCGTCGAGCAGCGGCTGCACGCCGCGGCGCTGCACGGCCTCGGCGTCCAGGAAGCTGGCGTACAGATCGCCGATCCGCTGCTCGTCGGTATTTGCCGCGGCGCCGGACTTCGACGCTTCGATGATCAGCTCGCGGACCTGCTCCTCGGCCCGGTCGTACAACGTCCGGAACGCACCGTCGGTGGCCCGGTCGCCGGGGATGGTGTATTCGCTCAGCCAGCGCCCGTTGACGTGGCCGAACAGGTCGTCTTGCGGGCGAACCTCGGCCTGGACATGAGCCAGGTCGATACCCGAACGCAGTGCTTCTACCGTCACCCAACCATCCTTACCAGAGGTCAGACCGCGGCGGTCGGGTCGTGGGCCGCCCGGTAGCCTCGCCTGCATGCCCGAGGCCGCGACGACGCAGGACCAGGCACCCGGCCGGGTGTTCTCCGGCTACGGGGTTGCCTCGGCCGTGCTGGGCGTGGTCACCGTGGTCGCCGTCGTGCTGGGCGCGCTGATCTGGTCGGGGCACCGTAGCGCCGTCGACGAGCGGGCCTACCAGACCCGGGTGATGGCCGCCGCCGCGGACTGGACCGGCGTGCTGATCAACATGACCGTCGACAACGTCGACGCCAGTCTGCAGAAGCTGCACGACGGCACCGTCGGCCAGCTCAACTCGGATTTCGAAGCTGCGATCACGCCCTACCGCGAAGTGGTCCGCACCCTGAACGCCCGCACCACCGGGCGCATCGAGTCGGTTTCCTTCGAAGCAGTACACCGCGATCTCGACCGCCAGCCGGGCCAGCGCGCGCCGACTCCGGCCACACTGCCCCCAGAACTGGCCCAGCGCACCGACACCGTGCTGGTCGTGGCCACCTCGGTCAGCGAGAACGCCGGGGACAAGCCGGCCACCGTGCGCTGGAATCTGCGCTTGGGGGTGTCCGACGTCGACGGCAAGCTGATGATCTCCCGGCTGGAGTCGATGCGATGAGGAACCTGGCCCGGGTGCTGGCCTTCGACGTGGCCGCCCCGATCGCCGCCGTCGGCGGACTGCTGGCCATCGGCGTGGTGCTCGGCTGGCCGCTGTGGTGGGTGTCGGTGTGCTCGATGCTGTGCCTGCTCATCGTCGAGGGCGTCATCGTCAATGTGGTGTTCTACCGGCGGGATTCGGTGACGGTGGGCACCGACGACGACGGCCCGGGATTGCGGTTGGCGGTCGTCGGGCCGGCCGCCGTGGCGGTGGTGGCCGCGGTGGTCGTCGGCTACCTGCGGTGGACGCTGCCCGACCGGGACTTCACCCGCGACTCCGCGGAGGTGGTGCGCATCGCCACCGCGGTCGCCGAGGCCACCGCCACCTTCACCCCGGGCGCCCCCACCGCGTCGATCGACCGGGCGGCGTCGTTCATGGCGCCCGATCGGGCGGACGCCTTCAAGAACCAGTTCGGGAAATCGACGGCCGAGCTGGCCACCAAGAACATCTCCGCCTCGGCCCAGACCATCTCGGCGGGCCTGGAAGCGCTGGGCCCCGGGGCCGCCAGCGTCGCCGTGGTGATGCGGGGCACCCAGAACCAGCCCGGTCAGCCGCCGAGTACCGCGGTGCTCGCGCTGCGGGTGGGGCTGGTCAAGCAGGACGCCCGGTGGCTGGTGGTCGACGTCGCGCCGATCAACGCCCGATGAGCCGGGCGTAGTCGACCTTCAGGCAGCGATCCATCACCACGCGCAGGCCTGCACCCTGCGCCCGCTCGCCGACCTCCTCGTGCCACAGACCCTGCTGCAGCCAGAGGCATTTCGGGTGGGGGCTGGACGCCAGCGTGTCGGCCAGCACCGCCGGCAGGTCGTCGTAACGACGGAACACGTCGACCATGTCCGGTACCTCCGGCAGGTCGGCCAGACTGGAGTAGACCGGGGTGCCGTCGATCTCGCTGATGTTCGGGTTCACCGGGTAGAGCTGGTAGTGGCTGAACCGGGCCAGGTAGCGGTAGACCTCGTTGCTGGGCCGGGCCGGGTTGTCCGAGACGCCCACCACGGCAACCGTGCGGGTCTCGCGCAGAATCTGTTGCAGCTGGGCCGAATCCGGTGAATCCACCACCGTCACGCGCCGCCGGACGCTCGCTGGGCGCGCATCTTGGCGAATCGGTCCGACAGTCGGCGCATCCGGATCATCAGTGAGGCAGGGGGACTGACCGTGCCGTCGAGGTAGGTGCTCAGGTCCGCCTGCCCCACCCCGATCCGGGACGCGAACTCCTGCTCGGCCAGGCCGGAACGGTCGAGCAGCAGCCGGACGTGGCGGGCCGCCTCGGCGCGCTCGTTGGCCTCCAGATGGCTGCGCGCACGCACCAACACCTCGGAGAGCGCCTTGGAGATGCCGTACGGCTGCGAGTGCTCCAGGACCTCTTCGACTTGACGGGCGGTGCGGCCGTACGGATCGCGCTTGATCGCCACGACGATGCGCTGCCAGACGGTGATGTCGCCGTTCTCCAGCGCGCTGCGGATCGACGCGGTCGGCCAGAACTCGACGGGGCGGCTGTCGGCGAAGGACCGGGCGGCCGGTGCGGGTATGGCATCGCGATCCGCTGCCACCGTCACCTCGCCTCCTCCAGGATCGCCACCGCCACCGCAAGGCAGCGCTGCCTGATCCGCTCCCATTCGGCGGCCCCCTCCGGTCCCGCCCACCAGTCGTCGACCTCGACGTCGGTGGGGTTGGGATCGGCCAGCCGCCGGACCAACTGGGTGGTCACCCATTGTCGCTCAGATTGTTCAGAACAGTAATACCGGTCCATCCCGGCGAGTACCACCGCAGCGGCCTCGGTATCCATCACACCGACCAGGTCGGCGAACTCGGCGAAATCCGACCGGCTGTTGCGGCACATGATCAGGTAGGCCTGCATCCGCAGCGTCTCGGCGCAGGTCGGGATCTGCAGCCGGTCGCCGGTCGGCAGCTGGACGTTGGTCGTCTCCACCGGGCTGAGCCGCTCGACCGCCGGCTGCCCGTTGTCGGCACCCGTCTCGAGGGCGTCCAGCGCGATCGCCAGCCGGCCGCGCCACATCGTGACCGGGTGCACCGGCCGCGGCGTCGCCGTCCTGACGCTGCGATAGCCGCGGATCAACTTCACCGTCGCGGTATTGCCCGCGCCGACCCGCATCGGCTGGGCGCGGGCGTCGTCGCTGCCCTTGACCCGGCCGGCGAGCTCGCTGCAGCCGGTGAACGCCAGCGGGTCGGCCACACTGACCGCATCCGGCGCCAGGTTCTTGAGCCGGGCTGCGCCCTTGACCACCATCTTCAGATCCGCTGTCGGCGGCACCAGCGCCGAGATGTCGTCCGGGATCACGACCAGATCGCCCAGGTCGACCTTGGGCAGCGGCTTCTCGAAGTCGACCGACGGCAGGATCCGGGCCAGCCAGCCGGGCAGCCACCAGTTCCACTGGTCGAACATCGCCATCAGCGCCGGCACCAGGACCAGCCGGACGATGGTGGCGTCGACGGCGATCGCCACCGCGCAGGCCACCCCGAGCTCGGCGACCAGTGGCATGCCCGCGAACGCGAACCCGGTGAACACCGCGATCATGATCAGCGCGGCGCTGGTGATCGTGCGGGCGCTGGTGGCCACCCCGTAGGCGACCGCGTCCCGGGTGTCACCGGCCTGCAGGTAACGCTCCCGGATCCGGGTGAGCAGGAAGATCTCGTAGTCCATCGACAGGCCGAACGTCATCGCCAGCACCAAGGGCGGGATCGTGCTGTCGATCGACGTGATCTTCTCGAAGCCCAGCTGCTCGAGCCAGCCCCATTGGAAGACCATCACCAGGCTGCCGTAGGCGGCCGCGACGGACAGCACCGTCATCAGCACACCCTTGAGCGCGAGGAACACCGAGCGCACCGAGATCAGCAGCATCACGAAGGCGATCAGGGCGACGAACACGAATACCAGCGGTTGAGTCGCCGACACCCGATCGTCGAAGTCCTTGATCAAGGCGGTCGGCCCGCCGACGTCGATCTGGGCGCCCGACGCCGCGGGCAGGGCACGCAGATGCGATCGCATCCAGTCGATGGACGTCCGCGCGCCGATGTCCTCGGGATCCACCGACAGCACCGCCGAGATCAGCGCGCTGCCGTTGTCGTCGGCGAACACCGGCGTGGAGACCGACACGATGTCGGGAGCCTTGGACATCTCGGTGCTGATCGCCTCGAGCGCCGGGGCGTGCTTGGGGTCCGACGCCCCGCCGTCCGGGAAGGTGACCAGCACCCGAACCGGGCCGAGCGCGCCGGGGCCGAGGGCCTGGGCGGCCGCGGCCACCCCACCGCGGATCTCGTGGGACGACTTGAACTGCCGCTGCATGCTGTTGCCCAGCACCATCGAGAACGCGGGGGCGGCCATCAGCAGCAGTACCAGCGTGGCGGCCAGCGCCGACAGCCACGGCCTGCGCATGACCTCGTTGACCCAGCGGGTCCAGAACCGGGATTGGGTGGCCTCTGCCCGACGCGACCAGTGCAGCATCGGGGAACGCTTGGCCACTGACCGGCCGAAGGTGGCCAGCACCGCAGGTGTCAGCGTGGTCGAGGTCAGCACCGCGATCGCCACCGCCAGGATCGCGCCGGTGGCCATCGATCGCAGCACCGGGGTGTTGATCAGGTAGATGCCGGTCAGCGAGGCGATCACGGTCAGACCCGACAACACCACCGCCAGACCGGAGGTGGCCATCGCCGCGTCGGCCGCCTGTTGCGGGTCGCGGCCCGCGCGCAGTTCCTCCCGAAACCGCATCAGGATGAACAGCGAGTAGTCGACGGCCAGGGCGATGCCGAACATCGACACCGTCGAGGTGACGAACACCGACATCGTGGTGACCATCGACAACAGGTAGACCACGCCCATCGTCACCACGACGGTGCACAGCCCCAGGGCCAGCGGGACCGCTGCGGCAGCCAGCGAGCCGAACACCGCGAGCAAAACAATCAGGACGATCGGAAGGTTCCAGCGCTCGGCCTCGGCGATGTCGTGCTTGGTGCTGGTCTGCGCGGCCGCCCCGAGCGCGCCCTGGCCGATCACGTACAACCGCACCCGGCCGTTGTCGATCTGCCCGGGCTGGTCACCGGTCACACCGATCTTCTGACGCAACTGCCGGGCGACGTCGACGGCGCCGGTGTTGTTGAAGTCCAGCCGCAGCGACACCACGTAGGGCTTGTCCGGGGCCGGCGCCGGCTGCGCGGGATTGGGGACGATCACCACGCTCGGCGTCTGTTTGGCGGCCTGCTCCAGCTGGGCGACGGCGTTGTTCATGTCCTCGTAGCTGGCGTCGGCCCGGGGCGCGGCGACGAGCGCCAGCGGCGAAGCGCCCTGCTCGGGAAAGTGGTCCTCGAGTTGGTACTGCACATGCAGCGATTGCGAGCCGGCCACATCGAAGCCACCACCGGTGAGGTGGTTGGACTGGGTGAGAGCCAAATAGACGGCCGGCACGAGTGCGAGCAACCAGCACGAGAAAACCAGCCAGCGGTATCTGCGCAGGTTGCTGGACAGACGCATCATGAACTGCTGGATGGCGATCTCCCCGCATTCTCCCCGGATTGCGTGGCTGCGAGCGTACCTCAGGTTGCTGTGCGTTGATCCGGCGTGATCGGCGTCTTAGCTGGATTGAGACCGGCTGATCGGCTCCCCGTAACCAACGCCGAGTGGAGGACGGCCGCCGCCGATGGCAGGATGTGCGGTGGCCATGTACCGGGTCGGGGACTTAGCCGAGTCGCGGCGTTGCTGCGGCGCGGCGCTGTTGTCAGCGAACCCGAGGAGTCCCGATGCTCGCCTCCACCCACTCGACGATCGCGGTCGTCCGCCGCGGGCTGTGCGCCGTGCTGGCCGCCACGGCGGCCGGGGGCGCGGCGGCGCTCGCGCTGTCGTCGTCGGCGGCGACCGCCGCCCCCGACCCCTGCGCGGCCAGCCAGATCGCCAAGACCATCGGCACCGTCGCCACCAACACCGGGACCTACCTGGACACCCACCCGCAGACCAACCAGGCGCTGACGACGATTTCCCAGCAGCAGGCCGGTCCGCAGACACTGGTGGCGCTGAAGACCTACTTCGACGCCAATCCCGCGGCCGCCAAGGACCTGCAGACCATCCAGCAGCCGCTGACGAGTGTGTCCACGCAGTGCTCGCTGCCGGTGAGCCTGCCGCAGCTGCTCGGACTGTTGCAGTCGGCCCAGTCCGGTGGTTTGGCTGGAACGAACCCGGGCGCGCTGGCCGGGGCGAGCGCCGCACAACAGGTTGCCGGCAGCCAGGTTCCGCTGGGCAGCGGGCCCGCACCCGGCCCGGTCGCGGTCATCACGCGGTGACCGCTGCGTCGCCGAATGGCCCGGGCGCGGGGCTCTGACCAGCTGCGTCGGAACATTCTCACGATTGGTTAAGCTCAAGGCGCGAAAGTCCGCGGCAATTCTGCTTAGCTTTCCCTGTCAGTAGCGGTTACTGGCATCGCTTCTCCCTACGCTTAAGGAGTCCGAGCATGTTGGTTAATGCCCGTCTGGCCCGTCGCGCAGTGGCCGGTGTGATCGGCACGGGCGCTGTCGCTGGCGCGATCCTGGTTGGCGCCCCGTCCGCGCTGGCCGACCCGCCGCCGAACTGCACCGCCGCCGACCTGGCTGGTGTCGCCGCGGGTGTGTCCGCCGCGACGTCGGCGTACCTGTTCACGCATCCGGACGTCAACGCGTTCTTCACCGGTCTGGAGGGTGCGCCGCGCGACACCATCCGGTCCGAGGTGAAGCAGTACCTGGACTACAACCCCTCGGTGAAGGCCGACCTGCAGGGCATCCGCCAGCCGCTGGTCGACCTGAAGAACCGTTGCGGCAGTGCCCCTGACGTTCCTGTCTCCTAGTTCGCAGGTGCGGGTAGGACAGCAGCCCGCGCAGGAGGGCGCCGGCCGCACCGTCCTGATGGTCGACGACGACCCGGATGTCCGGACCTCGGTCGCACGCGGTTTGCGGCATTCGGGGTTCGACGTCCGGGTCGCGGCGACCGGCAAGGAGGCGTTGCGGCTACTGGCCAACGAGAACCACGACGCGTTGGTGCTCGATGTCCAGATGCCCGAGCTCGACGGCGTGGCGGTGGTGACCGCACTGCGCGCGCTGGGCAACGACATCCCGATCTGCGTGCTCTCGGCGCGGGACACCGTCAACGACCGGATCGCCGGCCTGGAAGCCGGCGCCGACGACTATCTGACCAAGCCGTTCGATCTGGGTGAGCTGGTCGCTCGGCTGCACGCGCTGCTGCGGCGGGCGGTCAACTCCCACGAGGGCTCCGACGCCGTCACCATCGGGCCGCTCACCATCGACACCGCCCGCCGGCTGGTGTTTGTCAACGGCGACCGCGTGGAGCTGACCAAACGCGAGTTCGACCTGCTGGCCGTGCTGGCCGAGAACTCCGGTGTGGTGCTGTCCCGGCAGCGGCTGCTCGAATTGGTGTGGGGTTACGACTTCGACGTCGACACCAACGTCGCCGACGTGTTCGTCAGCTATCTGCGCCGAAAACTGGAACGCGAGGGCGTGCCGCGCGTGATCCACACCGTGCGCGGAATCGGGTACGTGCTCCGGTCGGAGCCGTGAGTCGGTCGTGACATCGGGCCGGAGCCTCTCCCTGCGGGTCCGGGTGGCCCTGGCCGCCGCGCTGGCCGCCGCCGTGGTGGTCGCCCTGCTGGCGCTGCTGACGTGGACTGTGTTGGCCAACAACGACAATGCGCAGCTGGATCGGCGGCTCGACTCGATCGTCGACGCCAGCATGTTCCCCGAACAACTGCGCGATCCCAGCCGGGTGCTGACCACCGGACGGTCGCGCTCCACCGGCCAGGTGGTCTTCCAGCGGGGCTTCCAGTTGCCGCCGCTGCCGCCGGGGACGGCGACGGTCACCGTCAACAGCGTCGACTACCGGGTGCGGACGGTGCCGGTCGAGCAGTCCGGCGGCATCCTGGTCTCAATCGGCATCCGCGCCGACAGCATCCTGTTGAGTCGGGCGCGCATCCCCCTCTACGTGTTCATCGTCTGCCTGGCGGTGATGATTGCGGCGGCCCTGGGCTGGATCCTGGCCGGGCCGGCGATCCGCCCGTTGCTGCGCCTGACCGAGCAGACCCGGCGGCTGGGCACGGGACGCGACCGGTTGGATCCGGTGCACGGCGCCAGGGAAGCCGAAGATCTGTCCGAGGCGATGGTCGCGATGCTGCACCGGCTCGCCGACGCGCAGGCGGCGACCACGAATTCGCTTCAGGCGGCCCAAGATTTCGCGGCAAACGCCGCCCACGAACTGCGCACCCCGCTCACCGCGATGCGTGCCGACCTGGACACACTGCGCATCCACGACCTACCGCCCGAGGAGCGCGCCGAGGTGGTGGGCGACCTGTCCCGCGCCCAGCGCCGGGTCGAGGCGATCATCACCGCGCTCGGCCAGTTGGCCTCGGGGCAGTTGGCCCGCGCCGAGGACCGGGAGCTGATCGACGTCGCCGAGATGCTGGACCGGGTGGCACGCGAAAACGTCCGCTCCGGCGCGGTCGAGATCATCGTGGAGGCCGACGAGGCAGGCGCGGTGTGGGGCTGGCCGGCCGGTCTGCGGCTCGCGGTGGACAACCTGGTGCGCAACGCGGTCACCCACGGCGAGGCCACCCGCATCGTGTTGCGGGCCCGTCGGATGGACTCGCTGCTGGCGATCACCGTCGACGACAACGGCCGCGGCCTGCCTGCCGAGGAACATCGAAAGGTGTTGGGGCGCTTCGCCCGTGGCAGCACGGCCACCGCAGGCGGATCAGGTCTGGGGTTGGCGCTGGTGGCCCAGCAGGCCGCCCTCCACGGGGGCGGCATCGAACTGTCCGACGGGCCGCTGGGCGGGTTGCGCGCCGTCCTGACGGTGGTGGCCTCCACCGAGCCCGCCACCGCAGCCGGTCAGGTCTAGCCGCGCCTGCGCAGCAGCGCGGCGACGGCACGCCAGCCCAGCAACAGCACTGCGGTCACCACCGATGCGACGACGATGAAGCTGACCGCGAGGCCCTGAGAACTGGCCTTACGCAACATCATTCCGACCGCGACGGTGGCCACCCAGACGATCAGGCCGGTGGGTGCGACGGCTGTGGGCGCCCGCCAGCCGCGGGCGATCAGCCAGCCGATCAGCGTGCCGGACAGGAACGGCCACGCCGTTTCGGCGATGCCGGCCAGCGTCAGTCCCTCGGCGTGGCTGCGGCGCCCGAGCGCGCAGAACACCACGACACAGACGATGTCGCCGGCCAGCGCCGCCACCGCGGGACGGGTGTCGCTACGTGCTGCCATGCACGGATCTAAGCACGCCGCCCCGGTGCGTCACTGACGCACGTCGTCCTCGGAGCCGGGGCCCGGCGGTGGCACCGGGCCCTGCAGTGCGGTTTCGGCGGGATCACCGGCGGGCACCGCGTCGTCGGCCGGATCGGCACCGGCGAGTTCCTCGAGCACGGCGTCGGGGTCGAGCTGGCCTTCGGTGCGGAACATGAAGAAGAACACCACCCAGCCGATCGCCGAGATGAAGATCCAGCTCACCAGGCGGTAGATCAGCATCGCGGAGATGGCGGCGGGTAACGCCATCCCACTGGACACCAGGCCGGGAACCAGTACGGCCTCCACCACCAGCAGCCCGCCCGGCATCAACGGGATCGAGCCGACCGCGCGCGCAGCCGCATAGGCAACGGTCAGACCGGCCAGCGACGGATGCCCGCCGGCGGCATAGGCGGCGAATGCCAGGCAGGCCACATCGGCGACCCAGTTGAAGAACGACCAGCCGAACGCGACTCCGAGTTCGCGGCGGCTCAAGCTGACCGACTCCAGCTGGGTCAGCGTCTCGCGCCACTTGTGCAGGCCGGTGTCGGCCGGCTTGCCGCGCGCGGAGTTGACCCAGCCCAACACCTTGACGCCGATACCGTCGATCAGTTCGGGGCGGGTGGCCACCGCCTGGGCGAGCAGCAGCAGCGCGATGAACCCGCCGAGGGTGAACAGCAACGAGAACGGATTGTTCTTGGCGCCCAACAGGAATGCGCCGCCGAGGCCCAGCAGTGCGAGGCCGACGATCTGCAACGCGCCCGACATCACCAGCTGCCAGGATGCGACCACCGGGGAGGCGCCCCACAGCCGCTGCTGGCGGTAGACGAAGGTGGCCGAGAGCACCGGACCGCCGGGCATCGTGGTGCTCAGCGCGTTGCCGGCGTAGAAGGCGGCTTCGGAGCGCCACTGCGCGACGACGACCCCCGCCGACCGCAGCAGGGTCCGCTGGATCTGCGCGAAGCTGTGCATCGAGGCCGTCGCGGCCACGATGGCCGCCAGCACCCACCACACATCGGCCGAGATCAGGCTCTTCCAGGCTTTGGCGAGCTGGTCCCAGACCAGGGTGGCCTCCACGGCCAGCACGATCAGCGCGACGGCGAGCAGCGCCCAGCGGACCCACCAGTACTTCCCGCGCGCCGGGGGGTTGTGTTCCGCGCGGGCGTGGTCGACCGGCGCGTCGTAGGACACGCAGTTCAGGGTAACTCGGGTAGCCCGGCGTTCACGGTGTTCGGCACGGGATGTCCGGGTGTGCCGGTTACGCTTGGCCGCATGCCGGCGACCCGTGTCTCGGACGACGAATCCGTCGGTCCTCTCGTCCGCAAAGCCGCAGCGTGGTCGTGGCGGCTGCTGGTCATCACGGCGGCGATCGTGGCGCTGCTGTGGGTGGTGCGCCGCCTGGAGGTCATCGTGGTGCCGGTCGCCCTGGCGACCATGCTGGCCGCGCTGCTGCTGCCGGCCGTCGACTGGCTGGACCGCCGCGGGGCGCCACGCGGCGGCGCGGTGGCCCTGGTATTGCTCGCCGGCTTCGGCGTCTTCGGTGGGATCCTGACTTTCGTTGTCAGCCAATTCGTTTCGGGCCTGCCCGGGCTGGTCGAGCAGGTCACTCACAGCATCGACAACCTGCGCGGCTGGCTGATCGAGGGGCCCGCACACCTGAGCCGCGAACAGATCGACAACGCCGGCAACACCGCGATCAAGGCGTTGCGCGACAACCAGGAGAAGCTGACCACCGGTGCGTTGTCGACGGCGGCCACGCTCACCGAGATCATCACCGGCGCGCTGCTGGTGTTGTTCACCCTGATCTTCTTGCTGCACGGCGGGCGCAACATCTACGCGTTCGTCACCAAGCTCATCCCGGCGGAGAACCGGGATCGGGTGCGCGACGCCGGGCGTGCCGGGTTCGGCTCGCTGATCGGCTACGTGCGGGCCACCTTCCTGGTGGCGTTGGTCGACGCGGTCGGGATCGGCACCGGTCTGGCGATCATGGGCATCCCGCTGGCGCTGCCGCTGGCATCGCTGGTGTTCCTCGGCGCCTTCATCCCGCTGGTCGGCGCCGTGGTCAGTGGCTTCCTGGCGGTCGTGGTGGCGTTGCTGGCCAAGGGTGTGGTCTACGCCCTGATCACCCTCGGCCTGATCATCGCGGTGCAGCAGCTCGAGGCCCACATCCTGCAGCCGCTGGTGATGGGTCGCGCGGTGTCGATCCATCCGCTGGCGATCGTGCTGGCCATCTCCACCGGTGCCGTGCTGGCCGGGATCGTCGGGGCCCTGCTGGCGGTGCCGCTGGTGGCGTTCCTCAACAGCGCGATCCGGGTGCTGTTGGCCGACGATCCGGCCGAAGAGGCTGCCGAGCTCGAAGAGAACGACGACGGCATCGTGATGAACGCCGAACCTGACGTGGTCCCCCCGAAACGCGAGCGCGACTAGTCCGCGCGTCGATCCAGAAGCGGGAGCGAAAACCTGGCCGGATCTTCGCTCTCAGTTCTGACTCGATTACAGACGACCCTCGCGGCGAAGCAGATCCTGGGCGCTGACACCGCCACCGGTGCCGCGCCGGCGCTGCTCGTCGCCCTCTTTCTTGCCCCGCGAGTTCAGCTTCTCGGTCGCCACCTCGGAGTCGCCCTGGTCGGGCCGACTGACCGGGATCGCGCGGGTTTCCTCGGCGCTGATCGCCGGTGACACCTCGTCGGGTTCGCCCTGGCCGGGGATGGCGGTGGTGGCGTCCTCGGGTGCCGCCGGCTGGGCCGGGGCGGGCGCCGGCTTGCCGCGCAGTTCGCCCAGCCAGGACTCGATCTCGCGGTCGGGTGCCGGCGGTGCCTGCGGACGGGTGGTCTTGGCGGCGGCCGCGGCGCTGTTCACCGCGTTCTTGACGGCGTTCTTGGCCACCGAGAACCGGGTGGTGGGAGCGTCGGTGAGCTCGGCGGAACCCGCGGGTTCGGGCTCGGGCATCCGAGCGGTGCCGGCCGCCGAGGGAGCCTGTTGGGGCGGCGGGGTGCGGTATTCGGCACGGCCGACCACCCGCGGGCGGGGACGCGCCTCGCCACCGGGATGGGTGGGGTCGTGCACCGGCCGGCGAGCCTCGGCCGCCGACATTCCGGCGCCCACCACGGCCTCGTCGCGGACGACCGGCCGCTTGCGCTCGTCGGGCAGATGCGTCTCACCGAGGCCGATGCGGACCTGGAGCCGTTTCATCCAGCGCGGCGCCCACCAGCAGTCGTCACCGAGCAGCTTCATGATCGCCGGCACCAGGAACATCCGGACGATCGTGGCGTCCAGCAGCAGCGCGATCAGCAGGCCGAACGCCAGGTATTTCATCATCACCAGGTCGGAGAACACGAACGCCCCGGCGACCACGGCAAGCACCAGGGCCGCCGCGGTGATGAGCCGGCCGGTGGTGGCCGTACCGATGCGGATCGCCTCAGTGGTGGACATGCCGCGCTCGCGGGCTTCCACCATGCGGGATACCAGGAACACCTCGTAGTCGGTGGACAGGCCGTAGATCACCGCGATGATCAACCCGATCATCGGCGCCATCAACGGCTGCGGCGTGTAGTTCATCAGCCCGGATCCGTGCCCGTCGACGAACATCCACGTCAGCACGCCCATGGTGGAGCCCAGGGTGAGCGCGCTCATCAAGGCTGCCTTGATCGGCAGCACCAGTGAGCCGAACGCGAGGAACATCAGGATCGTCGTCGTGACGATCAGCAGCACCACCATCAGCGGCAGCTTCGCGAACAGGCTGTGAATACTGTCCTGCTCCAGCGCGGGTGTGCCGCCCACGTACAGCGTCACCCCCTTGGGTGGGGTGATCGATCGCAACTCGGTGATCTTCTTGGCCGCGTCGTTGCGGTTGACCAGGCCGTTCTGGATCACCCGGACCGACGGGTCCTTGGAGGCGCCGTCCAGGTAGGGACGTTCCTTCCACATCGCGTCGGGGTTGTTGTCGGGATCGGTGAACCCGCTGACCGCCATCGCCTTGTTGCGGATCTCGGCGACCTGCTGATCGGTGACCGGCTGGCCGTCGGTGTTCTTCATCACCAGCGTGATCGGCTCGGTGCGGAACCCGGGGAAGATCTTGTCGAACTCTTCCTGGGCGGTGCGCACCGAGTTGTCCGGCGGCAGGTACTTCTCGCTGATGCCGCCCAGGGACAGCTTCCCGAGCGGAACGATCAGCAGGACCATGAAGATCACGATCGGGGCGGCGAACAGGATCGGGCGCTTCATCACGCGGTTGACGAGCTTGCCCCAGAAGCCGCTCTCGACTTCTTCGCGGGTCTTCGTCTTCTGGGTCTTCTCGGCGAACCAGTCGATGATCGCCCGCGAGAAACCCCAGTTGCGCAGGAACGGCACCCGCAGCAGGGTGCGGACCCCGAGCGCGTCGACGTTGGGGCCGAGGATCGCCAGGATCGCGGCCAGGACGGTGACCGACAGGATCGCCGACAGCATGACCGAGGCGATGATCGCGTAGGTGATGGACTTCAGGAAGCCCTGCGGGAACAGCAGCAGCGGCAGCGAGGACGCCACGATGATCACCGCGGAGAAGATCACCGTGCGGCCCGAGGTCATCATCGTGCGGCGGACCGCGGCCTCGGTGTCGTAGCCCTCGGCGATCTCTTCTCGGAAGCGGCTGACGATGAACAGGCCGTAGTCGATGGCAATGCCCAGGCCGATCAGCGTCACCACCGGTTGGGCGAAGAAGTGCACCGGGGTGACCAGCGCGATCAGTCGCATGATGCCCAGCGCGCCGAGGATCGACAGGCCGCCGATGATGGCGGGCAGGCTGGCGGCGACCACGCCGCCGAAGACGAAGAACAGCAGCACCGCCACCAGCGGGATCGCCGCCACTTCGGCGCGCTGCTGGTCCTCGCCGATGGTGCCGGTCAGTTCGGCGGCCAGCGGCTGCAGGCCGGCGAGCTTGACGTCGACGCCGGGGATGAAGAAATCCTTGTCGACTTTCTTGTAGTTGTTCAGGATCGTGTCGTCGTCGTTGCCCTTGAGCTGGATCGACATGAAGGCGTGCTTCTTGTCCGCGTCGGCCATGTTGGACAGCAGTTGCGGGCTCTTGAAGTAGCCGATGGACCGCAGGATCTCGTCGGGGTGGTCGCGCTCGACCTGGGCCAGGTTGTCCAGGATCTTCTTGCCGAACTCCGGGTCGTCGACGGTCTTGCCGTCCGGCGCGGTGTAGATGGCGATGATGTGGCCGGAGGTGTCACGGCCGTAGGCACCGTCGGCGAGCAGCGACGCCGCCACCGACTGGCTGCCCTCGTCGTAGAAACCACTCTGGGTGACGTGCTTGCCGAGGCTGGCACCGTAGATGCCGCCGCCGACGCACAGCGCGACCATGACTGCGATCACGATGTATCGGTAGCGATACACAGTTCGACCCCACCAGGCGAACACGTAATCTCCTAACTAAATCTGCGGCGACCTGCGCATCGGGTTCTCCTACACGCGCGATGTCAGTAGTGAGGACAGCGGCCGGAACGGTTGTAGCCACGCCCCCTGCTCTGGTAGCGAATCTAGGCCGATTCGCGGCAGTGGCTCTCGGAAAACACCAGGAATGTCCTCCAGGTCGACGAACTCCAAGGTATCCGACGCTAATGCCCAGCTGGCATGTTCACGAAATCCGAGCACGTAGGCGGGGGTCCCGGCGCGGGCGATGTCCTCCAGCGGCGCGCGGAAGGCTTGCCCGTCGGCCGACGCGACGAGCACCGCGGCGAGGCCCTCGCGGCGGCGCAACTCGATGTGGGCCAGCATGTCGCTGTCCACATCGCTGTCCTCGTCGACCTTGGGCTTGGCGAAGACCGCGAAACCGACGTTGCGCAGCGCCTCCACCCAGGGGCGGACGACGTCGGCGCTGCCGGGCGCGATGTTGGTGAAGACGGTCGCCTCGGGTTCCACCGAAATTTCCGGGTGGCCGGCCGACAGTTCGGCGGTGCGGGTCAACAGCCAGCGTCCCAACGCGTCGAACCGCGGCCGGTGGGCGGCCGTGGGCCGGCCGCCGAGGATCGACCCCAGCCCCATGTCCAGGTTGGGGGCATCCCAGACCAGCAGCACCCTCAGGATCGACGGGTTCACCGGCTGCTCGTCGCCGTCGGGCGGAGCCGGGGCGGCCGCGGCGTCTTCCATCACACTCATGGTCGTCTCATCCACAGCAGTTCGGTCACCGCGCTGCCTGCGTGGCGGGCCTTCGTCTCGTATTTGGTGATCGGCCGCTGCACCGAGATCGGCAGCTCGTCACCGGGCTGCACCCGCCGCAGCAGCGGTTCGGCGTCACCGGCTTCGGCGATTTGTTCGGCGTATCCGGCGTGGTCGGTGGCGGCGTGCAGCACGCCGCCGGGCCGCAGCCGGTCGGCGATCATCGCGATGGTGGTGGGCTGCAGCAGCCGGCGCTTGTGGTGGCGGGACTTGGGCCACGGATCGGGGAAGAACACCCGCACTCCGGTCAGCGAGCCGGGACCGAACATGTACTCCAGCACGTCGACGGCATCGCCGCGGACCAGCCGGATGTTGTCGACGCCTTCCCGGTCGACGGCGCTGAGCAGCTGCGCCAGCCCGCGCTTGTAGACCTCGGCGGCCACCACGTCGATCTCCGGTTCGGCCAGCGCCATACCCAGGGTCGACGTCCCGGTGCCGCACCCGATCTCCAGCACCACCGGTGCCTGCCTGCCGAACCACGCGGAGGTGTCCAGCAGCCCGGCAGGCTGCTCGCCGTTGCGGGCCTGGGTGCCCATCTGCGGCCAGAGCCGATCCCAGGCGTCCTGCTGGGCCTCGGTCAGCGTCGAACGCCGCGAGCGAAAGCTGGTGATGCGGGGATGGGGATGCGCTGGCCAGACGTCGGGCGTGGCTGAGCCACCGTGGCGCTGCGCATGCATTTGTCCATGGTCGCTCATGAATGAGGGTGTACCCGCACCGTGGTGCAGATTGATACCCAACAGTTGCCTTCGCCTGGTAGTGGCTCGCGCCACAGGTCGGCGGGTGCCAGCATGTCCGGTGTGGTGCGGGTCAGGGTCCTCGGCCGCCCCGGATGCGGCCGGACAACGGTCGCCGGGGTGCTGCGGGCCGCGGGCGTGCTCGTCGCCGACCCACCCGGGCCCGCCGACCTGGACGTCTATGTGCTGGCCGAGGCGCTCAAACCCGAAGACCTGGACGCGCTGGCCGCCTCGCCCGGGCCGGTCGTGGCGGTCCTCACCAAGGCGGACCTGACCGGCTTCGGCGGTGCGGGGCCGATGGCGGCGGCCGCCGCGCGCTGCCGGGTGTTCGGCGAACTCGCCGGGGTGGCAGTGCACCCGGTGGCCGGACTGGCGGCGCTCGCCGCACTGGACGACACCGTGATCGACGACGAGCTGCTCGCCGCGCTGCAGGCGCTGACCAGCGACCCGGCCGATCTGGGCTCGCCGGACCGGTTCGCGGCCGGCACGCATCGGGTGGCCCGCGCGCTGCGCCGGCGCCTGCTCACCGCGCTGGACCTCTTCGGCATCGCCCACGCGGTGCTCGCCCTGCGGGACGGTCACGGCGCGGCCGGGGTGCGGGCCGCGCTGCGAGGAGCCAGCGGGATCGACGGGGTGCTGGCCGCCGTCGACGCGACCGCCGCCACGGTGCGCTATCACCGGTTGATCCGCGCGCACGTCGCCACCTTCCCGACCGGTGATGATGCGGTCGCGGCCCGGATGGCCGCTGCCGTGGCGGTGGTGCGGGCCGCCGGGATGACGGTCGACGACGACGTCACTGCGGCGGCCCACCTGCGTCGCGCGATCACCTGGCAGCGTTACTCCCGCGGCCCGGTGTCGCGGCTGCACCGATCCTGCGGCGCCGACATCGCCCGCGGATCGCTGCGGATGTGGGAACGCGCCGGTGGTGCGGTGCAGTCTGCGGGGCCGCCGTCGTGACCGCCGCGATCGACGCCATGGTGGCTCAGTTCGAGCTGGGGTTGGCGCCGCCGCCGTCCCGTCGCGAAGCGGTGCTGGTGGCGGGCCCGTGGCTGGCCGGCACCAGCAGCGTGGCCGCGGTGCTGCGCGACCGGCTGCCGGAGTGCGCCGTCCTCGAGGCGGATCAACTCGGCGCGGGGGAGGTGCCTGCGGCGGTGGTGTTCGTGGTGTCGGCGACCGCGCCGCTCGCCGGCTCGGACTGCGCGCTGCTGACGTCGGTCGCCGCCGACACCGATGCGGTGATCGGCGTGGTGGCCAAGATCGACGTGCACCGCACCTGGCGCGAGGTTCTCGACGCCAACCGTGCCCTGCTGGCCGACGTGGCGCCGCGCTACCGCGACGTGCCGTGGGTGGGGGTGGCCGCCGCCCCGGACCTGGGTCCTCCGATCCTCGACGACCTCGTGGCGACGCTGCGATCTGTCCT
Source organism: Mycobacterium sp. shizuoka-1 (assembly GCF_002723835.1). Lineage (GTDB taxonomy): Bacteria > Actinomycetota > Actinomycetes > Mycobacteriales > Mycobacteriaceae > Mycobacterium. The sequence goes on along the minus strand of NZ_BEWG01000113.1, from coordinate 38,338 downwards.
GGCCGACGACACGCTGGTACAGCGAAATCGATTGCGGGAGTGGGAAGTTCGGCTTCTTTCGGCCGACGACCGGCTGAACGGCGAAGTCGACGACCGACAGGCGCGGGTGAGTGCACTGCGTGCGCACCGCGCCGCGGCGGTGCGGCGGACGCAGTGGGACAAGACCGAGCGGACGATCGCGCTGCGCACCCGCATCCAGCAGGCCCGGCTGCAGTCCTCCTCGTGCGTGCGTCACCGGTGCGCATCGGTGCGGGCCGAACTCCGCGACGACGTGGCCGGGGCGAGCCGGCGTGCCCTCGGCGACCTCGATGCGCAGGTGCGATGCCGGGCCGAGGACGTGGCCGACGACGTCGCCGACGAGGTCACCGCAGTGCTGACGGACGTCGGTGCGGAGCTGGGCCTGCCCGTCGATCCCGACTCGTCGCGGCCGGTGGTGCGAGTGGGTCCCGCGCCGTTGCGGTCACGCGGCCCGGAGACGCTGTTGATGCTGCTGTTGGGGGCGGGCTTCGGTCTCGGGGTCGCGCTGACGGTGAGCCGGGTGTTCGCCGACCTGGCGCCACGGTGGGCGGTCGGCGGAGCGGTCGGCGGAGCGATCCTCGGGGTGGTCCTGACGGCGTGGATGGCCGGCTTGCGGGCCGTGCTGCACGACCGGGCGGTGCTGGACCGCTGGGTGGTGGAGGTCGTCGCCTCGGTGCGCGCCGCCCTCGACGAGTGGGTGGCGGTCCGGATGTTGGCCGCGGAGGCGGAGCTGGGCCGGGCGGCGGCCGAACGCGACGCCGCTGCCGCCGCGCAGGCCGACGAGACCCTGGCCGGGATCGACCGCGACATCCGCACCGAGGTGGCCGCCGCCGGCCGCGCCACCCGGGCCCGCGACCTGCGCGCACCGGCGATCGCCCGGGCGCTGGCGGCGGTCCGCGACGAACGGGAAGCGCTGAATCGGGGCAAGGGCTCCAATTACGCGCTTCTGAATCGTTCCTGTGAGTGATCGGACATAATCCCGATTAACCGCGGGTATCTCACCCGCGTTAACCTACTTTTCAGGGAGGACCGTGTCTCGGCGCGGAATCCGGCCTGCGTCCTGGCCATAAAAGTAAGCAGGAGATAGAGCGATGACTTCAGCGACCGTCCCCGGATTGGATACGGCACCGACCAAGCATCAGGGCCTGCTCGCCTGGGTCCAGGAGGTCGCCGAACTCACGCAGCCCGATCGGGTGGTCTTCGCCGACGGCTCCGACGAGGAGTACCAGCGGTTGTGCGACCAGCTGGTGGCCGCCGGGACGTTCATCAAGCTCAGCGATTCCGAGGAGCCCAGCTCCTATCTGGCCCGTTCGGCGCCGTCGGACGTGGCCCGCGTCGAGTCCCGGACGTTCATCTGCTCGGAGCGCGCGATCGACGCCGGCCCGACCAACAACTGGATGGATCCCGCCGAGATGCGCGGGCTGATGACCGACCTGTACCGCGGCTGCATGCGCGGCCGCACCATGTATGTGGTGCCGTTCTGCATGGGCCCGCTGGGCGCCGACGACCCGAAGCTCGGTGTGGAGATCACCGATTCCGAATACGTCGTAGTGTCGATGCGCACGATGACCCGGATGGGCAAGGCCGCGCTGGACAAGATCGGCGAGGACGGCTTCTTCGTGAAGGCGCTGCATTCACTGGGTGCCCCGCTGGAGCCGGGCCAGGACGACGTGCCGTGGCCGTGCAACGACACCAAGTACATCACCCATTTCCCGGAGACCCGCGAGATCTGGAGCTTCGGCTCCGGGTACGGCGGCAACGCCCTGCTGGGCAAGAAGTGCTACTCACTGCGCATCGCCTCGGCCATGGCTCACGACGAGGGCTGGCTGGCCGAGCACATGTTGATCCTCAAGCTGATCTCGCCGGAGAACAAGGCCTACTTCATCGCCGCGGCGTTCCCGTCGGCCTGCGGCAAGACCAACCTCGCGATGTTGCAGCCGACCATTCCCGGCTGGCGCGCCGAGACCGTCGGCGACGACATCGCCTGGATGCGGTTCGGCAAGGACGGCCGGCTGTACGCCACCAACCCGGAGTTCGGCTTCTTCGGGGTGGCGCCGGGCACCAACTGGAGCTCCAACCCCAACGCGATGAAGACCGTCGCGGCGGGCAACACCGTGTTCACCAACGTCGCGATGACCGACGACGGCGGCGTCTGGTGGGAGGGCCTCGAGGGCGACCCGCAGCACCTGATCGACTGGAAGGGCAACGACTGGGAGCCCGGGTCGGACGAGAAGGCCGCACACCCGAACTCGCGCTACTGCACCCCGATGTCGCAGTGCCCGACGCTGGCACCCGAGTGGGACGACCCGCAGGGCGTGCCGATCTCGGCCATCCTGTTCGGCGGCCGACGCAAGACCACAGTGCCGCTGGTGACCCAGGCCCGCGACTGGCAGCACGGCGTCTTCATCGGCGCGACGCTGGGCTCCGAGCAGACCGCCGCCGCCGAGGGCAAGGTCGGCACCGTCCGTCGTGACCCGATGGCCATGCTGCCGTTCCTCGGCTACAACGTCGGCGACTACTTCGCCCACTGGATCAACCTCGGCAAGAACGCCGACGAGTCCAAGATGCCGAAGATCTTCTTCGTCAACTGGTTCCGCCGCGGCGACGACGGCCGTTTCCTGTGGCCGGGCTTCGGCGAGAACAGCCGCGTGATGAAGTGGATCATCGAGCGCGTCGAGGGCAAGGCCAACGGCTCGACGACGCCGATCGGCATCGTGCCGAGCGCCGGCGACCTGGACCTGTCCGGGCTGGACGCCGATCCGGTCGATGTCGACGAGGCGCTGGCGGTCAACGTCCAGGAGTGGCGCGACGAGCTGCCCCTGATCGAAGAGTGGTTCGAGTTCGTCGGCGAGAAGTTGCCGACCGGGGTGCGCGACGAGTTCGAGGCGCTCAAGCAGCGCCTGGCCGAAGCCGACTGAACCGGCGGGCCGCCAGGCCCCGGATCACCCAGTGCCGAACCGTCCGAAAGGCCGCTGAGCGCGACCGCGCATAGCTACCATCCGTGCGGTGGACGTCCCGACCGTCGACGCACCCGTCGAGTCGCAGGGTCAGCCCCCGCTGCGCCGGTGGCGGTGGCGGATCGTCACGATCGGCGCCGTCGTCGCCATTTACGTCATATCCATCCTCGGCTACTTCTGGCTGGACAGCTCCGCGCGTGAGTTGCAGCCCGGCAATCTCGACGCGTCGGCGGTGACCGTCGTGCTGTTGGAGGTGACGGCGATCCACCCGACGGACCACCGGGTCGAGGTCGACGTGCGACTGATTCCGCAGACCGGTTTCCTGGATCCGGAGCTGGGCAAGCTGACCACGGACATGTCCGTCCGGCTGTGCCCGTGCGCCGAATTAGGCGAGTTGGAGTTTCCGAAGGGCAAGGTGCCCAAGGTGGTCCGCACCTCGATGGTCGCCGAGGGTGCGGCGGACATGTGGCCGTTCGACACGTTCACCATCGGCAGTGTCGGCGCGGACGTCCTGGTGGGCCCCGAGGGAGGGTCGCAGCGATTCGTGCCGGCCCGGGTCGAGGTGGCGGGGTCGCTGTACGGCTGGGACATCCGCAGCGAACGGACCGGGCCCTCCGCGCAGGCAGGGTTCCCCGGCGACAGCGCCACCATCACGTTCACCCGCGCACGCGGGCCGATGGCACTGATCCTCGGGATCTGCCTGGTCCTGGTGACGTTGCCGGCGATTGCCCTGTACGCCGCGATCGAAATGCTGTTGGGCAAGAAGAAGTTCCAGCCGCCGTTCTCGACGTGGTTTGCGGCCATGCTGTTCTCGGTGGTGCCGCTGCGTACGGTGTTGCCCGGCAATCCACCGGCGGGGTCCTGGATCGACGAGGTGCTGGTGATCTGGGTGCTGATGGCGCTGGTGGCCGCGATGGTGATCTATCTGGTGGCCTGGGCGCGCCGCTCCGACTAACCGTGGCGGCGGCCCAAGAACGACCTTCTTGACGCCTGTCAATTGGGCCTGTCGTACAGTGCATCCATGCAGATCCGAGAGCATGCGCAGGCCACTCCTGACAAACCCGCCGTCATCCTGTATCCCTCCGGTAAAACCGTCACCTTCGGCGAGATGGAAGCGCGGGCCAACCAGCTGGCGCACCTGTTCCGCGAGGCCGGGCTGCGTGAGGGCGACGCCGTCGCGATGCTCCTGGAGAACAACGAACACTTCCACACCGTGATGTGGGCCGCCCGGCGCAGCGGGCTGTACTACGTGCCGATCAACACCCACCTGACGCCGGCCGAGGCCGCCTACATCATCGACAACTGCGAGGCCAAGGCGATCATCGGATCCGGCGCGCTGCGGCCCGTGCTCGAGCAGCTCGGCGAGCATCTGCCCAACGGCCTGCCAGAACTGCTGGTGATCGCGGACGGCGAACTGGACGGCTGGCGCAGCTACCCGGACTGCGTCGCGGACCTGCCCAGCACCCCGATCGACGACGAGATCGAGGGCGATCTGCTGCAGTATTCGTCGGGAACCACCGGACGGCCCAAGGGAATCAAGCGTGAGCTGCCGCATCTGCCGCCCTCGGAGGCGCCGGGCCTGATGAGCGCCTTGGTCGGGTTCTGGATGAACCCCAACGGGGTCTACCTGAGCCCGGCACCGCTGTACCACACCGCCCCGTCGGTGTGGTCGCTGACGATGCAGAGCGCCGGGATCCCGGTGGTGGTGATGGAGAAGTTCGACGCCGAGGGCACCTTGGACGCGATCCAGCGCCACCGCGTCACCCACGGTCAGTTCGTGCCGGTCATGTTCACCAGAATGCTGAAACTCCCCGAGAGCGTGCGTAACTCGTACGACATCTCCAGCCTGGAGCGGGTCATGCATGCCGCGGCCCCCTGCCCGGTGGACATCAAGAAACAGATCATCGACTGGTGGGGTCCGATCGTCGACGAGTACTACGCCTCCTCGGAGGCCATCGGTTCGACCCTGATCAGCGCCGAGGAGTGGCTGGCGCACCCCGGATCGGTGGGCAAGCCGATGCTGGGCAACCTGCACATCCTCGACGAGGACGGCAACGAGCTGCCGCCCGGCGAGCCCGGCGAGATCTACTTCGAGGGGGGCAACTCCTTCGAGTACCTCAACGACGCCGAAAAGACCGCGGCCTCACGGCATGCCGAAGGCTGGATGACCGTCGGCGACATCGGCTACCTCGACGAGGACGGCTACCTCTACCTCACCGATCGCCGCCACCACATGATCATCTCCGGCGGGGTGAACATCTATCCGCAGGAAGCCGAGAACATGCTCGTCACCCACCCGCGGGTGATGGACGCCGCGGTGTTCGGTGTGCCCGACGACGAGATGGGCCAGAGCGTCAAGGGCGTGGTTCAGCTCGTCGACCCCGCGGAAGCATCCGACGAACTCGCCGATGAACTGTTGAGCTGGCTGCGGGAACGCTTGGCGCACTACAAGTGTCCGCGGTCGATCTCCTTCGAGGCGCAGTTGCCCCGCACCGACACCGGCAAGCTGTACAAGCAGGAGCTGATCGTCAAGTACTCGCCCGCGCCGACCGGCTAGACACCGCCCCGATGTTGGTGGTTGACCTGTCGGCCCCGCCCCGGGTCGGGCCGATCGGACCGCCGGGTGTCGTCGTCGCCGTCGGGGAACCGGCCGGCGCCGACGGCGAATACTGGCTCGACACGGCGACTTTCGCGCTGACCGAGACCCACCACGAAGACCGCCGCTATGTCACCGTGCCGTCGGTCTCCGACACCGTGGCCGAGCTGACCGAGCGCTGCCGACGCTGGCCGCATGCCAGCGCGGTTTGCGACGATGTGCTGCGTTCGGTGGACGTGACCGGGCCCGCACTGCCCGGGATCATCACCGAGTCGCTGGCCTACTCCACGCTGCAGTCCGGGCCGGAGTTCGCCCGCTGGCTGACCGAGCGCGGCCCGGCCACCGCACCAGATCTTCCCGATCCGGTGCTGGCCGAGCGTGACGGCGGCACCCTGCGGATCCGGTTCAACCGGCCGGCCCGGCACAACGCGTTCAGCACCGACGCGCGGGCGCTGCTTCTGGAGGCGCTGACGGTCGCCCTGATCGACGACACGGTGACCGAGGTGGTGCTCAGCGGAAACGGTGAGTCTTTCTGCAGTGGTGGCGATCTCGCGGAATTCGGCACCTTCAGCGACCCGGCCTCCGCGCATCTGGCCCGAACCCGGCACAGCCCCGCACTCGCCCTCGACGAGCTGACCCGACGCCTGGGCCGGGCCTGCCGGGCCGAGATCCACGGTCGCGTGCTGGGCAGCGGCCTGGAGATGGCGGCGTTCTGCGGTTGGATCGGCTGCCGCCCCGATGCGGTGCTGGGCCTGCCCGAGCTGATGCTGGGACTGATCCCAGGGGCGGGCGGCACGCTGAGCATCGCCCGCCGGATCGGGCGTTGGCGCACCGCGTATCTGGTGCTGTCCGGTCGCACCGTCGACCCGGCCACTGCGCTGGCGTGGGGGCTCGTCGACGAGGTCGGCTAGCTCGACCTGCGCAGGGTCACCCGGTAGGTGTATTGCTCGGGAAGAAAGTGGCTGACCGACAGTTCCATGGGGATGCCGGTGGTGTCGGAGTACAGCCGGTCCACCCGCAACATCGGATGTCCCGGTGGGCAACCCAGCGCCCCGGCCACCAGATCGTCGGCGGGTGCGACTGTGATGGATTGTGCCGCTTCATCGATCGGCTGGTCGAGATGCGGCTCGAGGATCCCGATGACCGTGTTGGTGCCCACCGCGCCGTCGACCAGCTCCGGGCAGTCGAACACCAGGCGGGCCACCGACTCCGGCAGGTGCACGGTGGTCACCACGAACGGAACGCCGTCGTTCTCCCCGGGTCGCTCCGCTCCTGCCCGCCCGTGCAGCCGCCGGAACACCACGGTGTAGACCACATCGTGGTCCAGCCGAAGCCGGCTGGCTGCCGAGACGTCGACCCGGCGTGAAAGTCCTTGCAGCACTTCCATCGTCGTGTCCTCGGACAAGCTCATCAGGTCCTCGATCGAGCCCAGCTGTCGCAGATACCCCCGATTCGCGTACGTGCCTCGCCCCGGCACCCGGTACACCACCCCTTCAGCCACCAAATCCTGGAACGCCCGGCGCACGGTCTGCCGGGACAGTCCGTGCTCGGCGACCAGTTCGGACTCCGTCGGTAACCGGACGCCCTCGGGATAGGCACCGGCGGCGATCTCGTCCCGGAGCCGTTGTCGCAGGACCTGATAGGCGGGTTCGGGTTTCATGGCCGGCTAGATGCCGCCTCTCGCGACGAGTTGACCGGCGATCACATTGCGCTGGATCTCGTTGGTGCCCTCACCGACGATCATCAGCGGCGCGTCACGAAAGTAGCGCTCGACGTCGTACTCGGTGGAATAGCCGTAGCCACCATGGATCCGGACCGCGTTGAGCGCGATCTCCATCGCGACCTCGGAGGCGAACAGTTTGGCCATGCCGGCTTCCATATCGCAGCGCTGCCCGCTGTCGTAGCGCTCGGCGGCATAGCGGGTGAGCTGGCGGGCGGCGGTCAGCTTGGTGGCCATGTCGGCGAGGTAGTTGCCGATCGCCTGGTGTTTCCAGATCGGCTGGCCGAAGCTCTCCCGGTCCTGGGCGTAGGCCAGCGCGTCCTCGAGTGCGGCAGTGGCCACGCCCAGCGCCCGCGACGCCACCTGGATACGGCCGGTTTCAAGGCCTTTCATCATCTGACCGAACCCGCGGCCGGCTTCGCCACCGAGGATCGCGGTGGCCGGCACCCGGCAGTCGTCGAACGCGAGCTCGCAGGATTCAACCCCCTTGTAGCCCAACTTCGGTAGGTCCCGCGACACGGCCATTCCCGGGGTACCGGCCTCGACGAGCACCACCGATATCCCGGTGTGCCGGGGGGTGGCCTGGGGATCGGTCTTGCACAACAGGGCGATCAGCCCGGACCGGCGGGCATTGGTGATCCACGTCTTGGCCCCGGTGATCACCAGCTCATCGCCGTCGCGGCGGGCGACGGTGATCATGTTCTGCAGATCCGACCCGCCACCCGGTTCGGTCAGTGCCATCGTGGCCCGGATCCGACCCGTCGCCATCGACGGCAGATACGTCTGCTTCTGTTCCTCGGTGCCGAACGTCTCCAGCAGTTTGGCCACCACCGTGTGCCCGCCCATGGCACCGGCCAGGCTCATCCACCCACGGGCCAGTTCCTGGGTGACCTCGACGTAGCACGGCATCGACACCGGGGTGCCGCCGTACTGCTCGCTGATCGCGAGCCCGTAGATGCCGATGCGCTTCATCTGCTCGATCCACGCCTCGGGGTAGCTGTTGGCGTGCTCGACTTCGCGGACCGAAGGTTTGACGTCGCGGTCGATGAACGCCCGCACCGTCTGGACCAGCATGGTCTCTTCGTCGTTGAGTGCAGTGCTCACGTAGTTCGCTCCAAGCCGTCGTAAAATGTACGGCCATATTGACACGACCTACAAAGAAGCACCAGTATGGGGCACTGTGACTTTGTACGGCCATATCGGCGGTGGTGAGGCGGGCGGCCCCTATTTCGACGATCTGGTCGTAGGCCAGGTCTTCGATTGGGCGCCGGCGATGACGTTGAGTTCCGGCGCGGCGGCGACCCATCAGGCGATCGTCGGCGACCGGCTGAGGCTGTCGCTGGACGCGGAGTTGGCCCACGCCACGGTCGGCTGCACCGGACCCTTGGCGCATCCGGCACTGGTGTGCGACGTGGCGATCGGGCAGAGCACGCTCGCGACACAGCGCGTCAAGGCCAACCTGTTCTATCGGGGCCTGACCTTCTATCGCTATCCGGTGGTCGGTGACACGGTGTTCACCCGTACCGAGGTGGTCGGGCTGCGCCAGAACACCGCCAAGCCGGGCCGGGCCCCCACCGGGATGGTGGCACTGCGGATGACCACCGTCGACCAGGTCGGCCGGCTGGTGCTGGACTTCTACCGCTGCGCGATGCTGCCGTGCAGCCCCGGTGCCGCCGACACCGGTCACGCTGACGACCTGTCGGTGATCGGCGCCGACCTGCCGCCCGCCCCGGATCCGACCGCCGACTGGAATGCGGCCGCGTTCCGTGAACGCGTCCCGGGCCCGCACTTCTATCCCGACATGGCGGGTTCGGTCCTGCGCAGCACCGGTGATGTGGTGTCCTCGGCGCCGGAGCTGGCCAGGCTGACCCTGAACATCGCTGCCACCCATCATGATTCGCGGGTCGGCGGCCGGCGTCTGGTCTACGGCGGGCACACGATCGGGCTGGCACTGGGCCAGGCCGGCCAGCTGCTGCCCAACCTGGCGACCGTGCTGGGCTGGGCGTCGTGCGACCACACCGGCCCGGTCCACGAGGGGGACACGCTCTACAGCGAACTGCACATCGAGCGTGCCGATCCGCTGCCCGGCGACCGCGGCGGCGTGCTCACCCTGCGGTCGGTGGTATATGCGGTGGCCGATGAGGGGGCGGACCGCCCGGTGCTGGATTGGCGGTTCACCGCGCTGCATTTCTAGGCCGCTCGGCCACCTGTCGCTCGGAGGCGGACAACAACCGAGGATCCCAGCGGGCGCCCGCCGGTCCGCGCGACAATGGCCGGGTGACTGACACCGGCGTCGGCTGGGCCGGCAGCGGCCTGGCCTGGCTGACCGGGCCGCCTGACGGCCCACCCGACCACTCCCGGTCGGCGGTGCTGACCCGTGCCGCCAGCGTGGTCGCGAACCTGGCCACCCAACTGGGCGTGGCGCTGGACGCCGCCACGCTGCTGACCGGGCGGGCGGCGCTGCTGGGCCTGCATCGCCGCGGACGCATCTCGGCCGGCGGGGCTACCCACCTGCTGCCGACGCGGGATGGCTGGTGCGCGCTGACCCTGTCCCGAGCCGACGACCTCGCGGCCGTGCCGGCACTGGTCGAAGCCGACGTGGTGCCCGATGATCCCTGGCAGGCGGTTGCCCGCTGGGCCGCCGGGCGGAGCGCCGACGAGGCGGTCGAGCGTGCCGCCCTGCTGGGCCTGCCCGCGGCGCGGCTCGGTGAAACGACGACGGCGGTACCCACCGTGCGTGCGGGCGGCCGCCGGACGGTGCCCCGCCCTACGGAGGAACTCCTGGTGGCTGACCTGTCGTCGATGTGGGCGGGCCCGCTGTGCGGCCAGATCCTGGCTGCGGCCGGCGCCACTGTGGTCAAGGTGGAGAGTCCGTCCCGTCCGGACGGTACCCGGGGCGGAAATCGGGCGTTCTATGACTGGATGAATCACGGAAAGCTCTCCTATGCGGTCGATTTCGATACCGATGCGGACCGGCTGCGGGCGTTGATCGCCGCCGCCGATGTCGTCATCGAGGGGTCGCGGTCCGGCGCGCTCGCGCGCCGTGGCCTGAGCCCAGACGACCTGGGCGGCCCCGACGGCAGGGTGTGGCTGCGGGTCAGCGGCCACGGGCCCGACTCGCCGCGGGCCGCATTCGGCGACGACGCGGCGGTGGCCGGGGGATTGGTGGGGAGCAGCCCGGACGGCCCGGTGTTCTGCGGTGACGCCATCGCCGATCCGCTGACCGGGCTGGAAGCCGCACTGGCCGTAGCTCATTCGCTGCATCGCGGCGGCGGTGAGACCATCGACGTGTCGATGGCGGCGGTCGCCGCGAGTTACGCGCAACTCCCGGTGGAAGCTTCGCTGTCCGATTCGGCGGTCGCGCCGCCGCGGCCACCCGCACCGAGTGCGGCGGCGGCAGCACTCGGCGCCGACAATAGCGCCGTGAACGACATTGTTGCCCAACGGAATGCGATCCGATGCTGATCCAGCGCGCCCAGCTACTGGACGGCACGGCCGTCGACATCCGGGTCGGCGTCCAGATCGAGTCGGTGGCCGACTCGCTGGCCCCGAACCGTGGCGAAACGGTGTTCGACGCTGCGGGCGGCACCGTGATACCGGGATTGCACGATCACCATGTGCATCTGCGGGCGGCCGCGGCCGCGCTGGATTCGGTTCAGGTAGGGCCCATGGTGCTGCACAACCGGGCCGACCTCGGCCGGGCGCTGGCTCAGGCGCCGGTAGGGATCGACGGTTGGATCCGGGCGGTCGGCTACCACGAATCCGTTGCGGGCCCATTGGACCGGTGGGTTCTCGACGAGCTCGCCGAATCGGTACCGGTGCGGATCCAGCATCGCAGCGGGGTGCTGTGGTTCCTGAATTCCGCGGGCCTGGCCGCGGTCGGCCTCCCCGAGCACCCGGACGGCCGGTTGCGCAGCTACGACACCTGGTCTGATGCGGTGGCACGCCGGGACGCGTCGCTGGCGGCGATCAGCCGGCGGCTGCTGGACTTCGGGGTCACCGGCGTCACCGATGCGACCCCCGGCCTGCGCGCCGAGGACATCGTGACGCTGAGCGAGGAACACCGGCACGGCGGACTGCATCAGCGGGTGCACTGGCTGGCGCCGGGAAAGCGGATCCTGCACGACGATTCGCTGGATCTCGACGAGCTCACCGACTGGATCGCCGGCCGGCACCGCGACGGTGGGGCAGTCGCCCTGCACTGCGTGACGGTCGCCCAGCTGGTCGTCAGCCTGGCGGCGTTGCGGGCCGCAGGCAGCCACCCCGGTGACCGGATCGAGCATGCGGCGGTGGTGCCGGTCGAGGCCATCGGCGAACTCGCCGCCCTCGGTGTGCTGGTGGTGACCCAACCCAACTTCGTCGCCGAACGCGGCGACCACTACCTGGCCGACGTCGACCCGGTCGACCGGCCCGCGCTGTGGCGGCTGAGATCGCTGCGCGCCGCCGGTGTGCGGGTGGCGCTGTCCACGGACTTGCCGTTCGGCGGAGCCGACCCGTGGGCGGCGATGCGCGCGGCGGTGCACCGCACGACACCCACCGGTGCGGTGCTCAATACCCTCGAATGCGTCTCGGCCGCAGTGGCATTGTCACTGTTCACCGGCCATCCCGATCGCCCTGACCTGCCCAGGACCGTCGCGCCGGGACAGCCCGGCGACCTGTGCGTCCTGGCCGCCGCGCCCGCCGAGGTGCTCGACGCGCTGGATGCCGGCCTGGTGGCCGCCACTGTCGTCAACGGCCACCTGTTCGCGCGCCGAAATCACCCCGAAGTGGGCAGCTCGCGGAACGCGGTATTGCGATACGGCTCAGGCTCTTTCGGAAGTCCGAGGACGCGCTCGCCGACGATGTTGCGCTGAATCTGGTCGGTGCCGCCGCCGATGGACGTGAAGTAAGCGTTGAGGGCGCGGAACGTGACCGCGTCGCCGACCGGGTTGTCCGGGCCGGTCAGCATGGCCTCCGGTCCGGCGATCTCGGTCTGCACCTGCGCCGTCTGGTGCAGGATCCGCGACATCGCGATCTTGCCCAGCGCCATCAACGTCGCGGCCTCGACCCGGTCGGAGGTGGCCTTGGCCCGCTGGGTGTTCCACCGGTTCACCGCCGCGTAGGCCTCCACCCGGGCGATCTCCTGACGGATGAACCCATCGTCGAGTTTGCCTGCCCGGCGCGCCATCTCGACCAGACTGTCCGAATCGGTCTGCGGCTTGCGGGCCGAGCGAGAGGTACGGGCCAGATCGCCCATCAGCCGCCGCTCGTAGGCCAGCGCCACCTGCAGCACCGCCCAGCCGCCGCCGACGTCCCCGACCCGGTTCGCGTCGGGTACCCGGGCTCCGGAGATGAACACCTCGTTGAACTCCGACTCGCCGGTGATCTGGTGGATCGGGCGCACCTCGACACCGGGCTGGCGCATCGGGAACATGAGAAAGCTGATCCCGTTGTGCTTGGGCACATCCCAGTCGGTGCGGGCCACCAGCAGGCCGTAGTCGGCAGACTTCGCGAACGACGTCCACACCTTCTGGCCGGTGATCACCCAGTCGTCGCCGTCCCGCTCGGCGCGGGTGCGCAACCCGGCCAGATCGGATCCCGCGCCGGGCTCGGAGTACAGCAGGCACCATTTCGTCTCGCCGCGAATGGACGGCGGGATCAGTCGTTGCTTCTGCTCGTCGGTACCGAGGTCATGCAAGGTGCAGGCGAACAGGTTGGCCCGGTCATGCCCGGTCCCCGGTGCCCCTACTGCCGCGAATTCGGCTGCCACGATCCGTGATTGGGAGTCGGTCAGGCCGCGCCCCCACCACTGCGGTTCCCAGCTCGGCACCGCCCAGCCGGCGTCGAACACCAGCTGCGCCCACTGTGCGCGATCCAGGCCGGTGTCCCAGTTGTCCGCCAGCCACTGGCGGACCTCGGCGCGCAGGTCGTCGTCGGTCATCGCTGTGCCTCTCGCAGTCGGATGTAGCGTTCGCGGTGCCAGGCCGGGTCGCCGAACAACTCGGCGTCGGTCCGCGCCCGCCGCAGGTACAGGTGTGCGGGGTGTTCCCAGGTGAAGCCGATTCCGCCGTGCACCTGGATGGTGTCGGCCGCGACCGTGACGAATGCCTCCGAGCAGAACGCCTGGGCCGCAGCCAGATCCAGATGCCGACCCGGGTCGTCGGCGTCGAAGGCGGCCGCCACATGCCGGGCTGCCGACAGCGCCGACTCGGCCTCCAGCAGCATGTCGGCGCACATGTGCTTGATCGCCTGGAAACTGCCGATCGCGCGGCCGAACTGGAATCGGGTCTTGGCGTAGTCGGCGGCCATCCGCATCGCGTGCATCGCGCCGCCGGCCTGCTCACCCAGCAGCGCCACCGCGGCGTGGTCCAGGGCGCGCTCGAGAGCCTCGGCGCCGTTCTCCAGGGTGCCCACCAGGCGAGCGGGGGTGTCGTCGAGTACGACTCGGCCCTGTTTGCGGGTCTGGTCCACCGTCGCCAGTGCGCTGACCTGCAGGCCCGGCGCGTCCGGCTCGACCGCGAACACCGCGGTTCCGGCCAGCACATAGATCCGTTGCGCGGTCGTCGCGTCGAGCACATAGGTCTTGGTGCCCGACAACCGCCACTCGAAGCCCGCGGGGCGCGCGACGGTCTGCGGTGCCAGCGGCGGACGGGCCGAGCCCGGTTCGGCGAACGCGACCGTGGTGATCAGGTCGCCGGCGGCGATGCGCGGCAGGACATCGGCCTGCTCTTTGGCGTCGCCGAGGGCCATCAGCAGCTGGGTGCTCAGCACCGCGGTCGACAGGTAGGGCGCGCACAACAGCGCGCCACCCATCGCCTCCATCACCAGCCCCACTTCGACCGCCCCGGCACCGGACCCGCCGAATGTCTCGGGTATCGCCAGGCCGAGCAGGCCCATGGCGGCCAGTTCTGCCCAGACGGCAGGGTCGTAGCCGGTGTCGGTGGCCATCAGACGACGTACGTCGGCCTCGGGCGAGCGTTTGGACACCAGGTCGCCGGTGGCTTCGGCCAGCGCCTGCTGTTCGGTGGTCAGGGTTGTCATCGGATTCAGCTCCCGAAACTCTGGCGCAGGCTGTCGCACTGGCTGAAGAAGAAGGCCTGGGAAATGTCGGCCGCGGCAGCGATTCCGTCGAAGCCGTGGAACGCCCCGGGCACCACGTGGACCGCGCAGGGCACGCCGGCGGCCTGCAGCCGGGCGGCGTAGTCGAGGTCCTCGTCGTGGAACAGGTCCAGGGTGCCGACGCCGAGCCAGGCCGGCGGCAAGCCGGCGAGATCGGTGCGACGTCCGGGTGCCGCCACGTGTGGGTCGGCTCCGCCCAGATAAGCCTGCCAGCCGAACTTGTTGCTGGTGGCGTTCCACAGCCGCTGCCCGGGATCGTTGAGGTGGCTGCCCACGCTGCGGTCGTCGAGCATCGGGTAGACCAGCACCTGGAACACCGGTTTGACCCCGTCGCGGTCCCTGGCCAGTAACGCCAGCGCCGCGGTCAGACCGCCGCCGGCGCTGGCCCCGCCGATCGCGACACGCTCGGGGTCGACGGCGGGCAGTCCGGCCAGCCATTCCAGCGCGGTGTAGCAGTCCTCCAGCGGGGTGGGGTAGGGGTGCTCGGGAGCCAGGCGGTAGTCGACGGCGGCCACCGTGATGCCCAGTTCTTTGACGAACCGGCGACACAGGTTGTCGTCCTGGGCGGCGGTGCCCACGACGTAGCCACCGCCGTGGATCCAGAGCAGTGCCGGGGCCGGCGAGGTGACGCCGTCGGGCCGGTAGAGGCGGATCCCGACGCCCGACTCCAAGGTCAACACCTCGACACCGTCGGAGCGGGTGCGCTGCAGTCCGCCGAGGCGCCGCAGGACGGGCAGCGTCCAGGGCGTGATCAGCGTGCGGGGGGTGAACCGAGCCGCTGTGCGTAGTTCGGGATGGATGTCGTTTTTTGACACGTGCCAAGTATGCCAACCGGGAAAATCCGCTGCGACAGGACAGGACCTTGATCCGCGACGGCGGGAGACAGTATCGTGGTGGCGGCAATTACGGAACCACGCGTAGCGTAATTGTGGGTCGATGAGAGGACACCGTCAATGACGACCAATCCCTATGCGGGGCAACCCTTCACGTCCTCCGACGAGGAGATCGCGGCCGCACTGGAACAGGTCAGCATCCCCACCCTGCTGCTGTCGTTGGTCCACATCACCGGTGACCCGCGCTTCATCCGCGAGTTCAAGCAGGCCGGCGTCTTCCTCAACGAAGTTCAGGGCTTCATGTCCGAGGAGGACAAGGCCCGGGCCCGCGCGCTGGCTCTGCCGGTCATCGCCGACTACCGCGACCGGGGCTGCCCGGGACCGGTGCCGCTGAGCCCCGAGCTGATCGCCGAGATGCTGGACTGGACGGCCTGCGAGCACGTCGACGACGAGTACCGCCCGATGGTCCTCGAGGAGATGGATCTCGAGGGCGTCGACCCGCGCCGCCCGGCCGCCCTCGATGCCGCCGCCACCGCCGACTACCCGGTGGTGGTGATCGGCTGCGGTGAGTCGGGGCTGCTCGCCGGTATCCGGCTCAAACAGGCCAACATCCCGTTCACCATCGTGGAGAAGAACGCCGGACCGGGCGGAACATGGTGGGAGAACAGCTATCCCGGCGCCCGGGTGGACGTCGCCAACCACTTCTACTGCTATAGCTTCGAGCCGAGCAACGACTGGACGCACTACTTCGCCGAACAGCCGGAACTGCGGGCCTATTTCGAGACCGTGCTGGCCCGGCACCACCTCGACGAGAACGTCCGCTGGGAGACCGAGGTGGTGTCGGCCGACTGGCATGACGAGGACGACACCTGGTTGGTGGTGGTGCGAAGCAAGGACGGAACCGAATCCAGCATCCGCGCCAGGGCGGTCATCACCGCGGTGGGACAGCTGAACCGGCCGGCGATTCCCGACATCGAGGGTGCCGACACGTTCGAGGGTCCCGCCTTCCATTCGGCGGCGTGGGATCACTCGGTCGATCTGACCGGCAAGCGGGTGGCACTGATCGGCGCGGGAGCCAGCGGGTTCCAGATCGCCCCGGCGATTGCCGACCGGGTGGCGCATCTGACCGTGTTCCAGCGCAGCGCCCAGTGGATGTTCCCCAACCCGATGTACCACGACAGCGTGCCGGACGGCGTGCGCTGGGCGATGAATCACCTTCCGTACTACAACCGTTGGTATCGCTTCCTGATCCTGTGGCCCGGCGCGGACAAGGGTCTGGAGGCTGCCCGCTCGGATCCGGACTACACCCACCCCGACGACCCGAACTACGCGGTCAGCGAGATCAACGCGATGGCCCGGCTGATGTTCACCGACTGGATCACCACTCAGGTCGGCGACGACCGGGAACTGCTGAGCAAGGTGCTGCCGGACTACCCGGCAACCGGCAAACGCACGTTGCAGGACAACGGAACCTGGCTGACCACACTGCGTCGCGACGACGTCGACTTGGTGCGCACGTCGATCGAACGCATCACTGCGCACGCGGTGGTGACAGCCGACGGCGTGGCCCACGAGGTGGATGTCATCGTGTACGCCACCGGATTCCGCGCCACCGAGGTGCTCTATCCGATGGCGATCACCGGCCGCCACGGTGTCGACCTGCGCAGCTCGTGGGGGCAGCGGCCGTCGGCCTACCTGGGAATCACCGTGCCCGGCTTCCCGAACTTCTTCATGCTGTACGGCCCCGGTAATCATCTGGCGCACGGCGGCAGCCTGATCTTCAACTCCGAGTTGCAGATGCGCTATATCAACACCTGCCTGGCCGAGATGATCGAAAACGGCTGGACTGCAATCGAACCTACGACGACGGCCACCGACGAGTGGCACCGCAAACACCAAGCCGAGATCAACACGATGGTGTGGGCACATCCGTCGATCGAGCACTCGTACTTCAAGAACCCCGATGGTGAGATCCACACCGTCAGCCCGTGGCGGCTGCCGGTCTACTGGAACGCGATCCGCACCCCGCAGTGGGCGAACTTCGTTGTGGAACAGGGAGAGTGAGGACACCATGCGCGCGGTGCTGATCGACACGCCGGGATCGGTCCGGGTCGACGAGTGGCCCGATCCGGTGCTCCCCGGACCCACCGGCGCCATCGTCTCGGTGACCGCGGCCGCCATCTGCGGCTCGGACCTGCACTTCTACGAAGGTGACTACCCGCTGTTCGCGCCCGTCTCGCTGGGCCACGAAGCCATCGGCACGGTGGTCGAGGTCGGGCCGGATGTGCACTCGGTGACCGTCGGCGACCAGGTCATGGTGTCCTCGGTGGCCGGGTGCGGTGCCTGCGCCGGGTGTGCGACCAAGGACCCGATCCTGTGCGCGTCGGGCCCGCAGGTGTTCGGGTCCGGGCTGCTGGGCGGGGCGCAGGCCGAGCTGATGGCCGTGCCGGCCGCCGACTTCCAGCTCCTGAGGATGCCGGAGGGCATCTCCACCGAGCAGGCGTTGTTGCTCACCGACAACCTGGCCACCGGCTGGGCGGCCGCCAAGCGCGCCGACATCCCGCTCGGCGGCACCGCGGTGGTCATCGGTCTGGGCGCGGTCGGGTTGTGCGCGGTGCGTAGCGCGCTGTTCCTCGGCGCGGCGCGGGTCTACGCGGTCGATCCGGTCGCGCAGCGCCGCGACCGCGCGGCCCGGCTCGGCGCCATCGCGATCGAACCGGCCGCGGCGCCGACCGTGACGGCGGCAACCGGCGGTCTCGGCGCGCACTCGGTGATCGACGCGGTCGGCAACGACACGACGCTCGACGACGCACTGGCCACGGTGCGCGCCGGCGGCACGGTGTCGGTGGTCGGGGTGCACAACCTCAACCCGTATCCGTTCCCGGCGCTCACCGCGCTGCTGCGCAGCCTGACGTTTCGGGCCACCACCGCTCCGGTGCAGCAGACCTGGCCGGAACTGATCCCGCTGCTGCAGACCGGCCGCCTCGAGGTCGACGACATCTTCACCACCCGCCTGCCGCTGGGGCAGGCGGCCGAAGGCTACGCCGCCGTCGCGGCGCGGTCGGGTGATGTCGTCAAGGTGCTGCTGACCCCGTGATGGGAGCTACCCGCGGTAGACCGTTGCGCCTTCCTTGATGGTCTCGACCACCCGGATGTCCTTGATCGCCATCGGGTCGACGGTCAGCGGATTGCCGTCGAGCACAACGAGATCGGCCAGCTTGCCCACCTCCAGTGAGCCCTTGGTGTCGGCCTCGCGGTACTGGCGTGCGGCGTTGATCGTGATCGCTTGCAGGGCTTCGAGGGGGGTGACCCGCTGGTCGGCTCCGATGGTGGCGCCGCTGCGGGAGATCCGGTTCACCGCGGTCCACACCACGAACATCTGATCGAGCGGGGTGACGACGAAGTCGGTGTGGTTGGTGGGCCGTAGCCCCAGGTCGATCGCCGCGCGCATCGGGGACAGGAAGTCGGCCTGCGCCTTGCCGCGCAACCGGACGTGGGCGTCGCCGAAGTAGAACGCGTGCGGGGTGAAGAACGACGGGATGATCCGATAGTCGACGTAGCGCTGCAGCTGGTCGGGACGGACGAACTGGGAATGCACCATCACCGTGAGCCGGTCCCGGCCGGGATCCCCGGCGGCGGCGAATTCGTGTGCGGCCAGTGCGACGTCGATCGCCGCGTCCCCGTTGGCGTGGATGTCCAGCGGCAGGCCGAGGTCGTAAACCTGTTTGAACCATCTGTTGACGGTGTCCTGGGAGAAGCCGAGTTCGCCGCACCACGGGTGCTGGCCGTCGGGCCCATCGGTCAGGTAGGGCGTCGTGAAGTAGGCGGTTCGGCCCTGCGGTGAGCCGTCCAGCGTGACCTTCACCCCGCCGAGTTTGACCCGGTTGCGGTAGCTGCCGAAGGTGGCGGCCGGGTGGCGTTGCAGCACCTCGTCGAGTTCGAGGATGAACGGGTAGGCCACCACGTCGATCAGGGTGGCTCCGCCCTCGGCGGCCCGGTACATCAGCTCGACGTCGGCGGCGTGGGTGGCGCCCTCGTGCGCGGTGGTGATGCCCGCCGCGGCGTAGAGCAGCTGGCCGGCCTTGCTCCAGGCGATCTCCTGCGACGGCGTGGGTTTGGGCATGGCGGCGAAGATCGGCAGGAACGCCGTCTCCATCACCAGACCGTCGGGCTCGGTGGAGCCCTCTTTGCGGACGATCACTCCGCCGGGGGGCGTCTCGGTGTCGGCGTCGATGCCGAACATCCGCATCGCCGCCGAGTTGAGCACCGCACCGTGCATCGAGACATGGCCGACCAGAACCGGATTGGTGGGGAAGTCGACGTCGAGGTCGTCCTTGTGCAGGGTCCGGCCGCCGGGCATCAGGGTGTCGTCATAGCCGTAGGCGACGATCATCTCCCCGGGCGGCACCCGCTGCGAGTCGCGGAACGCTCGCAGGGCCGTGACGATCGCCGCCACATCGGAACCGGGGCCTGCCGGCGGTGCGAACACGTTGACCTGGTTGGCGACAGTCAGCGAGTTGATGTAGTGGCTGTGCGGATCGAGAAAGCCGGGCAACATGGTCGCGCCGTCGAGGTCGACGACCCGAGTCGACGGACCGCGGTGTGCGGCCACCACGTCCTCGCGGTCGCCCACCGCGGTGATGCGCCCGGCGCGCACCGCCAGCGCGGTTGCCGACGGGTTCGCGTCGTTGATCGTGACGATGTCGCCGGTGTAGACGACGTCTGCGGCCTCGGCCATCTCCGGCCTCCTTCACGGTGTCCTGAGTGTAGGGGCGCCCGGTGTCCCCGGTGGCCCATAGCGGCCGACGGTTGGCGTTTGTCGACCCTGCCCACTAGCTTTTCTCCGGTGATGTCCTCAGCTGTCGGCGCCCTCGCACGCTGGATCGCCCCGTTCCTGACGGCCGCGGTCGTCATCGGCCTCGTCGTGTCCGCCGACCCGGTGCACACCGGGGCCGTTCGCCTGGCCGACGACGCTGCCCCGATCGGCGGCTCGCCGTTCTACGTCGACCCGAACTCGGCGGCCATGCGGGCCTCACGGGCCAACCCGGACAGCCCCGAGCTGGCCTACATCGCGAACACCCCGCAGGCGTACTGGATCGACAACCTGGTTCCGGACGCCGCGGTCACCAAGTACCTCACCGGAGCGTGGGCGGCGGGCGCCATGCCGATGCTGGCCATGTATTCCCTGCCGAACCGCGACTGCGGCAGCTTCGCTTCCGGCGGGTTCGGCTCGGCCGACGCCTACCGCGGGTGGATCGACCGCGTCGCGGCCCAGATCGGTGGCGGCCCGGTGACGATCATCCTCGAACCCGACGCGCTCGACATGGCCGACTGCCTGTCCGGGTCCGCCCGCCAGGAGCGGTTCGACCTCATCCGCTACGGCGTCGACACCTTGACCCGCAACCCGGCGGCTGCGGTGTATATCGACGCCGGCCACTCGCGCTGGCTGCCGGCCGACGAGATCGCCAACCGGCTCAACCAGGTCGGCATCGACCGGGCCAGGGGCTTCAGCCTCAACACCTCGAACTTCTTCACCACCGACGAGGAAATCGGTTATGGCGAAGCGATTTCGGGGATGACGGGCGGCAAGCCCTACGTGATCGACACCTCGCGTAACGGCAACGGACCGGCCGACGGCGAATTGTATTGGTGCAATCCGAGCGGCCGGGCCCTGGGAGTGCAGCCCACCACCGCCACCGGCAACGGCCACATCGACGCATTCCTGTGGGTGAAGCGTCCTGGCGACTCCGACGGGTCCTGTGGCCGCGGCAACCCGGGGCCGGGCAATTTCGTCAACGCATTCGCGATCGAACTGGCCCGCAACGCCGGGCACTGACGCCGGTTCCCGCCACCCCGCTGCGACGCGTGTGGGCAAACGCCCACCATCGCGGCATGCCTTGACGGACGGGGGATCTCTCCCCGAGCCAGCAAAGCAGTGAACATTCCGAAGAATTTGTCGTTTCACCCATGGGCGGCGGGGTACGCTGCCGCAATGAATCCGTGGACGACAGCGCGCTGGCTGATGAAGGCCGGACCGGCTGACTATCTGCTGGCGATGAGTGTGGCGTCCGCACAGATTCCGGTGGTCGGCCGCCATCTCGAGCCGCTCGGTGCCGCCACCGCGATGAGTGTGTGGGGTGCCCGGCAGATGCCCGAGCTGGTCGGTGCGGCCGCCCGGTCGTGGCTGAGCCCCGGCGCCGGTGAGACGCGCAAGGCACAGCGGGAAAGCACCCGGGAGGTGGCCGAGGCCGGGCTGCGCGGTGTCGTCGCCCCCGAGGACCTGCAGATCGAGTGGCCGGCACCGGAGCGCACGCCGCCGGTGATGAACGCGCTCGAACACCGCAAGCACCTTTACCGCACCTCAGTTCGCTATGGCGACGACCCGGCGCAGCTGCTCGACGTCTGGCGGCGCAAGGACCTGCCCGCCGAACCCGCACCGGTGCTGCTGTTCCTGCCCGGCGGCGCCTGGGTGCACGGCAGCCGGATCCTGCAGGGGTACGCCCTGATGTCGCACCTGGCCGCCAAGGGCTGGGTGTGCCTGTCGATCGACTACCGCGTCGCGCCGCACCACCGGTGGCCGCGGCACATCCACGACGTCAAGGCGGCGATCGCGTGGGCCCGTGCCAACGTCGACCGCTTCGGTGGCGACCGGGATTTCGTGGCCGTCGCCGGATGTTCGGCCGGCGGGCACCTCGCCGCGCTGGCTGGGCTGACCATCGACGACCCGGAGTACCAGGCGCACCTGCCGCAAGGATCGGACACCGCCGTCGACGCCGTCGTCGGCATCTATGGCCGCTACGACTGGGAGGACCGCTCGACCCCCGAGCGGGTCCGCTTCGTCGACTTCCTGGAGCGGGTGGTGGTCAACAAGCGGCAGAGCCGGCACGGCGAGCTGTTCCGCAAGGCCTCGCCGATCGCGCGGGTGCATCCCGAGGCCCCGCCGTTTCTGTTGGTGCACGGTTCCGGAGACAGCGTGATCCCCGTCGCGCAGGCCCGCAGTTTCGTCGAACGGCTGCGCGCGGTGTCGCGCTCTGCGGTCGGCTACGTCGAATTGCCCGGTGCCGGACACGGTTTCGACATGACCGACGGCGCGCGCACCGGTTCGGTCGCCACCGCAATCGGTTTGTTCCTCAACCAGATTCACCGTGACCGCGGTGTCATGTCCACCAAAGAGGTGATCTGAACCCTCGCCCGTTGTATCGTCCCGACTGGGACGGGCAGGGGTGGAGAGGGCGACGATGAAAAGATTGCGCGGCTGGGATGCGGTGCTGCTGTACAGCGAGGCGCCCAATGTGCACATGCACACCCTCAAAGTCGCGGTCATCGAGTTGCAGGACCTCGGCGACCGGACCTTCGGCGTCGAGGAGTTCCGGCAGGTCATCCGCGGCCGGCTCTACAAGCTGGACCCGTTCCGCTACCAACTGGTCAACATCCCGTTCAAGTTCCACCATCCGATGTGGCGGGAGAACTGCGATGTCGACCTCGACTACCACATCCGTCCGTGGCGGGTCCGGGAGCCGGGCGGCCGGCGCGAGCTCGACGAGGCGATCGGCGAGATCGCCAGCACCCCGCTGGATCGCAGCCGCCCGCTGTGGGAGATGTAC
Organism: Mycobacterium sp. shizuoka-1; assembly: GCF_002723835.1. Taxonomy (GTDB): domain Bacteria; phylum Actinomycetota; class Actinomycetes; order Mycobacteriales; family Mycobacteriaceae; genus Mycobacterium. The sequence goes on along the minus strand of NZ_BEWG01000113.1, from coordinate 15,512 downwards.
TTCGTCGAAGGGCTGGCCAACGGCCGGATCGCGGTGGTCGGCAAGATTCACCACGCGCTCGCCGACGGGGTCGCCTCCGGCAACCTGATGGCGCGCGGGATGGATCTGCGCAGCGGCCCCGATCCCGATCAGGAGTTCGCGACCGATCCCGCGCCCACCCGCGGCGAGCTCGTCCGGTCGGCGTTCACCGACCATCTGCGCCAGCTCGGCAAGCTGCCCGGTGTCATGAAGTACACCTATGACGGACTGGTACGGGTGCGTCGGAGCAATCGCAAGCTCTCACCAGAGCTGACCATGCCCTTCACCCCGCCGCCGTCGTTCCTCAACCACATGCTCGATCCCCAACGACGTTTCGCCACTGCGACTTTGGCGCTGGCCGAGGTCAAGGAGACGAGCAAGCTGCTCGGCGTGACGATCAACGACATGGTGCTCGCCACCGCCGCCGGAGCCCTGCGCACGTTGCTGTTGCGCTACGACGGCAAGGCGGATCACCCGCTGCTGGCTTCGGTGCCGGTGAGTTTCAACTTCGACCCGGACCGTGTCTCGGGCAACTACTTCACCGGCATGATGGTGGCCGTTCCGGTCGAGGTGGCCGACCCGCTGGAGCGGGTGCGTCAGACCCACGACGCCGCGGTGCTGGCCAAGGAAAGCCATCAACTCGTCGGCCCGGAGTTGGTCAGCCGGTGGTCGACGTACCTGCCGCCGGCGCCGGCGCAGGCGCTGTTCAAGTGGTTGTCGGCCAAGGACGGCCAGAACAAGGTGCTCAACCTGCCCATCTCGAATGTGCCCGGCCCGCGTGAGCACGGCCGCGTCGGCGGTGCGCTGGTCACCGAGATCTACTCCGTGGGTCCGCTGACCGCGGGCAGCGGGTTGAACATCACCGTGTGGAGCTACGTGGACCAGCTCAACATCTCGGTGCTCTCCGACGGCTCCACCGTCGGCGACCCGCACGAAGTCACCGAGGCGATGTTGCAGGCGTTCTCCGAAATACGGGTTGCCGCAGGTCTTTCCGGCGAACTCGCGGTGGTGGACAGCGCGATGGCGCAAGCCTAGGGCTGCGGTGTGCCCTCGGCGCGTTCGATGTCGCGCTGATGGCGGAAGCCGACCACGATGCTGGCGATCAACGCGATGGAGATGACGGCCTCGGCGATGAAGAACGAGCCGAAGTCGATGATCGATCCGATCGGCGGACCGCCCGGCACGGCGTTGCGCAACGGGATCAGCGCGAACAGGATGGCGGCCATCATCGAACAGGCCGGGAAGATCAGCCCCCGCCGCCAGTGCAGCACGTAGAACGCGGCCACCACGGCGCCGACGGCCAGACCGAGCATCAGCACCATCACGAACACCGCGAAGGCCAGAGTCGGTGCGCTGCGGTGCATGCTGACGTTGACCACGGTGCCGCCGTTGGGGGCGGCGCCCGCCGAGGTGCTCATCGAGAAGAACGAGTCGGTGTTCACCACGGTGAGGTACATCGGCACGTCGGTGCCCGCCGCGTCGAAGACGTGTACCTCGATGGTTCCGGTGTAGCTGTCGAACGGATAGTCGGTGACGGCGCCGTCGACGGTGACTTTCTGTTCGATGTCGGGCGGGAAATCGCCGGCTTTGATCTCGGCGCGCCAGTTGCCGATCGCTCTGGTCGTGAGGGTGAGGTCCTGGGCGAACGCACCCTGGGGGTCGGCCATCGACCCGGCCGGCTCCACACCCATCACGGTGACCGAAAGTGCTTGTGTCACTGCGTCGACCCGCGATATCCACACGGTGACGTTCACCCGGTTCGGGTTGTTCTGGTCGCCGAAGGCGGACTCCTGGTCGGTGCTGTGCCGGCTGGTCAGGTATCCGGACACGCTCGCGGTGATCAGGCCGGCCAACACGACGACGGCGACCGTCAACCGCCATAGGCCGATGTCGCGGACCCGCCGGATGTGTCTACGCATGCCGATCGGTGTTCATCCGGCTGGCATACACCCAGGACAGGAACTCGCCGACCGCTTCGGCCGAGTGGTGCGCCCGCGGGGAGGAGAAGATGTCGAAGGCGTGCTGGGCGCCGGGCAGCTCGGCGTAGAGCACCGGCGACTGGGACACCTCCCGCAACTGCTCGACGAACTCGCGTGCCTCACCGACCGGGATCAGCGAGTCGTGTTCGCCGTGCAGGATGAAGAACGGCGGGGCGTCGGCGCGCAGTCGGCGGATCGGTGAGGCGTCGGTGTAGATGTCGCGAAAGCGGCTGAACTGTCGCTTGACCACGAACCGCTCCAGGTAGCCGATGAACTCGCGGCGGCCGTCGCCGTGCGCGGTGTACCAGTCGTAGCGGCCGTACACCGGCACCGCGGCCACCACCGAGGTGTCGGCGTCGGCGAAGCCGGGCTGGTATTCCGGGTCGCCGGCGGTCAGGGCGGCCAGCGCGGCCAGGTGGCCGCCGGCCGACCCGCCGGTGATGGCGACGAAATCGGGGTCGCCGCCGTAGTCGGCGATGTTGTCCTTGATCCAGGCCAGCGCGCGTTTGACGTCGACGATGTGGTCGGGCCAGGTGTGCGCCGGGCTGACCCGGTAGTTCATCGCCACACAGATCCAGCCGCGGTCGGCCAGATGGCCCATCAGCGGATAGGCCTGCGGGCGTCGCCAGCCAATCGCCCACGCCCCGCCGGGCACCTCGAGCAGCACCGGCGCCTTGCCGTCGCGCGGCAGGTCGCGCCGGCGCCACACGTCGGCCAGGTTGGCCCGGCCGTGCGGGCCGTAGGTGACGATGTTGGACTTCTCCACGTAGCGCCGCCGCGACCAGGTGGTCCGCCAGGCCGTGGGCCGCCCCGACGGCGACGGGGTGCTGGGCAGGGTGTCGAGGACGTCGGCGAAATCCTCACCGAGACCGTCGACGAGGGCGGCGCGCAGCACCGGCCGGGGCGTGGTCACGTTGCGCCGCTGGATCGCCACCAGGATCGGCCACGACGCCACCGTCAGCAGCAGCGCCGCGAGGCCACGGCGGCCGCGGAAGTCGCCGCGAAGGCCGCGCCGGGCGGCGTCCAGTACCGAGCCGGTCAGGTAGAACAGCGGCAGCTCCGAGGTCGGCCAGCCGAACCAGAACATCGCCAGGGTCTTGTAGCCTTGGCGGCCGAGCGGGCGAAAGCCGTTGGCGGCATTGGCGAATTCGACGATGGCGCGGGCCAGGGGGCGGGGGCGCCGCAGCCTAGCCGTCAGACGCGCGAGCGATGAGTTCATTACGCAGGATCTTGCCAGTGCTGCCGCGCGGCAGCTCGGTCAGGATGGTGATCTCCCGCGGCACCTTGTAGTTGGCCAGGTTCTCCCGGACGTGGGCCTTGAGGTCGTCGGCGGTCGCGGTCGATCCGTCCGTCAGTACCACGAACGCGACCAGGCGCTGGCCGTACTGCTCGTCGTCGACGCCGAGCACCGTGGCTTCGGCCACCTCCGGATGGGCGGTCAGCGTCTTCTCCACCTCGATGGGGTAGACGTTCTCTCCTCCGGAGACGATCATCTCGTCGTCGCGGCCCACGACGAACAGCCGACCGGCCGCGTCCAGGCGGCCGATGTCGCCCGAGGACATGAAGCCGTCGTGAAAGTCCTTGGTGCTGCCGGTGGTGTAGCCGTCGAACTGGGTGGAGTTCTTCACGAAGATGCGGCCGACCTCACCGGTGGGGACCGGGCCGAACTCGTCGTCGTAGATGCGGATCTGCGTGCCGACCGCCGGTTTGCCCGCGGTGTCGGGTGCGGCGCGCAGGTCGGCCGGGGTCGCGGTGGCGATCATGCCCGCCTCGGTGGCGTTGTAGTTGTTGTAGATGACGTCGCCGAACTCGTCCATGAACGCGGTGACGACATCGGGCCGCATCCGCGACCCCGAGCAGGCGGCGAACCGCAGGGAACGGCAGCTGTAGCGCCGCCGGACATCCTCGGGAAGGTCCATGATGCGGTCGAACATCACCGGCACCACACACAGTCCGGTGGCCTGGTACTGGTCGACGAGGGCCAGCGTGGCTTCCGGATCGAACTTGCGGCGCGTCACGATCGTGCAGGCCATGGCCGAGGAGAACACCAGCTGGGAGAAGCCCCAGGCGTGGAACATCGGCGCGACCACCACCGTCGTCTCGCCCAGGCGCCACGGTGTGCGCGCCAGGATCGCGATGAGATTGCCCGCACCGCCGCCGGAGTGCTTGGCGCCCTTGGGAGTCCCGGTGGTGCCGGAGGTCAGCAGGATGAGTTTGCTCTTGCGCTCGCTGCGGGGCGACCGCTGACCCGAATGGGCCTCGATCAGCTTCTCGACGGTACGTGCATCGGAGCCAGCCTCGTCGGTCCAGGCCAGGATGCGGACTGCCGCCGGCCGGTCGGCCAGCGCCCGGTCCACCGACGCGGTGAACTCCTCGTCGTAGATGACGACGTCGGCCTGTTCGCGGTTGACCACCTCGGCCAGGGCCGGACCGGCGAACGAGGTGTTGAGCAGCAGTACGTCGGCGCCGATGCGGGTGGCCGCGATCAGCGACTCGACGAACCCGCGGTGGTTGCGGGCCATGATGCCGACTACCTCGGGGGCTCCGCCGGGTAACTGCTGCAGCGCGGCGGCCAGGGCATGCGCCCGCTGGTCGAGTTCGCGCCACGTCAGCGTGCCCAGCTCGTCGATCAGGCCGGGGCTGTCCGGGCGGCGCGCGGCGGCCGTCGCGAATCCGGTGGCGATTGACAACCCCTCGGCGCGGGCGGCGTTCACCATCGCGACCGTGCGGTCCGGGCGCATCGGGGTCAGGAAGCCGGCCTTGGCCAGCGTGACGACGGCGTCGCCGACGGACGTCAGCCGGGACAGCAGGTCCATCAGCCGATCACCGGGAGGCGACGTTCGGCGGCCAATTCGTCGAGCGCCCGTTGCATCACGGCGCGCACGTAGGCGTCGACGGCGTGGATGTCAGGATCTTCACCGAACTGCTCGATGATGTCGATCGGCTCGAGTGTGCGAACCACGATCTTGGTGGGCAGCGGCACGTTGAGCGGGACGACGGCGCTCAGCCCGAACGGGAAGCCGAACGAGATGGGCAGGATCTTGGCGCGCAGCAGCTTGTCCAGCCGTAGCGCCTTGGCCAGGCCGGTTCCGCGGGTCAGGAAGATCTGGCTCTCCTGCCCGCCGATCGCCACTGTCGGCACGATCGGGACGCCGGCGTTGATGGCGGCCTTCACGTAACCGGTGCGGCCGTCGAAGTCGATCTTGTTCTGGGCCAGCGTCGGCCGGTAGACGTCGTAGTCACCGCCCGGGAACACCACCACCACGCCGCCGGAGCGCAGCGCCTCATCGGCGTTCTCGTGGTTGGCGTGGATGAAGCCGTTGCGCTTGAAGAAACCCGCAGTCGGGCCGGTCAGCACCAGGTCGTGGCTCAGGGTGTAGACCGGCCGGTCATAGCCGAAATGCTCGTAGAACCCGAGGGCGAACACCGGCACGTCCATCGCGAACAGGCCGCCGGAGTGGTTCGACACCACCAGGGCGCCGCCGTGCGGGAACGACTCCAGGCCGCGGACCTCACTGCGGTGGTAGAGCTTGAGGAACGGGCGCAGTACGCCCATCGTCTTCTCCACCAGGCCCGGATCCCACTTCTCCGTCTCGGTGCGGGTCACGTCGTCGGTGCTCACACGTCCTCCTAAGAATTGAAACGTGTTCTAGTTTTGATGGTACCGGGCAGACGCCGATCGTCCTACCTCGCTCGTTACCATGACAAACGTGAGTGAAAACGCCATTACCGAAGAGCCCGCCGTCCTCACCGAGCGTCGCGGTCGCATCCTGATCATCACCATCAACCGGCCCAAGGCCAAGAACGCCGTGAACGCTGCCGTCAGCAACGGCCTGGCCGCCGCGATGGACGAGCTCGACGACGACGCCGGCCTGTCGGTGGGCATCGTGACCGGCGCGGGCGGTTCGTTCTGCGCGGGCATGGATCTCAAGGCGTTCGCGCGCGGCGAGAACGTCGTGGCCGAGGGGCGCGGCCTGGGCTTCACCGAGCGCCCGCCGCTCAAGCCGCTGATCGCGGCGGTGGAGGGCTATGCGCTGGCCGGCGGCACGGAGCTGGCGCTGGCCACCGACCTGATCGTGGCGGCCAACGATTCCGCCTTCGGTATCCCAGAGGTCAAGCGTGGGCTGGTGGCCGGCGGCGGCGGGCTGCTGCGCCTGCCGCAGCGCATCCCGTACCAGATCGCGATGGAGCTGGCGCTGACCGGCGACAACCTGCCCGCCGCGCGGGCCCACGAGCTGGGTCTGGTCAACGTGCTGGCCGAACCCGGACATGCGCTCGAGGCGGCGATCGAACTGGCCGAGCGGATCACCGCGAACGGCCCGCTCGCGGTGGCGGCCACCAAGCGGATCATCACCGAGTCGCGGGCCTGGTCGCCCGACGAGCAGTGGAAGAAACAGGGCAAGATCATGATGCCGGTGTTCACGTCCAACGACGCCAGGGAAGGCGCGGTCGCCTTCGCCGAGAAGCGCGCTCCGAACTGGACGGGTAGCTGACCCCGAGCGATGGACCGCGGCGATCGGCAACAACCCGAGCGCCGTCACCGAGATCCCGGTCTGCGTCTGACCTTCCGACAAGCCCTCTGCCCCAATTGGTTCCGGTCAACACCAGGATCGCGCCGGCTGCTCCGATCACGGTGAGCGGGTCGCCGGCGACAATGATGCCTGCTCCCGCCGCCCACAGCGGTTCGGTACCCAGCAGCAGGCTGACTCGAGCCGGTGATGTCCGTTGGATCGCCCACGCCTGAACGGCGAAGGCGAAAACCGTGCATCCCAGTGCGAGGTAGGCAGTGACGAGCCAGTCCTCGACCGAGAATCCGACGGCGACGTCGGCGACATCCCGGCCGGTGAGTGGCGCGGCTGTGGCGAACAACGCAAGACAGACGCAGATTTGCACGACGGTGACGCGTCCGGAGTCAAGGCGCCGCCCCCGGGACAGCTGCGCCATCACGACTACGTGGCAGGCGCGGGCGGCGGCGGCGACCAGCATCAACAGGTCGCCGACGCCGGGTGCGCTGTACCGCGCGCTTTGGGTGAGCAGTCCGACCCCGAGCACGGCGATCGCGGTGGCCCCGTAGAACGGCACCGGTAGGCGGGTGCGCTGGATGCCCTGCTGGAGCAGCGGAGTCATGACGATGGTCAGGGAGATGATCAGCCCCGCATTGGAGGCCGACGTCATGGTGAGCCCGAACGTCTCCACCGTGAGGACGACGCCCAGGATCGCTCCAAACAGAGCTCCGAGGACGACTTCGGCACGGCTGATCTGGCGTAACCGCGGGCTTAGCGCGACGGCGAGACCGACTGCGGCAACGGCGAATCGGAGGGTGAGAAAGCCGAAGACGGCATCGGGGGTTGCGACGTCCTTGGCCGCCAGATAACTCGACCCCCAAAGAGCGGCGACGGCGAGCAGAGCCGGGTCGACACGGCGGGGCGCGAGCATGCCGACATGGTGTCCAGGCGACAACTGATTAGACAAGCGATACATCTTTAACCAAATCAGTAGTATTTCTACATGGACATAATGCGGCTGCGCCTGCTGCGTGAGCTCTCCGAACGCGGTACCGTCCACGCGGTCGCCGAGGCGATGTCGCTGACGCCGTCCGCGGTGTCCCAGCAGCTCAAGATCTTGCGGCGGGAAGCCGGCGTCCTGCTCCTCGAACCCGACGGGCGACGGGTGCGGCTCACCGATGCCGGCCGCACCCTGGTTGCGAGGGTCGACGAGATTCTCGCGGCCCTCGACCGGGCGCAGGCGGATATGGATGCCTACCGCTCAACCCCGCGCGGCACGGTGCGGGTCGCCATGTTTCCCTCGGGTGCCGCCATGTTGCTCGCGGGGCTCATCACCCGCGCCGCCGACGTCGGTGTCGCTGTCCTGGGCCGCGATATCGATCAGCCCGCCGTGAACGCACCCGCTCAGCTCGCCGATTTCGACATCGTCGTCGTGCACCGGGATGAACGCGACATCAGCCCATGGGGGCCGCGGATCGAGGCCACGCCACTACTGCGTGAACCGCTGGAAATCCTTCTGCCGCAGAATCATCGGCTGGCCGATGCCAAGCGGATCACGCTGCGCGAGCTGGCCGACGAGCCCTGGATCGGTGTCGAGGGCGGATTGATGGTCGACGATGTTCTGCGCTCTCTGGCGACCGTTGCCGGAGTCCAGCCGCGAATAGTTCAGCGAGTCAATGACTTCCGTGTGGTCGAAGAAATGGTCGCCGCTGGGATCGGAATTGCGCTACTCCCGCGTTACGTCCACACCACCCGAGCCCTGATCCGCAAGCCGCTCAACGGGGTCCGGATCGCACGCCGGATCGAAGCGGTCACCCGGGCCGGAGCCGCCGCGCGTCCGGCCGTTGCGCAGGTGATCGAGATCCTCGAGACTCTCGCCAGGGAAGTGGTCGCTCAGTAACATCCGACGACGAAGTCCCACGGGTCGCTTGCTGTCAGCGCCATCCGGCCCAATCGTCGCGCGTACGAGGCGGTATCGCCGAACTCGTCGATCCAGCCGCGCGCCCGCATGGTCGCCGGCCACAGCCGGTGCTCGAGTGTCACCCCGATGGCCCCGTGCAGTTGGTGGGCGGCGGTGACGACGCTCGGAACGACACGGCCCATCACCACTTTGGCAACGGTGACCGCGTAATCGGCTTGGGCGCTGCCGAATCCGTGGTCGGTGACGGCCGCGACGGCGAGTTCGGTGGCCGCCCGGGCGCGCTCGACCTCACCGGCCATCGCGGCCAGAGTGTGTTGCACCGCCTGAAAGGCGCTGAGTGGGCGGCCGAACTGCTCACGCTCTCTGGTGTGCGCCACCGAGAACTCAACCGCCGCGTCCAGCGCGCCCAGCGACTGTACGCAACGGGCCCAGGCGCCGCGCCGCAGTAGTTCGTCGGCTGTGCCGTTGACGGTGACGAACGCTTCGGCGCCGACGTTCAGCGTGTCGCGCGGCTCGCCACCGATGTTGTGGCCGTTCGTGATTGCCGAGGGCTTGGTGATCGCGACCTTCAGGTCGGGACCGTCGCGGAGGGCCAGCAGCACCGCGGCCGCGGCACCGGCGTACGGCACACCCGTGACGGTTGTCGCCCCGGCATCACCGAACGCGATCGTCAATGGGCCTTCGTCGGGCAGCTCGATTCCAGCCCTGGCGGCCAGCCAGCCGGCCAGAACATCGTTCTCCGCCAAGGGAACCGATACGGCATGACGGGCCAGTGCCCGCAGGACGACGGCCGATTCGGCTGGCCCGCCACCGGATTCGGGATCACTCGTCAGGTGGGTCAGCCCGGCGTCCTGGAGATGACGCCACGCCGTCGCGTCGAAGGCGTCCGGCAGGCCGCGGTGGCCGATCCGGTCGTCGAACGAGCGGGCGCCGATGTCCTCGGCCAGCTGCCGTAGATCGGCGAAATCCGCTGCGGCGCGAACGGGTCCGAACACCCCGCCGGTCAACGTCCGGGTCACCGCAACCCCATCCCCCGCGCGACCACCCCGCGCAGCACCTCGTTGGTTCCGCCGCGCAACGTGAACAGCGGAGCGTGCAATCGTGCGACATCCAGCAGGGCGGTCACTTGCTCGCGCCCCGGGGTGTCGGTCGCGACGTAGGAGAACAGATCGGCCGCCAGGTCCACCGATTCCTGCTCGAAGCGGGTGCCGAGGTCCTTGACCAGGGCCGCCTCGTTCACCGGCGACTCCCCGGCGGCCAGCGCTCGGGCCACCGAGATCGACAACTGCCGCAACGAGATCGCCCGGGCCAGCAGGTCGCCGACGGCCGCGGCGGCATGGTCGTCGAGATCGTCCTGGGCGGCCAGCAACCGCACCAGCGCCGTGAGCAGTGGGGCGGTGGTCAGGATCCGCTCGGGGCCGCTGCGCTCGAAGGACAGCTCCGCGGTGACCTGGTGCCAGCCGGCGCCGACCTCGCCCAGGAGGTTCTCGTCGCTGATGAACACCTCGTCGAAGGTCACCTCGTTGAAATGGTGTTCGCCGGACATCAGCACGATCGGGCTGATCGTGACCCCGGGGCTCTCCGTCGGCACGATGAACTGGCTGAAGCCGGCGTGCCGGTGGGCCGGGTCCATCGCACTGGTGCGGGCCAGCACCACGATCTGATGCGCCAGGTGCGCACCACTGGTCCACACCTTGGTGCCCGACAGCACCCAGCCGCCGTCGGCGCGCACCGCTTTGGCGGTAGACGCGGCGAGGTCCGAACCGGCCTGAGGTTCACTCATCCCGATCGCGGAGAAATACCGGCCCGCGGCAATTCGCGGCAGCAGCCGGTGACGCTGCTCTTGCGAACCGTAGGCCAGCAGGCCGGGCGCGACTTGGCGGTCGGCGATCCAGTGGGCGGCCACCGGGGCGCCGGCGGCCAGCAGCTCTTCGGTCACCACATAGCGGTGCAGGTGACTGCGGCCGTGTCCGCCGTATTCCCGGGGAATGGTCAGGCCGAGGAATCCGGCGTCACCGAGCCGGGCGCTGAAATCCTCGTCCCAGCTGGATAGCCAGGCGTCGACCGTTGGCTGCCAACCGAATTCGTCGCGATCAGCGGACAGGAAAGTCCGCACCGAGGCGCGCAGCGCGGCCAGGTCGGGTTCGTTGGCGCACAGCGCGGCGAAGTCGTCGATCATGGCGCTCACCGGTAACCGGTGACCCGGGCGAGGATCGCCACCTTGCCGTCCTCGCCGACCGCCTGCGCGTCACCGATCGCGGAGTTTCGGCCGATACGCAACGCCGTTCCCTCATAACGGGATCGGGCGCCGGCGAAGAATGGTCGCAGAAAGTTGACCCGGATCGAGGCGGTCCGCAGCGGGTCGGTCTGCTGGTGGTTGATCGCCGCGGAGGCCACGAGTTCCAGGCCTGCGCTGCTGACCCCGCCGTGCACGATTCCGATCAGGTTGTTGATGATCGAATCCGGGCGCTGGGTCAGTCGGTAGGTGCCGGACTCGGCCGGTTGCGGGTCGACGGCCATCAGGTCGGCCAGCGGGGTCTGGCGGGTGCGCGTCACGGTGTCGGGTCCGCGGTCGATGGGTCCGTCGGGTCCCCCGGCGATCGCCACCGTCCGCACCGTGCCGCCCCCGATCGTGGTGCCCCGGTGGCTGAGGGTGCAGATGGCCAGCAGCGTCGCCCCGTGCGGGCCGAGCGGGCGGCTGGCAGCGACCACGGGCTCGTCCGGAGCGGCCTGCAGGCTTTCGATGCCGTCGGGACTGAGTTCCACGGTCAGTTCGCTGGACACCGTCCATTGTCCCGAGCCGCGACGGTAGAAATTGGCCCGCCCGCCCACGTCGTCGACCAGGATGGCCAGCGGCCCGACGGTCGGCATGCCGGTGAACGGGTTGGTCAGGTGTCCCGCCGGCATCGAGGCCACCACGGTGAACTCGGTGAAGTTCTCGTCGAGCGTCTGGATGCCGAACCGGGTCAGCACGCTTTCCGGGGTTTCCGGATCCAGCGCTTCGGTCGATGGGTCGGACGTCGTCACACGTTGTATTCCAGCACCAGCGGTCGGCTCCGTGTCAGACGGGCCGACCATACTCGGCAGCCATGGCCACTGTGTACTTCACCGCCTCCAGCCTGGACGGGTTCATCGTCGACGACGCGGGCAGCCTGGACTGGCTGACCTCGCGTGACATCGACATCGACGGACCGTTCGGCTACCGGGCGTTCAATGCCGGCATCGGAGCGCTGGTGATGGGGTCGGCGACCTATGAGTGGCTGCTGGCCGATCAGCCGGGAGAGTGGATGTACAGCCAGCCCAGCTGGGTGCTGACCCACCGCCCGCAGATCATCGCCGACGGTCACCCCGTGACGGCGTTCGCCGGCCCGGTGACCGATCTGCACCCGCGGCTGGTGGAGGCCGCCGGTGAGCGGGACGTGTGGGTGATGGGCGGCGGTGACGTCGGGGCGCAGTTCGTGGCGGCGGGGCTGGTCGACGAGCTGGTCGTGTCGTATGCGCCGTGCAGCCTGGGCTCGGGTGCGCCGGTCCTGCCGCTGCGTTCGGAGTGGGTGCTCGCCGAGACCGGTGTCAACGGCGATTTCGTCTGTGCCCGCTGGCAGTTCAGGCGTTGAGCGTCGGGACACCGAACTTCGTCACGAATTCCTTTGCCTTGATCAGGAATTCCAGCTGGGCGGTGACGTCGTGCAGGGGCTGCAGGCTGCGCGCGGAGCGGCACAGCACCACCGCGCCCTCCATCGCGGCCAGCGTGGTGTCGGCCAGCGCGCTGGCCTCGGCTGCCTCGAAACCGTCGCGCACGTAGCACGCCTTGGCGGCCTCCCGCCAGCGTCCGAAGATGTCCGCGGCGACCGAGGTGAGCTGGTTCTCGTCCTCACCGGAGCCCACGGCGGCGGCCAGCACCGGACATCCGGCGGTGTAATCGCTTGTCAGCAGCGCGTTTTCCCAGAGATCGACGAACCGGCGCAGCAGCACCGTGGTGCTCTCCTGGGCGGCTTCGTCGAGGCTGGCGCTGATCTCATAGCCGGCGAAGTCGAGTGCCTCGCGCAGCAGCTGGCTGCGGCCCTCGGGGAAGTGGTGGTACACCGACCCGCGCGGTGCCCCGCTGCGGGCCAGGACTTCGTCGATGGTCACCCCGGCCGCGCCGCGTTCGCGCAGCACCTCGGCGGCGCTCACCAGCATCTTGGTGCGGGTGGAGCCGCGAGCTCGGCGGGGGGTTGCCGGCGGTGTCGGGGTCATTCAGGCGGCGGGGGTTTCCCGGACATGGCCACCCCGCCAGGTCAGCGCGCGTGCGCTGCGTCCGAACAGCTGCCGGCGCCGGTCGGGCACCTGGCGCGTGAACCGGTGGCCGGCGATGTTCAGCTCGATCAGCCACATGTCTGTCTCCTCGCGGGGTGGGTCGGGCGACCGACTCCATAAGTATGCTTACGACCATAAGATTAGAACGCTCTTAGTGCAACCTCGATGTTGTCGCCGACGTTAACGGCTGGAAAACAGTCCTTGTGACCTTGGCGCCGACCAGGCACGAAGACGCTTTGTATGATCCAGATCATATTTCTCAGCGCCGGCTGAACTCCCTGATCAGACCGGCCACCCGGGCTAGGGTTGAGGCAGCCGGCGATGAGAAGGACGCAAGCGATGGGCCACTACAAGAGCAACGTCCGCGATCTCGAGTTCAACCTCTTCGAGCTGCTCGATTTGGCGAAGACGCTCGACGACTACCCGGACCTGGACTCCGACTCGGTGCGCGAGATGCTGGCCGAGGCGGCCCGGCTGGCCGAGGGGCCGGTGGCCGACTCGTTCGCCGAGACCGATCGGCATCCGCCTACCTTCGACCCGGGTACCCATGCGGTGACGCTGCCCGAACCGTTCACGAAGTCGATGCGGGCGTGGCAGCAGGGGGAGTGGTTCCGGATCGGGTTGGCCGAGGAGGTCGGCGGCGTTCCGGCCCCGGCGATGGTCGCCTGGGCGATCGACGAGCTGGTGCTGGGGGCCAACCCCGCGGTGTTCATGTACATGGCCGGCCCGATCATGGCCAACATCCTGTTCCACATCGGCAATGCCCAGCAGCAGCACTGGGCGAGCCTGGCCGCCGAGCGCAACTGGTGCGCCACCATGGTCCTGACGGAGCCGGACGCCGGCTCCGATGTCGGTGCCGGGCGCACCAAGGCTGTCGACGCCGGCGACGGTACCTGGCACATCGAGGGTGTCAAGCGCTTCATCACCAACGGCGACACCGGCGACTTCTTCGAGAACATCCTGCACATGGTGCTGGCCCGGCCCGAGGGCGCCGGGCCCGGCACCAAGGGCCTGAGCCTGTTCGTGGTCCCGAAGTTCCTGCCCGATCCCGAGACCGGCGAGCCGGGCGCCCGCAACGGCGCCTACGTCACGAACCTCGAACACAAGATGGGCCTCAAAGCGTCGGCCACCACCGAACTCAGCCTGGGACTGCACGGCACGCCTGCGGTCGGCTGGCTGGTGGGCGACGTCCACAACGGCATCGCGCAGATGTTCAAAGTCATCGAATACGCCCGGATGTTCGTGGGCACCAAGGCGATTGCCACGTTGTCGACCGGTTATCTCAACGCCCTGGAGTACGCCAAGACCCGGGTGCAGGGCGCCGACCTGACCCAGATGACCGACAAGACCGCACCGCGGGTGACGATCATCCACCACCCCGATGTACGACGGGCCCTGATGACGCAGAAGGCCTACGCCGAGGGCCTGCGTGCGCTGTACCTCTACACCGCCGCCCATCAGGATCCGGCTGTGGCCCAAGTGGTTTCAGGCGCGGACGCGTCGATGGCCGAACGGGTCAACGACCTGCTGCTGCCGATCGTCAAAGGCGTCGGATCCGAGCGCGCCTACCAGTGCCTGACCGAGTCACTGCAGACGTTCGGCGGCTCGGGCTTCCTGCAGGACTACCCGATCGAGCAGTACATCCGCGACGCCAAGATCGACTCCCTCTACGAGGGCACCACCGCCATCCAGGCCCAGGACTTCTTCTTCCGCAAGATCGCCCGAGACCAGGGCGGGGCTTTGGCGCATGTCGTCACCCAGATCGAGAAGTTCGTCGACAGCCCGGACGCCAGAGCCGAGCTGGCGGCCGGCCGGGCCGCGCTGGCCGGCGCGCTGGATCAGGTGCGGGGCATCGTGACGGCGATGACCGGCTACCTGCTGGGCGCCCAAGACGACGCGCGTGAGCTCTATCGGGTGGGCCTGGAATCGGTCGGCTTCCTGCTCGCGGTCGGCGATCTGCTGATCGGCTGGTTCCTGTTGCGCCAGGCCGAGATCGCGCTGCAGGCGCTGGACTCCGATCCCGACCCGCGCGACGAGGCCTTCTACCGCGGCAAGGTCGCGGTGGCGACCTTCTTCGCCGCCAACGTGCTGCCCCGGCTGGCCGCCGAGCGCCAGATCGCCGAGTCCATCGACCTGACGATCATGGACCTGCGCGAAGAGGCCTTCTGACGCTGGCTATCGTGTGCCCATGAAGGTGATCACGTCCATCGACGACGCGGTGTCCGCGGTCGGCCAGGAACTCGGCGTCAGCGAGTGGCTGCAGATCGACCAGAAGCGGATCAACGACTTCGCCGACGCCACCGGGGACCATCAGTGGATCCACGTCGACGTCGAGCGGGCCAAGGCCGAAAGCCCTTACGGCACACCGATTGCGCACGGCTTCCTGACGCTGTCGCTGGTCCCGGCACTGTCCAAGGACAACTTCCGGCTGGAAAACGCCAAGATGGCCATCAACTACGGCCTCAACAAGGTCCGGTTCGTGGCCGCCGTCCCGGTCGACAGCAGCGTGCGGGTGCGCTCCGAACTCATCGGCGCCGACAAGGTGGACGACACCACGGTCAACCTGACGGTGAAGCACACCATCGAGATCGACGGCGTCGACAAGCCGGCCGCGGTGGCCGAGATGATCGTGCGCGCGCTCTTTTAACGACTTCGGCGCGCTAACCGCCGCCCAGCGACGTGTGGTGTCTCGGGACATCGCTGACACTTATGTCTTGGGACATCGCTGACACTCATGATGGCGGTTTGGGTTCGCGGGGGCGGTAGGTCCGGGTGGTTTTGTCGCCGCGCTGG
>NZ_BEWG01000112.1 GCF_002723835.1 Mycobacterium sp. shizuoka-1 | reverse complement strand
CGGTCGACATCACCCCGGAACCATCGCCCGACACCCCAGTGTCCGAGGTCGCCTGACGACCCTCGATCCACAGGATTTGACTATTTCTCCTCGATGATGATGGCGACCTTCTGGCTGATGTTCGTGGGGTGCAGTTTGACCCAGTTCATCACCGACTTGATCGCCGCGCTCTTGTCCACCAACTCGCCAGTGGCTTCGCCGGAAACCTGGACTGTGCCCGAGGCGGCGGTGTCTTCGGTTTGGAAGGTGTGCCCATTGTGGGTGAGCCGGAACGCGGTTTTGTAGGGGGTGTAGTTGCGCAGCACGTCGAGGATGAAGCCCTCCTCGATCGCCTGCTGCATCGAGTAGAGGTGGAACGGATGCGGCTTGCCGTCGACACTGGACTTGTGACCGAATAGCTCCAAGGTCTTCGCCTTGGGTGTGGCGGTGAACGCGAAGAACGACAGGTTCTTCGATTGAGCGCGGGCGGCCATCTCAGCGGCGAGCACGTCCTCGGCGTCGATGGTGCCGCCGTCGTCGAGGTCGTCCAGTTCGCTCTGCGATAGCGCGGCTTTGAGTCGTTTGGAGGCTTCGCCCGCCTGGGAGGAGTGAGCTTCATCGGCGATGATCGCGAAGCTTTTGCCTTTGAGGTCGGCTTTCTCCTGGATCAGTTGCAGGGCATAGGGGAAGGTCTGGATGGTGACGATGATGATCTTCGTGCCGCCGGTTAGCGCCTCAGCCAGCTCCTGAGATTTGGCACCGCCCAGCCCGGCGATATGCGCGACTACTCCTGGTGTGCGGTCGATCTGGCGGATCGCGTCCTGCAACTGGGCGTCGAGGACGTTGCGGTCGGTGATCACGATGACCGAGTCGAACACCGGCTTGTTGGCATCGTCGTGCAGCACCGAGAGACGGTGGGCAAGCCACGAGATGGAGTTGGTCTTGCCTGATCCGGCGCTGTGCTGAATGAGGTACCGCTGACCCGGCCCCTTAGTGCGAGCGTCCGCGACGAGCCGGGTCACCACATCCCATTGGTGGTAGCGCGGGAACAGCATCCGCTGGGTGCGGACCTTCTTGTTGGTGGACGGGTCGATCTTCTCGTCGATCTGCAGGTGCAGGAACCGCCCGAGAATGTCCAACCAGGTGTCGCGGTCCAAGATCTGCTGCCACAGGTACGCCGTCGCTGAACCGTGCGGGTTGGCCGGATTCCCGGCATGACCGCGATCGCCACGGTTGAACGGCAAGAACACGGTGTCCTTGCCCGCCAGCTTCGTGGTCATCTGCACCTCGGAGTTCGACACCGCGAAGTGCACCAGAGCCCGAGAGCCGAATTGCAGTAGCGGTTCGCCCTTGGGCAGCCGGTGATGCTTGTACTGCAGTACCGCGTCGTGGACGCTCTGGACACTGAAGTCGGTCTTCAGCTCCGCTGTGGCCACCGGGATGCCGTTGACGAAGAACACAAGGTCGATGCTGTTCGAGTTCTGCGTCGAGTAATGCACCTGCCGCATCACCCTCAGCCGCACCGCCTCGTACTTTGTCGCGGTCGTCTCGTTCAGCGACGTGTTGGGACGGAACTGGCACATTGAGAACTGGGCGTTAAGATCCTTGAAGCCCCGCCGCAGCACCGCGAGCGTGCCGCCGTTCGCCTTCGGATCAGCGCCTAACTGCTTCACCAGCGTCGCCAGGACCCCGGCCCGTGCCTTAGCCAGAGCTTCCCCGGTTAGGTCTGGCCTGACCCGCTTGGCTAACTGCTCCGGCTGTGTGTCTGCCAGCCAATCGAAGACGTCTTCTGGATATAGCGCCAGCTCGCGGTCGTAACCGCCATCTGTGGTCGAATACAGCCAGTCGTGCTCGGCCAGGTACTGGCAGATCTCGCTCTCGAACGCGGACTCGTGATGCTGCTGGACCACCGCTACGCCACCCCCCGAACATCGATCTTGCCTGTCACCGCATCAGTGATCAGTGCCGAGCGATACTCGCGTAGAACATCGATGGATGCGGAAGCCTTATTGATGAGCCTGTCTATCTGGCCGCACCGGTCTGTAAGGTAGGACACGATCCGCCGCTGTTCAGCGAGCGGTGGTTGCGGGATGGGAAATGAACCGACCTGGTCGGGACTGACGTGCGGCACACTCACGCCCGTGAACATCGGCGTTAGGTGGTGAAGGATGCCCGGTCCTGTGAGTAGGTGGAACAAATAGTCCTGTTCGAAGTTCGCCACCGCTCTCAGCCTGGCCACCCGCTGCAGGAGTAGGGAAGGCAAGTCCTCGGGGCCGATACGCGAGACTCGGATGCCGGTGCTAATGAACGGCCTGTCGAGGCCCATCACGATGTCGCCCTTTTGCAGTTCGTAGGCCGCCAGGGCCGTTGCCTCGTCGCTCGGCCAACGCACGACATCCGTCCAGTCGATCTCGTTCACCCCGACGTTCGCCCCGCGCAGCAGTCGCAGGTCGTCTGAGTCGTGAGTGAAACCTTCGCTCTTGAATGGATAGCCCGACAACAATGTGGCTGCGTACTTCACGAACGAATGCGTCCAATGGCGCGGAATCTCACCAAGCCATTCGACCCCGGACTCCTCCATTTCGACATCGGCATCGATTCCCTTGGTGACGGCGTGGGTGATCGTGGCAGTTCGGTCTTCGCGCAGGGTGGCGATGAGGTGTTCCTGCTTGACGATCAGCGCATCGATCTTCGCAGTCTGACGGTCCAAAAACTCCACGATCTTGCGCTGCCAGACGACGCTCGGTATGGGCAAGGGCAGATTCCCGTATCGCTCCGCGCTGACATTCTGGATCGTCGCTTGGATCTGTTCTGACGTGATGTACTGCCAGTACAGCCGCGACTCGCAGAAGTACCGAATGTATTCCGGCAGGGCCTTAGCTGCATCGGGTCGAGCGCGAATTAGATAGCCAGCGAAGCAACAAGGCCCCCATGCCTCGGAGTACATAATGCTCTTGCCGACCGTCGCGCCGCTTCGGGCGAATAGAAGATCGCCGTCCTTCAGGAGGTACGGCTGCGCAACTTCCGGTGGTAGCGAACGGAAGGTGTCGGGCTTCAGTGTGCCGTCGTCAGCGATGTCGGTAATCCGCACAAATCGAGGATCATCGGGCTCGTCGCTCAATGCGGCTTCATTCGCCCCATACTTGAGCGGTTCTGCTAGAAGGTGCTTTAGGCGCAGTGTCGTCCATTCATCCGGCAGCACCGATGCGTGTTTCATGCTCCAACCTCAGCCAGCATCTCCTGAATTTCACCGACCAGCACCCGGAGGTCCTTCTGGATTTCATCGAGCGGACGGGGTGGCACGTAGCGGTAGAAGTGTCGAGTGAACGGGACCTCGTAGCCGACCTTGGTCTTGTCGTGGTCGATCCAGGCGTCCGGGACGTGGGGTAGGACTTCGCGGGCGAAGTATTCCTCAATGTTCTCGGTCAGCGGCACGTTCTCTGTGTCACGTAGCGCCGGGTTGGGTTCGGGGTTGCCCTTGGAGTCGGTGACGATGACGGCGTCCTCGTCGTGCTCACCAAGGGTCGACCAGATCGTTTTCACCAATGGAGCACCTGGTTTCGAGAGCCCGCTTTTGCGAAGAGCGTCTTTGAGTTCGGTGATGAACTCGTCGCGGTCCTTCCACTCCCACCCGATCAACGTCGTGAGCGCGTTACGAAGTGCCGCCTTCTCGCCGTCGCTGAGCTTGTCGACGCTCTTCTGCGCCAGTACTTCCTCGATCTTCTCCTGGGTCGGGGTGAAGCGGAGCTGCAGCGGACGCTCGACGGTGATGGTGGAGTAGCCGAACTCCTCACCCTTGAAGACCTTCGAGTGGGCGTCGTGTTCGTCGGAAGCGTGCTGGTTGCGGAAACTGTCGTAGAGGCCACAGATGCGCTCGATGTCCTTTGAACGCAGCTCCTTGCGCTTGGAGCCGAGGGATTTGCGCATCTTGCCGTACATGTCGACGGCGTTGATGAGCTGGACTTTCCCTTGGCGTTTGACGGGCTTGTTGTTGTCCAGGACCCAAATGTAGGTGGCGATGCCGGTGTTGTAGAACATGTCGGTCGGCAGCGCGATGATCGCGTCGAGTAGGTCGTTCTCGATGATCCACTGCCGGATGTTCGACTCGCCCGAACCCGCGCCACCCGTGAACAGCGGTGAGCCGTTGAGGACGATGGCCAGGCGGCTGCCGCCATCACCCTGCTTGACGGGCTGCATCTTGGAGATCAGATGCAAGAGAAACAGCAGCGACCCGTCGGAAACTCGGGGCAGGCCCGGGCCGAAGCGTCCGGCGAAGCCGCGCTGTTCGTACTCGTCGGTGACGGCCTTCTGCTGGGTATTCCAGGCGACGCCGAACGGCGGGTTGGATAGCAGGAAGTCGAAGTGTTTGGTGCGGAAACCGTCATCGGTGAGAGTGTCGCCGAGATAGATGTTGTCGACATCCTGACCTTTGATGATCATGTCGGATTTGCACATCGCGTACGAGCGAGGATTGATGTCCTGCCCGTACAGAACCGGGCGAGCCTTCGGGTTCATCTCGATGAGGTGGTCGTGGGCGGTCGAGAGCATGCCGCCGGTTCCGGCGGCGGGGTCGTAGATGGTGCGGACCGTGCCGGGCTTGGTCAGAACGTCGTCTTGGGTGTGGAACAAGATGTCGACCATGAGAGCGATGACCTCGCGGGGGGTGAAGTGGTCACCGGCCTGGGCGTTGTTGGATTCGGCGAATTTGCGGATCAGTTCTTCGAAGATGTAGCCCATGTCGTGATTGGTGACGACCTTCGGATGCAGGTCGACGGCGGCGAACTCCTTGACGATCAGGTACAGCCGGTCGGACTTGGCCAAGTCGCTAATGAGGTCGATCATGCGGAAGCCGTCGAAGACGTCGCGGACGTTCGGTGAAAATCGCTCGATGTAGTCAATGAGGTTGTCGGCGACGCCGTCGGGGTCGCCGATCAAGGCTTCGAAGGTCCAGCGGGAAGTGTTGTAAAAGGGCAGCTTGAACTTCGCCTTCAGCATCACAGCGGGATCGACCTTGGTCGCCGAGATCTTTTTGTACGCCGCGAGGACCTCGTCCTTCGTCGGCTCCAGGATGCAGTCCAGGCGGCGCAGGATGGTGAATGGCAGGATCACGTCGCCGTACTGATTGGGCTGATACGGCCCCCGCAGCAGGTCAGCAATCTTCCAGATCAGGTTGGCATTAGTCTGCGCCATGTTCTCGATTCACTCCCCAAGTCCGATTTCGAGACACGGCGAAACTACCGCGCCGCACTGGGTGGAGGCTGGCATTGCGGGCGTTGTCGACAGTCCGGGCGCGGCGGGCAGACTGTTGAAGATGGTCCGCACCGGTGCCCGCGCTGCGGCGCTCCAGCAACTCTTGTTCCGCGCAGGACTGCAACCTGCCGCCATCGCACCTCCGTCGCCTCGGTTGGATGAACTCTCCACCGAAGCGCAGTCTGCGGTGATCGCGGTATATGACGTGCTTGGCGGACTACAGCCGATGCAGGCCCTCCGTCCCGGAGCATGGGACTTGTCATTCGACGGGGGGCTGGTCATCGAGCTAGACGAGGAACTGCACTTCAACCGCTACCGGATCACGACCCTTCAGCCCGCCGTGTCCACGAAGCTGCCTTGGCGCGACGCCTACCTTGATTTCTGCACGCGGTACGAAGCGCACTGCTTACAGGTCGGTCGGTGGGGCAAACGATGGACAAGCCCTTCCTGCGAAGCAATGTTCGGGCCCGCAGGCGAAACCGGTGCTTTGCAAGAGGCTGGCGCACCTCGATGGAAGCAGCGCGCCCTGTACGACGCGATCAAGGACATCGCCGCCTCGGACTCTCAGACATGGCGTCTTGCCAGATTGTCGGTGTGGGACAACGTTGGCGGCATCAGGCTCGGCGATGCACTGAGCGAGGGTGCGCCAATCGACGTTTCACTTCTACGCGCCCTGGTAACGCGACGGGCAACTTCCCGAACTGGCATTGTCGCTGAAAGTTCGACCTATCAGCCTGACGGAAGGCACCACGAAGACTCGGATAAACGCGCATCGATACCTTCCAGTGATACTCACCAGAGACTAAGCGAGGTCACAGTGTCGCAAGACCCCACCGTTCACGTCGACTTCAACCCAGAGCACGCCGCTCTGACATTCGATGACACGAAAGGCGAGCCGATACTGGCGCTCATCAACTGGCTTAAGCCGCCCTGACGGATGGGTTTTGTATACCGCCGATGACGACCAGTGGATAGTCGGGTCGTGGGATATAGACGGTGTGGATGAGGCAGTCGCCAAAGCAAAAAAGCACATCAGCGGCGGAGAATCATGAGCTAACGCCGCTCAGGTAGCGGTAAAGGGTCGCTCGGCTGACGCCTAAGTACTTCGCGATGCTCTTGGCAAGTGTGACCGTCAGCCTTCATCCGCCTGGCGGTAGCGATGTGCTTGGCGTCGTCGTTCTTGCCGGGTCGTCCGCCTCTACGTTCGTTGGCGGCAGCCGCTGCGAGCCCGACGCGGGTCCGCTCGATCATCTTGTCTCGTTCGAGTTGAGCGAAGACCGCCGTGGTGGTGAGCATGGCCTTGCCCGTCACTCCTTCGGTGTGCGTTTTGGTTGATCGCAGAGCGGGCGGGGCGGGGGCGTCGGCAAGTCAAAAACAGACTTCACACCGTGAAGGCGACGTTCCCACATTCTTGATCGTCCAGTCCTCAAGCTCGCTGCGCCGCCTTGCACACGCTTTCACGTAGTCGCCGACGAACACGTCGCCCCGTGCGGGTTCGCCGTTAATCGTGTGACACGTGGCCTGATGCAGTATCACGTAATTTGGGTTGTAGGACTTCTCCATATTGAGGACATAGCCACCTCGGTGTTTGCTGACCCAGGCCCGATAGCCCTCATCGTCGCCGCCATCGAACACAGTCACGCCTTCGGACTGTCGATCTAACAGCAGCCGGGAACATTCAGGGCACTCGCCGCTACTCGCGAAGTCGACCTCGTGCTCCGAACAGCGCCGTACCCAGCTCGACTGCCGTTCAGTCCCGCCTGCAGTGATCATCGGTCAGCCACCTTTCGGTCCAGCTTGGTAAACGCGACAGACCCCTTGCTGCTGGGGTACACGCCCGGCTCGTCGTGCGCGGCGGCCAGATCGCGCATCCGCAGCGCCACCGACGACGGCACTCGCTGCAGCCTGTCGGCCAAGGCGATGATCTCGGGGTGTGCCGAACCGAGCACGCAACCGTGCCGACGGTATAGGTCATCGACAGCGATCACGTGCTCTTCAGTCCACGGGTTGGTGTTATAGATGGTCGCCCGGCTGACCCCATATTTGTTGGCTAGCGCGGTTGCAGACTCCCCGGCAGCAAGGCGCGACTTCACCTCGGCGATCTGCTCATCAGAAAGGGCAGGCTTGCGCCCCTTGTAGACACCCTTGGTCTTGGCGATGGCGATGCCCTCACGCTGGCGTTCGAGCAGCAGGCTGCGCTCGAACTCGGCCACCGCCCCCATCACACTGAGCATGAGCACAGCGCAGGGGTCACTGGTGTCACCGAAAGTCAGGCCCTCCTTCACGAACCGGACCCGCACCCCCTTGCCGGTGAGTTCATCGACGGTGCGACGGAGATCGACCAGCGAGCGGGCCAGCCGATCCATGCTGTGCACGACAACTTCGTCGCCCTTGCGGACGTGCTTCATCATCGCCTGCAACTCGGGCCGGTTGGTGTCCTTGCCGCTGGCGTGATCGGTGAACACCTCGTCGAG
The DNA here is from genome assembly GCF_002723835.1 of Mycobacterium sp. shizuoka-1. GTDB lineage: Bacteria > Actinomycetota > Actinomycetes > Mycobacteriales > Mycobacteriaceae > Mycobacterium. The sequence goes on along the minus strand of NZ_BEWG01000112.1, from coordinate 40,737 downwards.
ATCGAAGCCGTCGAGCTGGCGGTCGGTGTTCTGGTCCATGGTGCTGACCCGCCGATAGCCGACGATCTGACCCGTGCCCATCTACCCCCCAGTGTTGATCTGATGTCTAAGACCCATCATGGCACATGTCCATTAATCAGACAACAACCCTAGATGGACACTAGAGCGTCGCCTGCAGGCCGCCTCATTTGACTAGAGCCTAGATAGACAGCGCCGTCGTTGAACATCGAAAGGGTCACCTCGGCGGGCAGCGCACAAAGCGAAGCGATTGAATCGAGTTAGAAGCCATTAACGTCGAAGTCCGCCGTCTACGATTCTCAAACGGGTGTGGAAATGGGGGTTGTTGGTCGCCTTGATTCCTGATCTTGTTGACGGCCACCTGCCGGTTGGCACGTACCTATGCACACTGGAGGAAATGGAGTCGCGGTTCGTCGATGCGGCAGAGTTCGCTGCATCTACCAGCCGTCGCGCCGTGTTCGACGGCCTTGTGGACTATCTCGCCGACTGGGAAGCCATCGAGACTGCTCTAAGAGTCAAGGTGTTAAAACGGCTATGGGTTGGTGGGAGCTTTACCAGCGGCGCTGTTGAGGTTGGCGACGTCGATATCTCGCCGTTCCTCGATAGTGACGCGCTTAGCTCGCTGCGTGGCCGCCGAGGTGCGGGTCAGCTCAAGGCGCTGTACCAACACCGGGACCGGATCAAGTCGACCTACCGAGTGGAACCGTTCGTCGTACTATGGAAGCCATTCACCACCCTCAAGCTGCGGAATCTGGAGGCTGACGAATACGAGTACGTAGCCACTCGCGGCATGATGGACGACTTCTGGCAACGCACGACCGACCTGTCGGTGAAGCAAGCGATGCTTGTCGAAGACGCTGAACCAGCCCGAGGGTATCTGGAGGTGACGTTATGAGCCTGGCCGACAGGTACCCACGCCTCCGACGTCGTCACGTACCGGATTGGGTAGTGAACAACGACGACGATGATTCGGACCTCGTTCAAGCTGCGCGCCAATCACTCGTTGGGGCGATTCAAGACGTCACCCCGAGTGCCAGATTTCCAATCCACTTGGATCTCCGGCTCATTGGTCCATCGACGGAAGGTGGACGACTGCCGTCCAATGCCTTGTTGATCGCAGACCGCTTCCAAAGTGAGGTGCGGGAGGCGCTCGGTTCAGCAGCGGCAGCGCGTATCGCAGACATTGATTGGCAAGGTGTAAGCGAGGGAAGCGCGATCATGCACATGGTTCCCCGCTTTGTTGCCACAAACCCGGATCACCTCGACGTTGCCGTAGTAGACGAGTTTGAGTCGGCGGTCGCACACGTTCTCAAAGTGCACGACGCGCTTGAAAACGAGGCTGACGATAGCGCGTTTGCAGAAGAACGACCCGACTTCCTCCAACAACTACGACTACTCACGTCCGAGCTGAACGACCAGAACCTCGACCTTCAGGTCATTGCAGCAGGGAGCACCGGCAGCCGGTTGAACTCCACCCTTTCCAGGAGGGGTCGCATCCGCGCTAAGGCGCTTTTCGAAAGATCGGCGGTATCCTCCCCGCAGGTATTGTCGGGGCGCGTGGTGAGCGTGGATCTCGAAGGCAACGCCATCGAAATGCGGGTGCAGAAACAGCGGGCGAAGGCAAAAATTGTCGATGTGCCATCCGATGTGCTCGTTGGCGGTGTGGTTATGGTTGGCCAACCAGTCGCCGTGTCAGTGATCACGGAACACCAGGCGGATCAGACTGGGAATCGGACTGCCGAGAAGCACGTATGGGTCGGTATCGCGGCAGACAAGCTGCCGGACTGATCGCCCAGGTTCACAGAGTCTCGCGGGACGCCGTCCGTCGTGTTATGCGCTAGATCGGGCCTGTTTTGTCGCTATGTTCAGGGCACAGTCGGTAGGTGGCAGATCCGATAAAGAGTGCACCGTAGTAGTCGAACAAGTCGATCGAGTGATCGTTCAGAGGCTCTAGCACTCGCTGGCGAGCAGCGGCGGAGTCCAGACCATCGTCCAATGCAGCACACAACTGGTATCCACGCTGTACCAAGGCGCGGTCCTCCTGCTGCTTACTTGCAGCGCCACCGTCGATGGCATTGAGGAACGCGGGACCGCTGGCATAGCCGTTGGCCGGGCTAATCGAAGCGACGGAGCTGAGAAACGCTCGTTCGCTTGCGGAAAACGGTGCTTCGGCAGTCGTCGTCGGTGTTGCGGTGACCGTAACTGTCGGAACCGCTTTCGTACTCGTCGCGGGAGGTCCCGACCCAGCAGAGCCTGAGGGAGGTGCGCCTGTCGTAGTGGGTGTGGTCAGTGCACTGCTCGATGTGACGACAGCGTCGTTCGATGGCGAATGCTGCCATGGCCGCCACAACACCCCGATAACCCCGATCACGACGATGATCGCAACCACTACACCCACGGCAAGCCGGTATCGAGTGGTTGGTCTTCTGGTTGGCCTCCCACTGATGCCGGGGACGGGTGTTCGTGGTTGGCCTGCAGCTTGGGTGGTTGCGTTGGCGGACGCACCTGCCTGTGGGGGCGACACAGCGGTCAGGGCCTGCGTGAACGCGGAACAGGACGCAAAACGGTCAGCCGGGTTCTTGGCGAGTGCTTTCTGGAGTGTTTCGTCTAAGCGTGCGCAGTCCGGGCGGCAGTCACGCAAGTTGGGCGGTGTCGTGTTGAGGTGTCTGCTGATGACGACGGCGGGGTTGGAGTGCGGAAACAGTTGTGCGCCGGTAAGCAGGTTGTACGTCGTTGCGGCGAGGGCGTATTCGTCAGCTCGCCCGTCCATCGGCTCGCCCATGAGCTGCTCGGGCGCTGAATAGGCAACGGTCCCAACCGTCATGTTGGTGGTGGTGAGCCCGTTGGTGTCGTCAAGCGGGCGGGCGATGCCGAAGTCAGTGAGGTAGATACTCGGGTCGTCGGTGTCGAGGTCGGCAACCATGATGTTGGCGGGTTTGACGTCCCGGTGGAGCAGGCCCTTTTTGTTGGCGTGGTCCAGGGCGCTGGCCACCGCACTGACGATGGGCACGACGAGTTCGACGGGCATGCCAGCCGGATACCGCTGCTCCACGAGCTGTCCGAGGTCAGTGCCGTCGATGTAGTCCATCGAGAGCCAGAGCTGCCCCTCATGCTCGCCTCGGTCGTGGACGCCAACTATGTGGGGGTGGCGTAGGCCTGCGGCGAGGTCAGCTTCCCGGATAAACCGGTCCCGGAAGGAGGCGTCGCTTGAGATGTCTGGTCGGAGTACCTTCAGCGCCTCCTGCCGGGGCAAGCGGGGGTGCTGGACCAAATAAACTTCGCCCATCCCCCCGGAGCCGAGGAGTCGCAGCACCCGGTATCCGGCGAACGTGTCGCCGATCCTCAGAGGCATGGCGAGATGTTAGCTGCTGTGATCAACATTCCTCGCTTGTTCCACTCCTGCGCTAGCCGCGAACGTCGACTCACAAGTACTTCGGCGCATCGTCTCGCGCCCGCGCCCGACTGTGATGCATCCGCTTCGAACAGGCTGTGCGAAGTGACCCAGATGGACGGCGTCAGCCTGCTGGGTCCTCGCCCTACGCTCAGTGGCCGAACTGGGGGCAGTACTTGGCGATCAAGTCGTCGACAATATGCGCACCCTGGGCGGTGCCGTTGAAGTCGCCGATGCCGTAGCTAGCGGCCCAGTCGCGGCCATTCACCTTGACCATCGTGCACATCGACTTACCCATGGACGGGGTATCCCACCACTCATCGTTGCTGCTCGGTCCGGCAGTTCTTGTTCCAGAATCCATACCTGCTATCGCAGATCTGCGGTCAGGGCAGTAGGCGGTGACGGCTTGAGTAATGAGTGTTGACGAATCTAACGACGAATACCCAGAGCCCATTAGCGTCGAGCGGATCTCCTGCCACGTCACACCATGTGCCAGACCCTCGACGCAAACTTGTCGACCCTGGCTGATGAGACCGCTGGCGTTGTGGATCGACCAACCGGCGGACGTGAGGGCGGCTAGAAATCGTTGATCCTGGTCGTTATCGGCTTGCGCAGGTGCGCAGACCGCCAGTGCGAGAACGGTCACCAAGACGCCAATGGCGAACTTTCCCCCGGGGGCGCTCACCCCGACTCGTCGGATCAACATACCCACCCCTTCGGTCTGGCTGTGGCCACCGTTCGGCACCGCATTGCCCAGTCATGTCCGAACATCCCACTCCGTCATCCTCATCGGATGCAGCTTCGCTAAATTACGAGTAAGCAAGTCCAGTCGCCTAGACGTGCCCCTTCGCGTACTAGGCGTTCTCGGCCTGTGTGGATTTGCCAAGCACGGCTTGGTCGAGGAGGTACTGCGCAACTAGCTGGTTGCGTCCCGTAAAGCATCCTCACACCCCTGTATGTATTCGCCTTTGTCCGTGATGACGTCTGCCTTTTCAGGGTGTCTCATGAGGGCTGTGTACATACGTCGGCATACGACATCTGGAGAGGCGGTACGCAACATCTGCGTCGCCCACTCGCGACCGCCTCCACTGCGGTAGCCCTCCTCGTACGACCCGCTCTTCCCGCCGCAGCCGACCATCAATGTCAAGACAGCAATCGACGCTGCTGAGGCGGCCAGCACTCTCATCAAAATCCCCCCCGGTGGTGACTGCAAAAGCAACCGAGGCTATCCGACCCAGCCTGCAGCTCTCAACAGTTTAGCCCTACTAGTAGGGCAGACATTGGTTTCGCTTCACCGATTACTAGGACGGTGCCAACCCGACCCAGCCAGAACGACCCAGACCGGGTCGCCGCTTGGGACCAGCGACGTCGGGAAGTCGGCGGGCGCATCCGCACCCTGCGCATCGCGCGAGGCCTGACCCAGGAACAGTTGGCGCTACGTTCCGGCGTCACACGCAATGTGCTCATCGACTTGGAGCATGGCAAGCGCGGAGTGCTTTATGAGCGCCTATTCGACATCGCGGACGCCCTTGAGATTTCCGTCGCCCTCTTGGTCTCGGACTCCCAAGACACCTAACAAGACAGTGCAGGTCGCTGGCGGCACACTCGCACCCATTGGGTAGACATCGACCCCTCCGGCAAGTACTACCCAACCCCGTCGCCAACCGCCCGCCCCGTCAGACGACCTCGCCGTCGTCGTAGTAGTGGTCGGCGTCGAGCCGCTTGATGATTCCCACCTGCTCGGCTTCGATCATGTAGTCATTCAGATCCCACTCGCCTGATCTCCAGGTCTCCGGTGGCAGTGTTGCGGCTTCCGCCTCGATCGTGGCGGCCAGCTCGTCGTAGGTATACAAGACGCCGTCCATCTCGTACATCGCGTTAGCGTCCACGAGCATCACCACCAGACAGCCCGAATCGCTCAAAGCCCCTCGGTGTCAGGCGACTTCGCACGTTAGTCCAAACCGCACATCGCAACTTGCAGTGATCCGACGGCGTATTGCGCTCCGAGGCGGCGGGTTTCGTCATTCTTCGAACTATTTTACCAGTTCAGGGATCGAAAAGTGACACGAAGTTGCGGATAGGCGCAGCGAGGATACTTGCGCATTCTCGCGTCCCACTTTCATCCATTTTGCAACCACTACAGGGTAAGCAGAGCTATTGCAGCTCAGCACCTTTGGAGTTGCGTGCGCGCTACTCAGCTCCATGGGCCTTTTGAGGCATCGCGAGATCCGAGCGCCTCATTGGTCCCAGTAAGACGTCGCTTGTGCATCCGGTCAACGTCACGTCGGTGCTGAACTTCCGCCACCGCTATGTCGGCGTCCCCCGCGAGTAAATCCACTGGCGGGACGTCCAACTTCCATCAGTCTAAACGGGTGTCGCTAAACAGCCAAAGCTCTCCGATAACACGTTTCCGTCGAGGCTCTACTGAGTTCAAGTTCATACGCCGGGCCGCCTAACGGTCGGTGCCCATATCGTCAGGACTCTCGGGAGTCTTCAGACGTTGCACATAGGTAGACTTCCCAGTCTGTTTCCTGTGTGCAAGGTGATCAATCACGTGTGACCTCCATGAGGGAGGCTGAATGGATCAGACAGTGAGTAGATCGCTGCTTTCCAGTTTTTCGGATCGGCAGAGTGAGTTCCCCTGTCATGCAGAACTAGAAAGCCTCGATCACCTAGACGTCGCATTGTGTAGTTGGCAGTGCGGTATGGAATGCCTGCAGCGGCACCAACTTCCCTGCATGGGCAAGTGACTTTGGAGTTCCGCCGTTTGATCACCGAGGCTGTGACGTAGAGCATCACCAGTTTCTGCGTGATGCTGAGGTTGTCGACACCTTCGTCGAGCCTGTCCTCCCAGGCGTAGGCCGACTCGATCGCATCTGCGATGAAATCCTCAGGGGTCTTCAGCGAATGTTCCTGAAGCAGATTGTCTCCTGCTGCTTTCCATGCACGTTCCACCTCGCGGTGAGCCCTGGCCTCATTGCCCTTGGCGCTCACGAGCAGTTGGTTGGTCAGGTGCCAATAGCCATACGTCTTCCGGCCACCGCTACCCCACCGAGAATCCTTCGACCAGACCTCGTCGACGTACTGCATCTCGGTCCACCCGCGCCGACGCGCACTCATCGCGACGGAGACGAACCTGCCCCAGACCTGCCGTCCGCCCGGATTCCGACCCGGCGCACCAGTGGCCAGGATATGCAGGATGTGGCTCGGCAGTGCCCGGTTAATGGCAGAGGGCAGTAGTAGGCTGGATTCGACTCCTTGATCCGGTAGTCCCTGGGCCGCTTCGGTGTTCGCGTCATCGGGGCGGCCCACTTCTGCGGTAGGCGGACTCATGAGGCGTCACAGGCCCGCTACCCGCTTGCGTGACGTGGGCGTCAGACCGGTTGCGACGCTCGCGGAAGCCACGTTCTTCTTCGGATTTAGACGTTGATGCCTGTTGCTACAGATGTCCAGGATCGCCTGGATGTCGTCGTCGGTCAGCCGCCAGTGACGGCCAATCTTGCGGCCAGGAAACCGGCCATGGCGGAGGTTGACAATCAGCCACTCTGTGGAGGGTGCACCGATGCGCTCAGTAGCGGCGGCGAGGTCGTATGTGAGAGATGGAGGCACAGAAGGTCCCTTGATCGCGATGGATCAGTCCCGATGGGACTCCTCTGGCAGACTCCGGCAAAGCCGGACGACATGACCATACCAGCGGTTCAAACCGATTGAAAGCTTGTGAAACTCAGGTTCAAGCAAACACTCAGCACCGAATGGCGTTGCGAAACAACGAGTTACGACAGCGGCTAGAAGTCTTTACATACCCAGAGCAGCACCGATCGCGTCAGAGGCTGCCTCCATCGAGGACCGGTCCAGGTGGCCGTAGACAGCGATGGTTGTCTGGATGCTCTCGTGACCAAGGTGCTCCTGGATTACCGGCAGCGGCACACCGCGCTGGATCATCCAGCTCGCGCAGGTGTGGCGCAGATCGTGGACGCGGGGACGGAGTGGGTTCTTGTACTCGCGACCATCCTTGTCTCGTGACGGCCAGGCCTTCTCGACTGCTGGTGACCAGACCCGAGCAGAGAAGCCGTGCTGGCGTACCGGTCGGCCCTCGCGGTTCACGAATACGAACTCGTTGGTCAGATCGAGCCTAGCCAGAACCGACTTCGGGACGTTGATCGTCCGCTTCGACTTCCGGGTCTTCGTGGTGCCCAGTGTGTAGCCTCGCTCGGCTCCGCCGTACTTCCAGGACTGCCGAATCCTCACCGTGCCCGCCTCCAGATTGATGTCGGAGGGGCGGAGCGCGACGACCTCACCGATGCGGGCACCGGAGGCCACCATGAACTCCACCATCGGCTTCCAGTAGTCGGTGACTTTCGAGTGCAGCAGTGCGAATTGCTCGCTGGTGAGGAAGACCTTCTCGCGCTCGTCGTCGTCGCGAGGCATGCCCATGCCGGTACACGGGTTGGCGGGAATGTGGCCAGCAGTCACGGCGGTGTTGAGAGCACCGGCCAGGAAGCCGTGCTTGTTCGTGATCGTCTTAGCCGAGACGACTTTGCCTTTAGCGTTCGGTTGCTGCATGCCCTTGATCCATTGAGCGATGTGGTCACGGGTCAGAGCGGCCAGAGGCATCGAACCGAGCGGCTCGGCGATGTCGTTGCGGAGATAGGTCCGGTACTTGGTGATGGTGTTCGGGTCCACTCCGGTTAGGTGGTTGATGTGGTGCTCCACCCATTGGCCCACCGTCAGGGTCGCCAGCGTCTGCTCGACCTGCAGGGTGCTCAGCGCGTTCTCCACACCGAACTTCGAGGCAAGGTTGCAGAACTTCTCGGCGAGCGCGAAGTCGTCGAAGGAAGTGCTCGTCTGCTTGCCCTTGAGGCGATACAGGACGGCGTAGTACTCGGTTCCGTCGGAGCGGGTTCTGGTGCGGAGAGAGGCCATGGCGGGCATCTTAGCCGCGAATTGTTGACCGCCGCGTTGACGGGAAATCCGGTTTCAGTGGCTTTAGGCCTCTGAACTGCTCAAACTCTGTGGAGCTAAGGGGAATCGAACCCCTGACCTTCTCGATGCGAACGAGACGCGCTACCAACTGCGCTATAGCCCCTTGGTCGCTAGCAGGCTACCAGCCGCAGGCCGCCATGCCGAAACCGGTGACCTACTGACCGGCCGCCCGCGGCAGGTCGAAGTGCCGCGCGAACGCGACCTCGTCGAGGTGCTCGAAGATCGGGTCCTCGTCGTCGATGTCCAACACCGCCGCGCCGGGGCGGCGCAGCCGCGACGGCACCACGTCGAACTCGCGGTCCTCGGTGCTCTCCACGCCGAGACGCGAGCGCGCCATCCGCTGCTGACGGCGCCGGCGCACCTGCTCCTCGATCCGGGTCTGCCGACGCAGGTAGGCCAGATACAGCACCGTCACTGCGCCGGCGGCACCGCAGGCCCACCACAGATCGGCGCTGACAGTGAAGGACAGCACGGCCGTGAGGACCATGACCGCCGCCATCGCCGTCAGCATCCGCTTGCGGAAGCGGTACTTGCGGGCGCTGACCGCCGCCGCCGTCGTGGATTCGGTCCGGCGCTGCCGGCCGGCCCGCGGCGTCATGGTCGTCGCCGGCTCCTCCTCGGCCTCCAGACCGGACGTGTCCTCGACATATTCGTATTCGTCGGCCGTTCCGTCCTGCGGCTCGTCGTCGGCGATGGCTTCGAACGTGTCGGTGGCCTCCCCCTCGGACACGGCCTCCTCGTCGTCCTCGGCCGCTGCCTCGGGCTGGGCGGTCACCGTGTCTTCGGCCACCGGCGCCACGGCCTCGTCGAACAGGGTTGGCTGGGCGTCGGCAGCTCGCGCCGCACCGCCACCGACCGGAAGGGCGCCGGAGTCCTCGTCGACCACGTCGACGTCGAGATAGTCGGGTTCGGTCTGCTCGGCCACCGCGGCCACCACGACCACTGAGCGGGTCCGGGACGGCGTCACCTCATCGTCGGCGTCCAGTTCGTCGAACTGGTCCTCCTCGGGTTGCCAGTCCGGATCGTGCCGGTGACCGGCCGACGGCCCGCTGCGCTTGAACCTGCGCGATTTCGCACCGCCGTTGAGCACCCGGGTGGCCAGCGCGACGTCACTGGTCCGACGCACGTTGTCGCGCTTGCTGATGAGCATGGGGACCAGCACGAACAACCAGAGCACCACGAGTGAGATCCAGAGCAATGACTGGGGGATGCTTGGCATGATGGCCTGCTCCTTTCCCGTCCAGGCTAGGTCCGTGACCTACGCAACCCGCGACGGCGCGCCGCTGTCAATTACACACATGTAATTAGCCCATGACAAGCACCAACAGCCCCAAATGTCACATCAGTAACAAATCAGCTCGGGAATCACGCCCACTGCGCCAGCCCGTGATGCACCAAACGGCCCGCCACCGAACCGTCCACCTCTTCCACCGTCATCGCGACCAGCAGGTGGTCCCGCCACGCGCCGTCGACGTCGAGGTACCGCTGCAACAGGCCCTCCTCGCGGAAGCCGGCCTTGGCCAGCACCGCTCGACTGGCCGCGTTCTCCGGCCGCACCGTGGCCTCCACCCGATGCAACGTGACCGGTCCGAAACAGTGGTCCAGCCCGAGTGCCAGCGCTCCGGTCGCCACCCCGCCGCCGGTGACGGCACTGGACACCCAGTAGCCGATCCAGGCCGAGCGCAAGGCGCCGTGGGTCACGTTCCCGATCGTGAGCTGACCGCAGAACTGCCCGTCCAATTCGATGACGTACGGCAGCATCCGGCCCTTGCGCGCCTCGCCGCGAAGCCCGGAACACACCGCCGGCCACGACGAAACCGCATGTCGCACAGCCCAATCCACCTCGGCTGTCGGCTCCCACGGTTCCAGGAAACGACGATCGGCCATCCGGATGCGGCTCCACATCGCCGCGTCGCGCATGCGCACCGGACGCAACCGGACCACGCCTGCACGCACCCGCAGCGGTCCGACCTGCGCGGGCCATCCCGGGTGCACAGAACTGTTGCGCAGGAGATTCACCGTGATCCGCGGTTCAGCCGCGTTGAGCCAGGAAGGCGACGTCGACCAGCTCACCGGTCCGGACCTGATCGACCTCGGTGGGCACCACCACCAGACAGTTCGCCTCGGCCAACGTGGCCAGCAGATGCGACGAGGCGCCGGGGGCCCCACCGAGCGCCTGCACCAGATATTCGCCGGTGTCCTGGTCTCGCATCAGCTGCCCGCGCAGGTATCCCTTGCGCCCGGCTACCGACGAAATCGGCGACAGCGCCCGGGCCTGCACGACACGCCGCATCGGCTGCCGTTTGCCCTGCGACAGCCGGATCAACGGCCGAACCATGACCTCGAAGACCACCAGAGCGCTCACCGGATTCGCCGGCAGCAGGAAGGTCGGCACCCCTTCGCGCCCCAGCTGGCCGAACCCCTGGACCGACCCCGGATGCATCGCGATCCTGGCGACTTCCATCTCCCCCAGCTTGGACAGCACGGTGCGCACGCTCTCCGCCGCCGCACCACCGACCGCACCGGCGATCACCACCAGCTCAGCACGGTTGAGCTGGCCCTCGACCACCTCGCGCAAATCCTTGGGATCCGCGCTGACGATGCCAAGCCGGTTCACCTCGGCGCCGGCGTCTCGGGCCGCGGCGGCGATCGCATAGGAGTTGACGTCGTACACCTGGCCGTTGCCCGGCGTACGGGAGATGTCGACGAGCTCACCGCCCACGCTCATCACCGTCACCCGTGGCCGCGGATGCACGAGCACCCGCTCCCGGCCGACCGCTGCCAGCAGCCCCACCTGCGCGGCGCCGATGATCGCACCGGCCCGCACGGCCACGTCACCGGGCTGGACGTCGTCGCCGGCCCGGCGGACATAGGCGCCCGAACGCACTCCGCGCAGCACCCGCACCCGGGCCTGACCGCCGTCGGTCCAGCGCAGCGGGAGAACCGCGTCGGCCAGAGTCGGCATCGGCGCCCCGGTCTGCACCCGGGCCGCCTGTTTGGGCTGCAGCCGGCTCGGCGTGCGGGTGCCGGCCTCGATCACCCCCATCACCGGCAGGCTGATCTCACCATCGCCTTGCTCGTCGTCGCCGCCGGCACCGATGCCCTGGACATCGACGCTGCGCACCGCATAGCCGTCGATGGCGGCCTGATCGAACCCCGGCAACGGATGCTCGGTGATCACTTCCTCAGCGCACATCAGGCCCTGAGCCTCGGCGATCGGCACCCGAACCGGTCGCGGCGCCACCGCGGCGGCCGCCACCCTGGCCTGCTGTTCCTCTACCGAACGCACCGCGCGCCTTTCTGCCTCGAGCCCCGATCGCGCGGGCCCGCCGCAGCTCTTACTTGACGGTCTTGTCGGCCAGGCCTAGTCGCGCCACCAACCATTGCCGCAAATCCGGGCCATAGTCGTCACGATCCAACGCAAAGTCAACCGCAGCCTTCAGGTAGCCGCCGGGATTTCCCAAGTCGTGTCGAGAGCCGCGGTGCACCACGACATGCACCGGGTGGCCTTCGGTGATCAGCAACTCGATCGCGTCGGTCAACTGGATCTCGCCGCCGACACCCCGGTCGACGCGGCGCAGCGCATCGAAGATCGCCCGGTCCAGCAGGTAGCGGCCGGCCGCGGCGAACCGCGACGGCGCATCCTCCGCCTTGGGCTTCTCCACCATGCCGTTGACCTTGAGCACGTTGGGATTGGCCGCATCCGGCACCTCTTCGACGTCGAACACGCCGTAGGCACTGACCTCGGCCTCCGACACCTCGATCGCACACAGCACCGTGCCGCCGCGCTTGGCCCGGACCTTCGCCATCGTCTCCAGCACGCCGGTCGGCAGCACCAGGTCGTCGGGCAGCAGCACCGCCACGGCGTCCTCGTCGGGCGAGAGCACCGATTCCACACACCCGACGGCATGTCCCAGGCCCAACGGCTCGTGCTGGACCACCGACTCGACCTTGATCAGGGCCGGCGCCCGGCGCACCTTCTCGAGCATCGCCTTCTTACCGCGGGCCTCCAGCGTCCCCTCGAGCACCAGGTCCTCGACGAAGTGCGCGACGACGCTGTCTTTGCCCTCGGAGGTGACGATCACCAACCGCTCGGCACCCGCCTCGGCGGCTTCCTCGGCGACCAACTCGATGCCCGGCGTGTCCACGACCGGCAACAATTCCTTGGGCACTGTCTTGGTCGCGGGCAGGAATCGGGTACCCAGCCCGGCCGCGGGAACAATCGCTGTGCGCGGGAACGGGACCTCTGACGGCCTCATCGTTCACACCCTATCGCCATCATCGTGACCCTTCACTCTGGCGCAATCGACGCGCGCACTGACATGGTGGACGGCGTGTTCGCCGGTTCGAAAGCCCACCACAGGCAGGCCCTGTTGGCCGCGCGACGCGCGGTTTCCGACGCGGACCGGGCAGCCGAGGCGCTGGCGCTGACCGGCCACCTCGGGGAGTTCGTGGGTCCGGACGACACCGTCTGCGCCTATCTGCCGGTCGGCACCGAACCCGGCTCGCCGCAGCTGGTGGACCGGCTGCGCGAGTTGTGCGCCCGGGTGCTGTTGCCGGTGACGCGGTCGGACGCCGACGGCGCGCCGCTCGCCCTGCTGTGGGGCGTCTACGTGCCGGGCACTCTGGTCGCGGCCCGGTTCGGGCTGCTGGAGCCGCCGGAGCCGTGGCTGCCCAGCTCGGCGGTGGCGCAGGCGGACGTGGTGCTGGTTCCCGCGCTGGCAGTGGACCGCCGCGGGGTGCGGCTGGGGCGTGGCGGCGGGTTCTACGACCGTTCGCTGGCCCTGTGCAAACCCGGCACCAAGCTCGTCGCGGTGGTCCGGGACAGCGAGGTCGTCGACGAGCTGCCCAGCGAGGCTCATGACATTCGGATGACCCATGTCCTGACCCCCAAACACGGCCTGTTCACGTTGGCCGCCACGTCGTGAGGCCACCGGCCTACCATGCACCCGAGCCTCCCCCGGCGATCCCGTTTTGCCGCAATTCAGCGGCACCTGGTCGCCCGGCTCACCCCTGCGCGGTATCGGGAATGATAAGTACCACATGGCGGTTCTAGCACTTGGCACGGTAGAGTGCTAAAAGACCACGTCTCGTCCCGGAGGTTCATGTGCCGACCTACAGCTACGCGTGCACCGAGTGCGACAACCGCTTCGACGCGGTGCAGGCGTTCACTGACGATGCGCTGACCAGCTGCCCCCAGTGCTCCGGTCGGCTGCGCAAGCTGTTCAACTCGGTGGGAGTGGTGTTCAAGGGCAGCGGCTTCTACCGCACTGACAGCCGTGACTCCACCAAGAGCACCGGCAAGTCGGAGTCCTCCTCGTCGTCGAGTTCGGAGAAATCCTCGAGCTCCAGCGAGTCGTCGTCCAGCTCGTCGAGTTCCTCGAGTGCGAGCACCTCGACGCCGGCCGCCGCAGCCTCGAGCTGACGAACATCGTCCGTCAGGACGCCACCTCGGTCGAACTCTGCTCGGAATCGCCGAATTCGACTGAATACCCGAGCAATTCGCTTCTCTCGTCCTTGACCGGACGGATCAGCACGCGCGCGATCGACCCGCTGGCCGTTGTCTCGTCGAAGGCCGGAAACGGCTGGTCGAGCAGATCGGTCGCCCGCAGCTGGGCGAACGTCTCGGGTGTCACCCCGATCAACTCCCAGATGTGCCGGCCGGCCGCTTCACCCGGACCGACCTCCATTGTGCGATCAAAGGCCGAGCTGGACGCGACAACGGTGCCGGTGGGGTCCATGAACGCGACGGCGGCGGTGGATTCGTAGGCCTCCGAGAGCCGATGCGCCCGGAACTCCAGCGACATCGACGCCGACGGTTCGGCGTCGCGGGCGCGGGCCGCGCTGGCGGCCAACACGTCCGGGACCTGGATCGCCGGCGTCGGCCGACCGAACAGGTAACCCTGCGCGAGCTTGCATCCCATGCCTTTGAGCAGCTCGGCCTGCTCGGCGGTCTCGACCCCCTCCGCCACGACCGCCAGCCCGAGACTGTGCCCGAGGCCCACCACTGCGTCGACGATCTTTCGGCTCTGCCGGTGGTCCTGCATCGCCATCACGAAACTCGAGTCGACCTTGATCTTGGAGAACGGCAACGTGCTCAGCCAGGTGAGGCTGGAATAGCCGGTGCCGAAGTCATCCATCGCGATCATGCAACCGAGGTTGATCAACCGGTCGAGCGTGCGACGGGGCTGGGTCAGGTCTTCGATGAAACCCGACTCCGTCACCTCAATGTGCACGCGGCTCAAGGGAAATGACGCCTCGATGGCGGCCGTGGCGATCCTGGTCGCCAGCTCGGCGTTGCGCAGCTGCGTGGGTGAGACGTTGAACCCGAGAAAGAGGTTGTGCGGCCACTGGGCCGCGGCCTGAAATGACGTCCGCATCAATTGGTCGAGCAAACGGTCCAGCAGGCCGAACCGATCGGCCACCGGGATGAAGCGCTCCGGGCTGATGAACCCTTGGGCCGGATCGTGCCATCGGGCAAGGACTTCGAACCCGAGAACGTGGCGGTCCTCCAACGACACGATCGGCTGAAAGTGCGGCTGCACTTCGCCGTTGGCCAGCGCGGACAGCAGGTTGCGTGCCAGAAGCTGATCGGCATTCATGGCCGCGCCTCCTTACTCACCCGCCCAGGCGCCGTAACAACAGTTAGGTAAACGTACAGGCAACGATATGCCCGAAGCCGGAAACGACGAAAAACCGCCGCACCCAGCCCACTTATCAACAGGCGAGTCCCGCCAGGAAATTCCGGAGCAGCGCACCCCGCTACGGTGGCCGCATGGGCGAGTCGCTCAATCCCACACTGTCGAGCCGAATCCGGCACTTGCGGCCAGACGCCACCCGCACGGTGGTGGCCCGCCGCGTCGCGGCGGGCAGCCTGGTCGTCCTCGCCGGCATCGCCGCCCTGCGACCGGATCCCGGTGACCGACGATCCGATGTCGTGGTCGCCGCGCGCGACCTGCGCCCCGGTATCGCGTTGTCCGCCGACGACATTGCGCTGGAAAAGCGTTCTGCCGCAACAGTACCCGACGGCGCTCAGACCGTTGTCGAATCCCTCGTCGGCACCACCCTGGCCGGACCGGCCCGGCGCGGCGAGATACTCACCGACGTGCGCGTGCTGGGCTCCCGCCTTGCGGGCCTCACCGCCGGGCCGGACGCACGAGTGGTGCCGCTGCACCTTGCCGACGCGGCGGTGCTCGACCTGATCAGGCCCGGCGACGTGGTGGATGTGATGGGCGCCCCGGACGCCGGCGCGGACGCCACGCCGACGCTGGTGGCCTCGGACGCCATCGTGGTGCTGGTGTCAGCGAAGCAGAAAGCCGCCGGATCGGGCGATGACCGGGTGGTCCTGGTGGCGCTACCGGCCCCGGCCGCGCGCGCCCTGGCCGCCGCCACGCTGGTGCAGACCGTCACGCTGACGATCCACTGAGGCGCCCAGCGCCGTACTACCCTTCGAGGTCTCGGGGAGCAGTCCTGCTGACAAGCCAATTCCCACGTGAAAGGGGTCATGTCGTGTTGAAAGGTTTCAAAGAATTTCTCGCCCGCGGCAACATCGTCGACCTGTCGGTCGCGGTGGTGATCGGTACGGCGTTCACCGGGTTGGTCACCAAGTTCACCGACAGCATCATCCAACCGTTGATCGATCGCATCGGGGCGGGCAAGGACACCGAATACGGCATCCTGCGCATCGGCATCGGCGGCGGGCAGGCCATCGACCTCAACATCTTGCTGTCGGCCATGATCAACTTCGTCCTCGTCGCCGCGGTGGTGTACTTCTTCGTCGTCGTCCCCTACAACCGGCTGCGCAAGAAGGGCGAGGTCGAGCAGGCCGGCGACACGGAACTGAGCCTGTTGACCGAGATCCGTGATCTGCTGGCGGACGCGAACGGGACGCCAAAGAAGGTCACTGGCCCGGGGACCGGCCCGAGCCCCGACACTGCGGACACCACGAGCGCCGACCGAGACTGACACCCGATCAACACAATGGCCCCCGGCGGATGCCGGGGGCCATTGTGTTGACGTGCTCAGGGAGTCAGTTCATGTTCCAGGGTTCGCCGTAGGTGGTGACGCTGTCACCGGCCTTGGAGATGAGCCGGGCGAACGGACGCAGCAGCACACCGCCGGCCGCACCGGTCACGGTGCCGTGGGCGTTGGCCACCGCCACCGAGCCGTTGGGGCCTTCGACGTCCACCGAGAAGGTGGCGACTTCCTGGATACCGGGGCCATTGCCCAGGTCGGCGCTGATCGACACACCCGGGAACAGGTTCGGGGTGATCACCGAGCCCAGCGGGTTGAAGCCCGTCGGGGAGATGTCAGCGTCGTCCAGCAGGATGTTGGGCGTGGTGTAGCTGAAGTTGATGCCCACACCCAGCGACCACGGGAAGCCCACCTGGTAGCCCAGCTCCAAGGTGCCCGCGAACTCGTCGGCACCCGGGCCGACCACGCTGTAGACAGCCTTGCCGGAGTGGAACCACTCACGGGTCAGCCGGTTGCGGTCCAGGGGGAACACGCCGTTGAGGAAGGTGTCCCACTGCTGAATCGTCATCGTGCGGCCACCGCCGTCGACCAGACTCAGCTCGTTGTCCAAACCTGCGTGCGAGGTACCTGTCCCGACGAACAACGCCGCGACGGCGGCGATCATCGCCACCAGTACCCGACCGATTACCTTCATGTTCTCCCTAGCTATGTCGACGGTGACCCGCGGGCTCACCGAGTTAGTGGTTCGTGCTCGGGTCCCAACATGCTGACACCGCACACGGCGCTTGGCAGTTCAATGAGAGTCCTCACAACCTGCTCTTACGCTCTGCTCATCGTTGACACGAGGAACATAACGGGATGGCATCTGGGCGGCAACGCATAGGGTCGGGGTGCGTCGAATCAATTCTTGCGCGAGGAAGTTTGCTGGAAAGCCGGCCACGGTTAACCGGGAACTTCCCGGCGTGGGACGACCCGACAGGGCAGGGGCCGCAGCCACCCGAGCAATCGGATCCCACTACCTGCCGATACTCAATGGTGGTGCGGCGGAACGTTATCCCTGAGCCATTGGTCGCGGTCCGCGATGTCACGTTTGTCGTCCGGATCGCGTTCGTCGGAGGACTCCTGAGGCAGCTCGGTGCCGAAAATCTTGTTAACTGCAGATCGGTTCTGACGCGAAGTTCCCATCACATCTCCGGATAATTGTGACAAAGATCACAATCTTGATGTTTGTGCAGTTCACAGGCTGTTAACACAAGGCCCTGCGCGCCCGATACGGCGCGCTTAACCGACGGTACGCCGCTACCGGCGGCGACCGTCGACGCTCCGTGAGGAGCTTGCTTAAATCTCCAGGCTGGACAGCTGGCCGATGACATGGGCCGCCAGAGGGTTGAGGGTCGCCATGCCGTCGCGCACCGCATACCGCGAGCCCGCGATGTTGACGACCAGCGTGCTGCCGGAAATCCCGGCCAGCCCGCGTGACAGGCCGGCGTCGGTGATCCCGGCCGACAGACCCGAGGCGCGCAGCGCCTCGGCGATCCCGAGCAGCTCCCGATCGAGGATGGTCCTGGTGGCCTCCGGCGTGACATCGCGCGGAGTGACACCGGTGCCACCCACCGATACCACCAGGTCGACACCACCGATGACGGCGGTGTTCAGCGCGTTGCGGATCTCGACCTCGTCAGCAGAGACCACGACCACGCCGTCCACCACGAAGCCCGCCTCCGCGAGCAGCTCGGTGACCAACGGTCCGCTGTGGTCCTCCTCATCGCCGTGAGCCGTACGGTCGTCGACCACGACGACAAGTGCACGCCCCACCAGCTCCCCTGGCTGTTCCATGGGTGTCACCGTATATCCGCGCGCCGACATCCTGGCAGTCGTGCTGGTCAGAGTCATGGGATGGTCACCCACCACGCGGATCACTGGGCGGCCTTGCCGAGCGTGACCTCCACGGTGCGATCGGCGCCGGAAGGATCGGTGTAGGTCAGCGTCACCTTCTCGCCCGGCGCGCGAGACCGGACGGCGGCGACCAAGGCGTCGGCGCTGCCGATCACGCGGTCGTTGATCTTGGTCACCACGACACCGCTGGGCAACCCGGCGGACGCCGCGGCACCGCCCTTGGTCACGTCGACGATCTTCGCTCCATGCGTGGTGGTGTCATTGCTGACCTGCACCCCGAGCGACGCGTGAGTGGCGGTGCCGGTGCTGATCAGCTCGTCGGCGATCCGCTTGGCCTGGTCCACCGGAATGGCGAAGCCCAGCCCGATCGACCCGCTCTGGGCGTCGGGGGAATCGCCGCCGAGCGTGGCGATCGCCGAGTTCACCCCGACCAGCTCACCGCTCATGTTCACCAGCGCGCCACCGGAGTTCCCCGGATTGATCGCGGCGTCGGTCTGAATGGCATCCAGCACGGTGTTCTGGTTGTTCGCGTCACCGCCGGTGGCGACCGGGCGGTTCAGGGCGCTGACGATCCCGGTGGTGACCGTGCCTTCCAGACCCAGCGGTGAACCGACCGCCACCACGTCCTGGCCGACCCGCAGGTTGGCCGACGAGCCCAGGCTGATCGGAGTCAATCCCGACACTCCCTGCGCCCGGACGACGGCGATATCGCTGGCCGGATCGGTTCCGACCACGGTGAAGGATGCGGTGCGCCCGTCAGCGAACGTCACCGTGGTGGTCGGTGCCCCGCCGCCGGCCGGATCCCCGGGACCGCTGGGCCCGCTCGGGCCGCCCGGCGCCAACGGCGGCAAACCGGGGATCGAGGGTGGGGCCGCCGGCGCCGGACCGCCGCCCTTGGCCGCGGCGACGACGTGGTTGTTGGTCAGGATCAGCCCGTCGGAGGACAAGATGATGCCCGAGCCCTCCTCGGACTGACGCCCGAACTCGGTTTCGAGCTTGACCACACTGGGGACGACCTTGGCCGCCACCTGTTCGACCGAACCCACCGGCAGATTGGCGGCCGGGACGTTGGACACCCCGTTGGGGCCACCCTGCAACACCGAGCCGACCGGTTGGCGGTCCGGGTGGGCCAGCAGCACCACCGTGCCGCCGACGCCCGCCGACACCGCGGCGATGGCCAACGCTCCTGCGGTCAGCGCCGCCACCCTTGAGCGCTTGCGCGGCGGCAGCGGCGGCATAACCGGAGAAGTCGGCGGATGTCCTTGTCGCGCAACCTGATACGGATCGTAAGGCTGACGATAGGCAGGCGGTTGCTGCTGGGTGGCGTAGCGCCAGTCGTAGGGTTGCTGATAACCGGCCGTCCGCGGGGGCTGCGAATACCCCGGTGCCGCATGCTGATTCGGCCCGGCTGGGCCGGGCTGCTGCGGCTGCGAGTACCTCGAGTGGTCGGTCATGTCGTCAGGTCGCTCTTTCTCTCCACGAGATGCACAAAATGTGTTGGCTCAAGCTTGCCTTGCACTACTGAGAATCGACTGAGATAACACTCGGTACGGTCGGCGGTTTTTGCTGGAGCGACCCTCGATCACCGTTGCTCTCGGCGTTTGTACCGGTGATTTCGCTCTCAGCTGAAGGCTCCGGATACATTGCCGCGGTGATCGGCAGGCCGGGCAACAGCACATAGAACGCCGTGCCCGGTGGTTGGCCCCCGGGCACCGTGTCGCCGATGCGGATCATCCCGCCGTGCTTGACGACAACCTGTTTGACGATCGCGAGTCCGAGGCCCGATCCAGGCATGGCCCGCGCCGACGCCGAGCGGTAGAACCGCTCGAACACCAGACCGCGCTCGGCAGGCGGGATTCCCGGTCCGTGGTCGGACACCACGAGCTCGGCGTGGGCGGCGTCGACCTGACGCAACCGGACCCCGACGTGGGCCCCCGACGGGCTCCATTTGGCGGCGTTGTCCAGCAGGTTCACCACCGCCCGCGACAGCCCGGCGGGATCACCGTAGACCTGCCATCCGATGACGTCGACGTCGAACTGAACGTCGTTGCGGCGTCTGCGCGCTCGTTCCAGGCTGCGCTCGACGACGTCGCTCAGATCGACGGCTTCGTGGACCACCCCGCCGGCATCCTCCCGCGTAAGGTCCACCAGATCGCCCACCAGAGTGGACAATTCCTCGATCTGCGCAATCACATCCGTTCGCAGATCGGCCATCTCGCCCTCCGGCAGCCTCGGCGCGCCGGGTTGCATCGAGGCCATCAGCAGCTCGACGTTGGTGCGCAGCGATGTCAGCGGCGTGCGCAGCTCGTGGCCCGCGTCGGCCACCAGGCGGGCTTGGCGCTCCCGCGACTCGGCCAAGGCCCGCAGCATCGTGTTGAACGTTTCGGTGAGCCGAGCCAATTCGTCACTGCCGAACACCGGAATGGGCCGCAGATCGTCAGTGCGAGCAACCCGCTCGGCGGCCTCGGTCAATCTCGCCACCGGCCTCAGCCCGGTTCGGGCCACCATCCCGCCGGCGATCGCGGCCACCACCACGCCGATGCCGCCCACCGCCAACAGCACCCATTTGAGCTTGGTCATCACCGCGTTGGTCGGCGCCAGGCTCTTCGAGATCAGCAGCGAACTGCCGTTGGGCAGATGCACCGCCAGCACCCGCTGGTTGGCCACCGTCCGGCGCGACATCAGTAGCTCGCCACCGATCACGGATTTCTCCGGCTCGCCGATCGGCAACCGTTGGCCCTGCTGGTTCGCGGTGTAGATCGACCGGCCCGGGTTGACCAGCATCGCATTCACGTCGGAGTAGGCGGTGCCCTCGATTGCCTTGCCGGGATCGGCTGCCAGCGACCCGCTGGCGATCAGCAAGCCCGCCCGACTCTGCAGCTGATTGTCGATGTCGGTGTAGAGCGCGGCGGACACCACGGCGTACACCGCGACCGCCATCAGCACGACGACCATCGCCACCATCGACATGGCCAGCAACATCACCCGCCATCGCAGGGACAGCGATGTCGTCGATTCGTCAGGCGCCCGCGAAGCCCGCGCGCGCCGCCTCAGGCGTGCCATCAGGGCGGTGTCTCACGCAGCACATAACCCACACCCCGAACGGTGTGGATCAGCCGCGGTTCTCCTTCTGCTTCGGTTTTCCTACGGAGATAACCGACGTAGACCTCCAGTGCGTTACCGGATGTCGGAAAGTCGAAACCCCATACCTCTTCCAGGATGCGGCTGCGGGTGAGCACCCGCCGCGGATTCGCGATGAGCATCTCCAGCAGGGCGAACTCGGTGCGGGTCAGGCTGATGGCGCGCTTACCCCGGTGCACCTCGCGAGTGACCGGGTCCAACGTGAGATCGCCGAACGACATCACCGCCGAATCGGATTGCTCGTCGGGGCTGGTGCGCCGCAGCAGCGCGCGCATCCGCGCCAGCAACTCTTCGAGGGCGAACGGCTTGGGCAAGTAGTCGTCGGCGCCGGCGTCCAGACCGGCCACCCGCTCGGACACCGAGTCCCGTGCGGTCAGGACCAGGATGGGCAGATCGTCACCGGTGCTGCGCAGTTGCCGGCAGACCTCGAGCCCGTCCAGCCGGGGCATCATCACGTCCAGCACCAGGGCATCGGGCCGGTCGTTGGCGATCGCATCGAGGGCCTCTACGCCATCCTGCGCCAGGTCAACGGAGTACCCGTTGAACGAGAGGGACCGGCGCAGCGACTCGCGCACAGCGCGATCATCATCAACGACAAGAATTCGCACAGCAACCAGTCTCAACCCAACGCCTGAGATTGCCCTGAGAGGCACGCCGCGCGAGCAGGCAATTCGCGGCAGGTGAACGCGTCAGCGCTTGTCGAGATCGATCAGTCCGAGGCGAGCCGCCTTGAGCAACCGGCGCGGAACCTTGTGCTGACGGCCGCCGACGGAAACGGTGACCAGACCGGTGGCCTCGGCCTTCCACTGCGCGCGCCGACTGCGGGTGTTCGCGCGCGACATTCTGCGCTTGGGCACAGCCATGACGTGCTTCTCCTTGATCAGGGGTGGCGCCGCGCGGAGACTCCTCAGTGCCGGCGGCCAACAGTTGCGCTTCAGGATAGCCGCTCACCTGCGTGGGCTCCAAAACGTCCGGGACGAGTGACCTCACCCCTTGACGGAGAACCGGCGGTCCCCAGTAACCTACCGGTTGGTTGGTTCGGCGGGCAGGAGCGGAGCGACCCCGGATCCAGTGCCAGTGAAGGGATGACAGCGCGCATGGCAAATGCGGTGCGGATCGGCAACTGTTCGGGTTTCTACGGTGACCGGATCGCCGCGATGCGGGAGATGCTCACCGGCGGTGAGCTGGATTATCTGACCGGCGACTACCTGGCCGAGCTCACCATGCTGATCCTTGGCCGGGACAAGATCAAGCACCCCGAGCGCGGCTACGCCAGGACTTTCGTCACCCAGCTCGAGGAGTGCCTCGGCCTGGCCCATGACCGCGGCGTGCGCATCGTTGCCAACGCCGGCGGCCTCAATCCCGCCGGACTGGCCGCCGAGGTGCGCGCACTGGCCGAGCGGCTCGGCATCCCCGCGCAGGTGGCCTACGTCGAGGGCGACGACATCCTGCCCCGGGCCGCCGAGCTCGGACTGGGTTCGCCGCTGACCGCGAACGCCTACCTCGGCGGCTGGGGTATCGCCGAGTGCCTGCGGGCCGGCGCCGACGTGGTCGTCACCGGCCGGGTCACCGACGCCTCGGTGGTGGTGGGCCCGGCCGCGGCACACTTCGGGTGGGGCCGGGAGGACTACGACCAGCTGGCCGGCGCGGTGGTGGCGGGACACGTCATCGAGTGCGGCGCTCAGGCCACCGGCGGCAACTACGCCTTCTTCACCGAGATCGACGACCTCGGCCACGCCGGCTTTCCGCTGGCCGAGGTGTACGCCGACGGCTCCTCGGTGATCACCAAGCACCCCGGCACCGGCGGTCAGGTCAGCGTGGGCACGGTGACCGCCCAGCTGCTCTACGAGATCGGCGGCGCCCGATACGCCAACCCCGACGTCACCGCCCGTTTCGACAGCATCACCCTGACCCCCGACGGCGCCGATCGCGTCCGCATCAGCGGTGTGCGCGGCGAGCCGCCACCACCGTCGCTGAAGGTGTCACGCAACAGCATCGGCGGATTCCGCAACGCGGCGACGTTTGTGCTCACCGGCTTGGACATCGAGGCCAAGGCCGCCCTGGTCCGTCGCCAGCTGGAGTCGGCGCTGACGGTGACGCCGGCCGAGATGGAATGGACGCTGGCACGCACCGACCACGCCGACGCGGATACCGAAGAGGCAGCCAGCGCCCTGCTGCGCTGTGTCGTGCGCGATCCCGATCCCAAACTCGTCGGGCGTCAGTTCTCCTCGGCCGCAGTCGAACTCGCGCTGGCGTCCTATCCCGGATTCACCTCGACCGCACCACCCGGCGACGGTCAGGTCTATGGCGTGTTCACCGCGGGCTTCGTGCCGGCCGACGCGGTCGCCCACGTCGCTGTGCGACCGGACGGAACCCGCGCTGACATCGCCGCCGCCGCGATCACCCGCGAGCTGGCCGAGGTCAACCCACCGCCGCTGCCGCCCTCCCCCGCCCCCGGCACGGTCAGACGCC
The DNA here is from genome assembly GCF_002723835.1 of Mycobacterium sp. shizuoka-1. Lineage (GTDB taxonomy): Bacteria > Actinomycetota > Actinomycetes > Mycobacteriales > Mycobacteriaceae > Mycobacterium. The sequence continues at coordinate 16,862 of NZ_BEWG01000112.1, read as the reverse complement.
TGCCGTTGGGCACGATCGCCGGCGCCCGCAGCGGGGACAAGGGCGGGGCCGCCAACATCGGGGTATGGGTCCGCACCGATGAGCAGTGGCAGTGGCTCGCGCATGCACTGACTGTCGATGCACTCCGGGAATTGCTGCCCGAGACAAAGGATCTCCCAATCGCCCGTCACCTGCTGCCGAACCTGCGCGCCATGAATTTCGTGATCGAGGACATCCTCGGCCAGGGCGTCGCCTATCAGGCGCGATTCGACCCCCAGGCCAAGGGGCTGGGCGAGTGGCTACGCAGCCGGCACGTCGACATCCCGGAAGCGATCCTGCCGTGACCGTCTGGAACACCGCTGAACGCCGACAGCTGCGCGCGACCGTACGCAGCTTCGCCGAACGCGAGATCCTGCCCCATATCCAGGAGTGGGAGCGCGCCGGCGAACTGCCGCGCGACCTGCACCGGCGGGCCGCGGCGGCCGGGCTGCTGGGCGCCGACCTGCCCGAATCGGTGGGCGGCGGGGGCGGTGATGCCGCGGACTCAGTGGTCATCTGCGAGGAGCTGCACGAAGCCGGCACTCCCGGTGGGGTTTTCGCCTCGCTGTTCACCTGCGGCATCGCGGTGCCCCACATGGTGGCCAGCGGCGACGAACGGCTGATCGAGACGTTCGTGCGGCCCACCCTTCGCGGTGAGCTGATCGGATCGTTGGCCATCACCGAGCCAGGTGGCGGCTCGGACGTCGGCCATCTGCGGACGACGGCCACCCGCGACGGCGACTCCTACATCGTCGACGGCGCCAAGACCTACATCACCTCGGGCGTGCGCGCCGACTACGTCGTGACCGCGGTGCGCACCGGCGGTGCCGAACTGCCAGGGGCGGCGGGGGTTTCGCTGCTCGTCGTGGAGAAGGGCACCCCGGGCTTTGACGTCACCCGCAGGCTGGACAAGATGGGTTGGCGGTCCTCGGACACCGCCGAGCTGTCTTACACCGAGGCGCGGGTTCCGGTGGCCAATCTCGTCGGCACCGAGAACTCCGGTTTCACCCAGATCGCGGCAGCCTTCGTCTCCGAACGGATCGGCCTTGCTGCGCAGGCCTATTCATCGGCACAGCGGTGCCTGGACTTGACGGTGCAGTGGTGCCGCGACCGCGAGACGTTCGGCCGTCCGTTGATCGCCCGGCAGTCGGTGCAGAACACGCTGGCCGAGATGGCCCGCCGCATCGACGTGGCCCGGGTGTACTCACGCAATGTCGTGGAACGGCAGATGGCGGGCGAGACGAATCTGATCGCGCAGGTGTGCTTCGCCAAGAACACCGCGGTGGAAGCCGGCGAATGGGTGGCACACCAGGCTGTTCAGTTGTTCGGAGGGATGGGCTACATGACCGAGTGCGAGGTCGAACGCCAATACCGGGACATGCGAATCCTGGGCATCGGCGGCGGAACCACCGAAATTCTCACCGGACTGGCCGCCAAGGCACTTGGATACCAGGCATGACCCGGCTCACGAGCACCATCGACCCGACGGCACCGACCTATGTCGCGGCAGCCGAGGCGATGACCGCCAAGCTCGCCGAGATCGACGGTGAGCTGGCCAAGGCCTTGGCCGGCGGCGGGCCCAAATACGTCGACCGCCACCACAACCGGGGCAAACTCACCGCCCGCGAGCGGATCGAGCTTCTGGTCGACCCGGACTCGCCGTTTCTGGAACTGTGCCCGCTGGCCGCCTACGGCAGCGACTTCCAGGTAGGCGCCAGCCTGGTCACCGGTATCGGTGTGGTGGAGGGTGTGGAGTGCCTTCTGATCGCGAACGACCCCACGGTCAAGGGCGGCACCAGTAACCCGTGGACACTGAAGAAGATCCTGCGGGCCAATCAGGTTGCCTTCGAGAACCGGTTGCCGGTGATCTCACTGGTCGAGTCCGGCGGTGCCGACCTGCCCACCCAGAAAGAGATCTTCATCCCGGGCGGGCAGATGTTCCGTGACCTGACCCGGCTGTCCGCGGCGGGTATCCCGACAATCGCGCTGGTGTTCGGCAACTCCACCGCCGGTGGCGCATACATTCCGGGCATGTCGGATCACGTGGTGATGATCAAGGAACGGTCGAAGGTCTTTCTGGCCGGTCCCCCGCTGGTGAAGATGGCCACCGGCGAGGAAGCCGACGACGAGTCCCTGGGTGGGGCCGAAATGCACGCCAGGGTTTCGGGTTTGGCCGATTACTTCGCCGTCGACGAGCTCGACGCGCTCCGGATCGGCCGGCGCATCGTGGCCCGGCTGAACTGGGCCAAGCACGGACCCGCACCGCGCCCGGTCACCCCGCCGCTCGCCGACCCCGACGAGCTGCTGGGCATCGTGTCGGCCGATCTTCGGATCCCGTTCGATCCCCGTGAGGTGATCGCCCGCATCGTCGACGGTTCCGACTTCGACGAGTTCAAGGCGATGTACGGGTCCTCACTGGTGACGGGCTGGGCGACGCTGCACGGCTACCCGCTGGGCATCCTGGCCAACGCCCGCGGCGTGCTGTTCAGCGAGGAGTCCCAGAAGGCGACCCAGTTCATCCAGCTGGCCAACCGGTCGAACACTCCACTGTTGTTCCTGCACAACACGACCGGCTACATGGTGGGTAAGGCCTACGAGGAAGGTGGGATGGTCAAGCACGGCTCGATGATGATCAACGCCGTCTCCAACTCGCGGGTCCCGCACATCTCCCTGTTGATCGGCGCCTCCTACGGCGCCGGACACTACGGGATGTGCGGACGCGCCTACGATCCCCGATTCCTCTTCGCCTGGCCCAGTGCGAAGTCCGCGGTGATGGGCGGTGCACAGTTGGCCGGCGTGCTGTCGATCGTCAACCGCGCGGCCACCGAAGCCCGCGGCGGCGTCGTGGACGAACAGGCCGACGCGGCGCTGCGCGCTGCCGTCGAGGCACAGATCGAAGCCGAGTCGCTGCCCATGTTCTTGTCCGGCCGGCTTTACGACGACGGGGTGATCGACCCCCGCGACACCCGCACCGTGCTGGGAATGTGCCTGTCCGCCATAGCCAATGCCCCGATCGAGGGGACGTCGAACTTCGGCGTCTTCCGGATGTGAGCGAAATGATCACCACAGTCCTCGTGGCCAACCGGGGCGAGATCGCCCGCCGCGTCTTCGCCACCTGTCGCCGGCTGGGAATCGGCACAGTGGCCGTCTACACCGATCCCGACGCCCAGTCACCGCACGTCGCCGAGGCCGATGCCCGGGTGCGGCTCGACGGCGTGCGCGGATACCTCGACATCGCGGCGCTGCTCGCCGCAGCCCGGTCCGCCGGCGCCGACGCCATCCACCCCGGCTACGGGTTCCTCTCGGAAAACCCCGATTTCGCCAAGGCGGTGCTCGACGCCGGGCTGCGCTGGATCGGGCCGCCGGTGGCCGCGGTGGCCGCGATGGGCTCCAAGATCGAGGCCAAGAAGATGATGGCCGCCGCCGGGGTTCCCGTGCTCGGCGAACTCGACCCCGACACCGTCACCACCGAACAGCTTCCGGTGCTGGTGAAAGCGTCTGCCGGCGGCGGTGGCCGCGGCATGCGGGTGGTGACCGAACTCTCGGAGCTGGCCGATCAGGTACAGGCTGCGCGTCGGGAGGCCCAGTCGGCGTTCGGCGATCCCACGGTGTTCTGCGAGCGCTACCTGCCCACCGGCCACCATGTCGAGGTCCAGGTGCTGGCCGACGAACACGGCACAGTGTGGGCGGTCGGCGAGCGCGAGTGCTCTATTCAACGCCGGCATCAGAAGATCATCGAAGAGGCGCCCTCACCGTTGGTCGAACGCGTTACCGGCATGCGGGAGAAGCTCTTTGAGGCCGCACGGCTGGCAGCCGAGGCGATCGGCTATACCGGGGCGGGCACCGTGGAGTTCCTCGCCGACGATGACGGGCAGTTCTACTTCCTGGAGATGAACACTCGCCTTCAGGTCGAGCATCCGGTCACGGAGTTGACCACCGGACTGGATCTCGTGGAGTGGCAGCTCGCGGTGGCCGACGGGGAGCGCCTGGACNNCGCTCCGCCGCGGCCCCGCGGCCATTCCATCGAGGCACGGATCTACGCCGAGGACCCCGCGCGGGGCTGGCAGCCGCAGGCCGGAGTCGTCCATCGATTCGAAGTTCCTGCCGCCACCGCGTCGTTCGGTCTGTTGGCCGGCACCGGTGTCCGATTGGACTCCGGAATCGTCGACTCCTCGACCGTGTCGATCCACTACGACCCCATGCTGGCCAAGGTGATCTCGTATGCCCCGACCCGGCGCCGCGCGGCTGCGGTGCTCGCCGACGCACTGACCCGCACCCGGCTGCACGGTGTTGGCACCAACCGCGATCTGCTGGTCAATGTCCTTCGCCACCATGCGTTCGTCGACGGCGCAACCGACACGGCATTCTTCGACACCCACGGCCTGGCCGAACTGGCCCGGCCGCTTGCCGACGACCGCACCGTCCGGCTCGCGGCGGTCGCCGCCGCCCTGGCCGATGCCGCCGCCAACCGGGCCACCGCCCCGGTGATGGCCGAAATCCCCAGCGGCTGGCGCAATGTGGTGTCGGGCAATCAGCACAAGACGTATGTGGACGCCGCGGAGCGCGAACATCGGGTGGCCTATCGGTTCACCCGCGACGGGCTGCTGCTGCCCGACGACGACGTGACCCTGATATCGGCACAGCCACACGAGGTGGTGCTGGCCGACGCCGACGGGGTGGCGACCGCGTTCGCCGTGAGCCGATACGGCACCGAGGTGTTCGTCGACGCTCCGCTGGGCTCGGTGCGACTGGCCACCGCCGCACGGTTCCCGGAACCGGGATCCGCGGTCGAGAAGGGCTCGCTGCTGGCCCCCATGCCCGGCACGGTGATCCGGCTCGGTGCGGCACTGGGTGACACGGTGATCGCCGGCCAGCCCCTGGTGTGGCTCGAGGCGATGAAGATGGAACACACCATCACCGCGCCCGGCGACGGTGTACTGGCCCAACTCGATGTCAGCGTCGGCCAGCAGGTCGACGTCGGTACCGTCCTGGCCCGGGTAGAGAGCCCGGCTGCGGCTGAAGGAGAGCAATGAGCGACACCGGCTTCATCGAGAGCGCCGAGCGTCAGGAGTTACGCAAGGCAGTCGCAGCGCTCGCGGCCAGCTACGGACAGGACTACTACCTGGCCAAGGCCCGCGCCGGCGAGTACACCGACGAGTTATGGTCCGAGGCTGGAAAACTCGGCTTCATCGGGGTGAATCTGCCCGAAGAGTACGGCGGCGGGGGCGCGGGCATGTACGAGCTGTCGCTCGTCATGGACGAGATGGCGTCGAACGGCTGCTCCCTGTTGATGATGGTGGTGTCACCGGCCATCAACGGCACGATCATCAGCAAATTCGGCACCGACGAGCAGAAGAAACGCTGGCTGCCGGGAATCGCCGACGGCTCGATCACCATGGCGTTTGCGATCACCGAACCCGACGCCGGCTCGAACTCCCACCGGATCACCACCACCGCGCGACGGGACGGCAGCGACTGGATCCTGTCGGGTGCGAAGGTGTACATCTCCGGGGTCGACCAGGCCCAGGCGGTGCTGGTCGTGGGCCGGACCGAAGACGCCAAGACCGGCAACCTGAAGCCGGCACTGTTCATCGTGCCGACCGATTCCCCCGGTTTTACCTTCACCAAGATCGACATGGAGATCGTCAGCCCGGAGAACCAGTTCTCGTTGTTCCTCGACGACGTCCGGCTGCCTGCCGATGCGCTGGTGGGTTCGGAGGACGCCGCGATCGCGCAACTCTTTGCGGGCTTGAATCCCGAGCGGATCATGGGGGCGGCCAACGCGATCGGGGTGGGCCGATTCGCGCTCACCAAGGCAGCCGACTACGTGAAGACCCGCCAGGTGTGGAAGACCCCGATCGGCGCCCACCAGGGCATCGCCCACCCGTTGGCACAGAACCACATCGAGCTCGAACTGGCCAGGTTGATGATGCAGAAGGCGGCCACGCTCTATGACCACGGCGACGATTTCGGCTGCGCCGAAGCGGCCAACATGGCCAAATACGCCGCCGGAGAAGCGTCCACCCGCGCCGTCGACCAGGCCGTGCAGTCGCTGGGAGGCAACGGGCTGACCAAGGAGTACGGCGTCGCCTCGATGCTCACCGCGTCACGGCTGGCGCGCATCGCCCCGGTGAGCCGGGAAATGATCTTGAACTTCGTCGCCCAGACTTCACTGGGCCTGCCGCGGTCGTACTGACTCCGATGGACACCCTGGTCCGTTATGCGGTCGACGGCCACGTCGCCCGTCTGACGCTGGATTCACCGCACAACCGCAACGCGCTGTCCGCCCGACTGGTCGAGCAGTTGCACGCCGGCTTGCGGGCGGCCGCCGCCGACGCCTCGGTGCGGGCGGTGGTGCTGGGACACACCGGCGGCACATTCTGTGCGGGCGCCGACCTGAGCGAAGCCTCCGACGGGGATCCCTACGAGGCCACCGTCGCCCGAGCCCGGGAGCTCGCGACTGTACTGCGCGCGATCGTCGAATCGCCCGTGCCGGTGGTGGCGGCGATCGACGGCCACGTCCGCGCCGGCGGGCTGGGGCTGGTGGGTGCGTGCGACATCGTGGTTGCAGGGCCGCGCAGTACGTTTGCGCTGACCGAGGCGCGCATCGGGGTGGCGCCTGCCATCATCTCGCTGACCTTGCTGCCCAAGCTCGCGCCGCGGGCGGCGGCCCGCTACTACCTGACGGGCGAGACCTTCACCCCGGCGACGGCCGCCGAGATCGGGCTGATCACCCTGGCAGCCGACGACCTCGACCCCGCCGTCGCGGCGATCGTGGCGGACCTGGGTCGCGGCTCGCCCCAGGGGCTGGCGGCGTCAAAAGCCCTGACCACGGCCGATGTCCTGACTCGGTTCGACCGCGACGCCGAGCGGCTGGCCGCCGAATCCGCCCGGCTGTTCGTCTCCGAGGAGGCGCGGGAAGGGATGTTGGCGTTCCTGGAGAAACGTCAGCCACGCTGGCTGCGATAACACCAGGGTGAGAGATCAGCGAACACTCTTGCGGTTGCCTTCCAGAGTCGTACCCTCGTAGGCGATGAGCAATTTGACGCCCCGGGACGCGACGACGCGGGCCGCTGACACGGACCGCATCCAGGTTGCTCAGCTGCTCACCGAGGCCGCCGCCAAGGGTCGCCTGCAGCTCGGCGAGTACGAGCAGCGGCTGGCCAAGGCCTACGCCGCGCAGACCTACGACGAATTGGACCGACTCACCGAAGACCTGCCGGAAGCCACCGACACCTCGCACCGCCGCGGCGCCTCCAAACCGGCGCCCAAGACACTGCTGCTGGCGATCTTGAGCGGCTTCGAGCGCCGTGGGCGCTGGAACGTGCCCGGCCGGATCACCACGTTCACCTTGTTCGGTGGCGGCGTGGTGGACCTGCGCTATGCCGACTTCACCTCGGCCACCGTGGAGATTCACGCGTATTCGATCATGGGCGGGCAGACCATCCTGCTGCCCCCGGAGGTCAACGTCGAGGTTCGTGGGGTCGGCGTGATGGGCGGTTTCGATCACGATGTCGACGGCCGCGGCACCCCGGGTGCCCCCAAGGTCACCATCCGAGGCTTCTCGCTGTGGGGTGGTGTCGGTGTCAAACGCAAGAGCCGCAAGCCTCGCGGTTCCGAAGAACTGTCTCGCTGAGCAACACCCCAGCCCTCAACGACAACGCCGCCCCCTTCTTCAGAAGGGGGCGGCGTTGTCGTTGATCGGGTGTTACTTGGCGCTGCCGCCGGTGCCGGAGCTCGAGCTCGAGCTCGAGCTGCTGCTCGAATCGCTGGAGGACTTGGTGCTGGGCTTCGACTTCTTGGTGATGCCGAGCGCGTCCGAGATCTTCTTGCCGATCTTGTTCAGCGGGTTCTGCGGCTTGGCCGGCTTGGTGGCGGTCGACTTCGGGGTGGACGGTGCCGCGCTACCGGTCGACGTCGCCGGGGTCGAGGTGCTGTCGTCGGTGGACGAGCTGCCCTCGGTCGACGAGCTGTCGTCGGTGGACGAGCTGCCCTCGGTGGAGGTGGTGCCGCCGGTCGCCGGGGTGGTGTCCTCGGCCTCGGTCTCGGTCTTGACCTCAGCGGCAGCTGACACGGCCTTGGTGGTCGACTTCGCCGCCGCCGAGGACGAGGTGGCCGGCGAGGTGACGGTCTTGACCGCGTCCTCGAGGCCCTTGATGCCGTTCTCGACGGCCACGGTGGCCGCGGCGACCGCGCTGCTCAGCGCCGCACCGGACGGGGCGCCCGGCAGGTTGTCCGAGATCGAGGTCGAGATGTAGGCCCAGATCGCCGACAGCCCGTTGCTGCCGTAGGAGAACCCGGTACCGGTGGTCGGGTCGTAATCCGGCGTCTGTCCGTAGAAGTACAGGCTGGCCAGGTATCCCGCACCGATCTTGATCGGGCCGATGTTGATCTCCGGGACCAGCTCCGTCGCCGAGACGACGATCGAGTTGATCACGTTCGGGATGCCGTAGTAGAAGGTCGCCTGCGCGGCCTGGAAGATGGGCGAGCTCGTGCCGAACAGCTCACCGGCGGCGACGTACGGCACGGCGGGCGCGCCGATCTCGAAGTAGTAGTTGTCCAGGTCGAAGCCCGGCAGGAAGGTCTCGGCGGCGTTGTCGACCAGGTAGTAGAGGACGCCCGAAGCGCCGCTGACGTAGCGGTCACTGACACCCGGGTAGTAGGTGTTGGTGTCGGTGATGTAGCCGCCCCAGCCGAACCAGTAGGCGTCGTTGATGCCCTGGATGGTGATGTCGCTGAGCGCGGTCAGCTCGTACTTGGCGGTCGACAGCGGCAGCGAGCTGGGCGCCCCCACCGCGATGTCGTGCGTCGGCAGGAACGCCGGTGAGGCGGTGACGACGGCGGCGGCGCTGACCAGTGCCGCGCCGGTCATCAGGAAAGGTCGAGTCCGTGACGCCATTGCTGATTCCCCTTGCTGGTGCGGTTCGCCCAGGTCGTGACGAACTCGATGCTTTGCTGATGCGAATCTTAGAAGATCCTGATAGATACTAAGGGGCTGTTTGCCCTTCAGCAAGCGGAACGGCTCAAATTCGCGGCCATCAAAATTCGCATGTGTCACTTCCTTCACGGCGTGCCGACAGGTGTCGAGTAGCCAGTTCACAGGCCTGAAACATTCCCGCGAACACATCACGCACGTGTTCGCTAGGACCCCCCGCCGCAGAAAGTTGATGTCAACAATAACCAGGTTTGCCGCGCTCTTTGCTGGACTCGGTCGACCCAGCGCCCACGCACGCGCCGAATGAGAATTTGCTGAGTAGCCGGTCGGTTCGGCTTACCGGCGGCGTCGCCGCGACCGCAGGTAGTCGCCGACCACCGCCGCGCCGAGCCCGTCGAGATCGGGAACGACCACCCGACCCTCCACTCGTCGAGCAACCTGATCGATGAACCTGGCCAGGCCGGGATCGTTTCCGAGCCGGAAAATCGTCACCTGAGCGCCCAGGCGTGCCACCTCGTCGAATCCTCGCACGGTGTGCGCGATCGTCCGCGGGTGCGGCGGGTAGTCGAAAAAGACCGACGATCCGCGACCGTCGACGTCCTCCAGATGTGCGGTCGGCTCGCCGTCGGTGACCACCAACACCACCGGCTGGGCATTGGGATGCCGGCGCAGATGCCGGACCGCCAGCGCCAGGGCGTGATGCAGGTTGGTGCCCTGCTCGTACACGCCCTCGAGCCCGGCGAGTTCGGCGGGAGTCACCGTCCGGGCATAACGGCCGAAGGCGATGGTCTGCAGCGCGTCGGAGCGGAACCGGGTGCTCACCAGGTGGTTGAGCGCCAGCGCGGTGCGCTTCATCGGCAGCCACCGGTTCTCCATCACCATCGAGAACGAGGTGTCCACCAACAGCGCCACCGCCGCCTGCGTGCGGGTCTCGGTTTCGGAGACCTCGACGTCGTCCACCGCGATCCGCAACGACCCGGCCGTATCCCCGGTTCCGGCCCGCCGCAGCACCGCGTTGGTCAGAGTGCGGGTGACGTTCCACGGCTCGGTGTCGCCGAACGCCCACGGCCGGGTGGCGCCGGTCAGTTCACCGGCGGCACCCGCACGACGGGTGTCGCGCTCGCCGTGACGCCCGGACAGTTGTTGGGCGACATCGCGCAACGCGGTCTGGCCGAGTTGGCGCATCGCCTTCGGCGACAACCGCCACTGCCCGTCGGAACCTCGATCCAGGAAGCCCTGGTTCATCAGCGCGCGCTCCAACTCGGCCAGCGTCCGCGCGTCCACGGCGGCCTGATCGCCGAGCTGACGGGCCAGCGCGTCGAGGTCGACATCGTCCATGGAGGCCCCGGCGTAGCTCTGTGAGAGCTGCTCGGCGAGTTGCTCGAGTTCGGCGATGTCGGCCAGCGCCTGCGCACCCTCCCCCATACCCATCGGGTTGTCACCGGAGAATTCCGACGAGCCGGTCCAGTCCTCCCCCGGCCGGGCCGCCTGCAGATGCGAGTCCAGCCGGTTCAGCGCGTTCATCAGCTCCGGCGAGCCGAAAGCCTGCTGCGCCAATGCATCCAGCTCCGCGCGCTGGTCGGGCGTCAGGCTGTTTCGGAACCGTTGCGCGGCCGCCGCCCGCTTGGCCAGCGAATCCAGCAGCTCGTCGACATTTTTCGGATTCTCCGGAAAGTACTGGCCGTGCTTGCGCATGAAATCGTCGAAGTCTTGCGCGCTGTCTTCCCCACGAGAGTGCTTGTCCAGCAGATCGTTCAGGTCGTCGAGCATCTCGTTGACCGCTTGGCGGTCTTCGTCGGTGGCGTTTTCCAGCGCCTGCTTCATCCCGGCGAACCGCTGATCGAGCATCTCCCGGCCGAGCAGATCCTTGATCTGTTCGTACTTCTGGCGCGCCTCGGGACTACGCCAGTTGTAGTCCGACAGTTCCTGGACGGCCTTGGCCGGCGACGGCGACAGCGATTCGATCTGCAGCTCGGCGAATCGGGCGTCGTCGTCCAGGGCGCGGGCCAGCTCCTTGCGCTCGGCGAGCACCGCGTCGTCGAGCAGCTTCTTGATCTCCTGCAGCGTGCCGTCGAGGTTGTTGCGGTTCAACAGCTCTCGACGACGACGGTTCACCTCGGCGGCCAGCCGGTCGGAGCCCTTGGTGTTCTTGGTGCCGCGGCGCAGCAATTCCGACAACGCCCGCCGCGGCGACGTGCCTTCCATGACGTCCTGCCCGATCTGCTCGAGTGCGTCACGCAGATCCACCGGAGGGGCAAGCGGATCAGGGCCCCCGGTGTAGGCCGAATACCGGGAGTCGTGCGCGTGTCCCCTGTCGGGGCGGCTAGCCATAGACGGTTTCGCCTTCTCCGGTCACCTTGTCGATGCGCTTGGCCAGATACAAGGCCTCCAGCGCCAATTCGAGCGCGGCGGCCCGCTCGCCTTCGGTGTCGGCATCCAGTCGCTCGGCGATCGCCTCGATCACCGGCAGGTCGGGCAGCGCGGCCAGCACGTCCTTGGCCGACACCTGCTCGCCGGTGGTCACCGCCGAGCCGCCTTCGACCGCGACCACCAGCGGGCCGACATCGATCCCGCCGAGTACCCGCTGGGCGGTGTCGGCGGTCGCGCGGCGCAGCAGGTGCTCGAGCACGGCCTGCTCGCGGCCCTCCTCGCCGGACTCGAATTCCAGCTTGCCGCGCAGCACGTCGATGATGGTGCCCAGATCCACCACCCGGGCCACCGGTTCGTCCTCGCCCAGCACCGCGCCGCGGTGCCGGGCCGAGGCGGCGACGGTCTCGGCGGCCGCGATCGCGAACCGCGCCGACACCCCGGAGCGCTGGTCGACGGAGTTCGACTCGCGCAGGTAGCGGGCGAAGCGGGCGATGATCTGCATCAGGTAGGTCGGCACCCGCGCCGACAGGTGCGCCTCCTGGGTGATCACCCCGACTTCGGCGTCCAGTTCCCGCGGGTAGTGGGTGCGGATCTCGGCGCCGAACCGGTCCTTGAGCGGGGTGATGATGCGCCCGCGGTTGGTGTAGTCCTCGGGATTTGCGCTGGCGACCACGAGCACGTCCAGCGGCAGCCGCAGGGTGTACCCGCGCACCTGGATGTCACGCTCCTCCATCACGTTGAGCATCGAGACCTGGATGCGCTCGGCCAGGTCGGGCAGTTCGTTGACCGCGACGATGCCACGGTGCGCCCGCGGGATCAGCCCGTAGGCGATGGTCTCGGGATCACCCAGGCTGCGGCCTTCGGCCACCTTGATCGGGTCGATGTCGCCGACCAGGTCGGCCACGCTGGTGTCCGGGGTGGCCAGCTTCTCGGTGTAGCGCTCGCTGCGGTGCCGCCATGCGATGGGCAGGTCGTCGCCGGACTCCTGGACCCGCCGGATCGACTCCGGCGTGATCGGCGAGTAGGGGTGCTCGCCCAGTTCCGATCCGGCGATCACCGGGGTCCACTCGTCGAGCAGGTTCTGCAGCGAGCGCAGCAGCCGCGTCTTGCCCTGCCCCCGCTCGCCGAGCAATACGAAGTCGTGCCCGGCGATCAGCGCGCGCTCCAGCTGCGGCAACACCGTGTCCTCGAAGCCGAAAATACCTGGCCAGACGTCGTCGCCCTCCGCCAGGGCGGTGAGCAGATTCTCCCGGATCTCCTGCTTGACGCTGCGCTCGCGATGTCCGGTCGCGCGGAGTTCGCCAAGAGTGCGGGGGAAGGTGTCAGGTGAAGTCACCTCTCCACGCTACGACTGCCACGCCACGACGGCACTACGCGGTCAGCGCAACGTCACAGACCACGCCTCGGAGGCGGGGTGGGGTTCAGTGCGCGAAGTGGCGGGCTCCGGTCAGATAGAGGGTCACGCCGGCCTTCGCGGCCGCCTCGGTGACCAGGTCGTCGCGCATCGATCCACCCGGATGCACGACGGCCTTGACCCCGGCCGCCATCAGCGTTTCGAGACCGTCGGGGAACGGGAAGAAGGCGTCGCTGGCCGCGACCGCGCCGCGCACCCGCTCGCCGCCGCGCTCCACGGCCAGCCGCGCGGCATCGACCCGGTTGACCTGGCCCATCCCGACGCCGACGGTGGCCCCGTCGGCCGCGACCACGATCGCGTTGGACTTCACCGCGCGGCAGGCGCGCCAGGCGAACCGCAGGTCGGCCAGGGTGGCCGCGTCCGCAGGCGTGCCGGTGGCCAGCGTCCAGTTGGCCGGATCGTCACCGGGTGCGTCGATCCCGTCGCGTTCCTGCATCAGCAGACCGCCGCTGATCTGGCGCAGCTCCACCCCGCCGACCGGCGGTTCGGCGGCCACCAGCACGCGAATGTTCTTCTTACGGGCCAAGATTTCCACCGCTCCGGGCTGATACGCCGGCGCGATGATCACCTCGGTGAAGATCTCCGACACGAACTCGGCCATCTCCACGGTGACCTCGGTGTTGGCGGCGATCACGCCGCCGAACGCGCTCAGCGGATCGCATTCGTGGGCTTTGCGATGCGCGTCGGCCACCGAGACCGAGGAGATGGCGATCCCGCACGGGTTGGCGTGTTTGATGATCGCCACACAGATCTCCTGGTGGTCGAACGCCGCCCGCCACGCCGCATCGGCATCGGTGAAGTTGTTGTAGGACATCTCTTTTCCGTGCAGCTGCTCAGCCTGCGCCAACCCCGGCCAGCCGGCGTCGTCGCTGTAGAGCGCGGCCTGCTGATGCGGGTTCTCCCCGTAACGCAGCTGCGACGTGCGTCGCCAGGTCTGACCGAACCACGGCGGAAGGAATGCCGGTGCGTCGCCGCCTTCCGGGGACAGCACCGACCCCATCCAGCTGGCCACCGCGACGTCGTATTCGGCAGTGTGCCGAAACGCCAGCGCCGCCAGCTTCTGCCGCTCGGCGAGGGTGAAGCCGCCGCCGCGGACCGCGGCCAGCACCCCGTCGTATCCGAGCGGATCGACCACGACGGCCACACTCGCGTGGTTCTTGGCCGACGCGCGCACCATCGACGGGCCGCCGATGTCGATCTGCTCGACGCATTCCTCGATTTCGGCGCCGGAGTCCACCGTCTCGCTGAACGGGTAGAGGTTCACGACCACCAGGTCGAACGGCTCGATCTTGAGCTCGCCGAGCGCCCGCACGTGATCGGGGTTGCGGGTATCGGCGAGCAGGCCGGCGTGGATGTGCGGGTGCAGCGTCTTGACCCGGCCGTCGAGCACCTCGGGAAAGCCGGTGACGAACTCCACCGGGGTCACCGGAATGCCTTTGTCGGCAATTGTTTTGGCCGTCGATCCGGTGGAGACGATGGCCACGCCCGCCTCGTGCAGACCTTGTGCGAGCGGAATCAGTCCGCTCTTGTCGTACACGCTGATCAGCGCGCGCCGGATCGGCTTCTTCCCGATCAATGTCCCCGCGGTCATCCTATGGTCGCCTTTCTGCCACTCCAGGTCACGCCGCGCGTTGCCAGCGCGGCCAGTACGTCCACCAAGAGCCGTCGTTCCACGACTTTGATGCGTTCGTGCAAGGTGTCTTCGTCGTCACCGTCGAGGATGGCGACCGCCTGCTGGGCGAGGATCGGGCCGGTGTCCACACCGGCATCCACCAGATGGACGGTGCAGCCGGTGACCTTGACCCCGTAGGCCAGGGCGTCGGGCACCGCGTGCGCGCCGGGGAACGCCGGCAGCAGCGCCGGGTGCGTGTTGACGACCCGGCCGAGGAAACGTGAAAGGAATTGCGGCCCAAGTATTTTCATGAAGCCTGCGGACACGATGAGATCGGGGCTGTGCGCTTCGGTGGCGTCGGCGATCGCGGTGTCCCAGGCGGCGCGGTCGGCGTAGTCCTTGAGTCGCACGCGGAAGGTGGGGATCGACGCATCGTGCGCGATGTCCACGGCGCGGCAGTCGCGATCTACTCCCACCGCGACGATCCGCGCCGGATAGTCCCCGATCGCGGCCGACAGCAGCGACTGCAGCAGCGAACCGGTACCCGAGGCCAGGACGACGAGGCGCGCCGGCGCGCTCGGGGGGACGTGGATCCGATGCTGCACGGCGATGAGCCTAACGGTGTTTGTCGGCACCGCTCGCCGGGCATCCGAGGTTTCACCGTCTTCTCTACAGGAGCATTGCCCATGGCGATCTGCAACACATGCGGAAACGACTACGACAAGGCCTTCAGCGTCACCTTCGCCGACGGGCACACCGCCACGTTCGACAGCGTCGAGTGCGCTGCGGTCGAACTGGCTCCCGCGTGTGCTCATTGCGGCTGCCGGATCCTGGGTCACGGCGTCGAGACCGAGGACGCCATCTTCTGCTGCGCACACTGTGCGCGGAAGTCGAGCAACGCCGACATCAACGACCGGTACCCGGTCCCGGCCGGGGGCTAGAACACCTCAGCGCTCGGGTGGGCCCGCGTCGATGTCGTCGTCGACGATCATCAGGTCCTCGACGTCCTCGAGGTCGGGAGCGGGCCGGACCGGTGGCGGGGGCGCGGGCGGTAGGCGCGCGGGTTCGGGTTCGCCCTCGGCGTGGGGTTGCGGGGCCGGTTCGGGTTCGGGCTGTGACTCCCCGGGCACGTCCGGCGCGTCCGGAAGGTCAGGGATCGGGGCGGTGAGCGCCTCGCCGTCGTCCTCGAGGGTGGGCTCGGCGACCGGCTCGGGCGGCTTGACCCGCTTCGGGCGGCGCCGGATACCGCCGGTCATCACGACGGTGACGGCTCCGACGACGAAGAACCAGAAGAACACCGCCGGACCGAAGGTGGCCTGGTCGACGCCGGTTTCGCCGAAGTTGCCCAGCTGTCCCCCACCGGCGTAGCCGAGCACCGCCATCGTGACCGCCGCCAGCAGGGAGGCGACCGCCAGTTTGCCCATCGCCGCAGGCCAGGGCAGCGGCCGGGTGGCGCACTGCTGTCCCACTGCGACCCCCGACGCGGCACCGACGATCAGCAGCGCCACCCAGACCGGCCCCAGCGGTGGGGTCGGGACCGCCGCCAGGATCGGCAGGGCGGGGATGTCGCCGCCGAAGACCGTGAACGAACTGAACGTGGCGAAGCCGATGTGGGCGCTGGATCCCACGGCCACCGCTGACGTCCCGACGATCACGTTCGGCACGTACAGCGCCGACAACAGCGTGAGACTGAGCTGGCCGAACAGCGAGTCCGTCACCGCGTAAAGCTCGTGCATGGTGCCCCAGTGCACGACCAGGGAGGCCGCGGTGACCGCGCCGGAAAGGCCCAGCAAGGCCAGCAGGCCTGCCGTCGCCGCCCGCACGGTGTCGCCGAGCCACAGCGGTAGCCGCAGGGCGCGCAGCGCCCGCCACCCCACTCGTGACCCAACCCCGATGAGCGCACCGATGCCGTGCACGGCCAGCACGCCGGAGAATGCCCGCAGTGCGCTGGGCGTCTGCAACTCGGTGATCACCGAGGAGGCGTCGTGGATCACGGCCAGCGCGATTGCCGCCATCAGCATCGGACCACCGAGGGCCGAGGCGACGATCCAGCGGGTCACGAACCAGGAAGCGCGCGGCGACGTGGCCTGCGCCGTGGTCCGCGCAGTGCCCCAGACCATCAGCAACACCGGCAGCAGCGGCAGCACGCCCAGCTGATGCCCGGCGATCGAGATCGGTACCTGATGCACGGCCAGCCACATGCTGGCGATGGCACCGAGAGTGCCGGTCATATCGCTGTTGGCGATGACCAGTTGCAGCACCGTCACCGCGGCGATCACCGTCAACGCCACCAGCGACGGACCGAACGCGACCCGCACCAGGTCCCGTGCCTGGCGCGCCCCGACCGGCCGCCTGTCCTCCATCCGTGTCACGCGCCGCGCCCGTCAGACGTGCGCGGCGAGCGCCCGGTTACGACGGGGTGGGACCCGATGACGGCGACGATGACGGCGCCTGAGGCTGGTCGGGCTGGGCAGCGGACTGCTGTCCCGGGGTGGTCGGCGGGGGGCTGAAGC
>NZ_BEWG01000111.1 GCF_002723835.1 Mycobacterium sp. shizuoka-1 | reverse complement strand
AGGTAAGCATCGAGCACAGCCGGCCACCGCCTCGAAAAGCATGACCATTGGCCGAGCTCTTCTGCTCCTGATTCAACAAGTTGGTAGGCATGGGCGGCCATGCGGATCAGGTCGGGGATCGGCAGCAGCGTGCCGGCGGCGGTGACGGCGTGCCCGGTCTGGGCTTGTAGGTCTTGCACGGTGGCCGTCGCGATCACGGTGACGGGTAGGCCGTTGTGCTGGCCCAGTTTCGGATCGCCCAGCGTGCTGCGCAGCAGCGCGGTGAGGGCGTCGTGCTGGCGCTGAGCACAGCTGCGCAGATCCCGTTGCGTGCCCTCGTCGGTGGGCTCGCCATTCACGGTGGGCTGCTCGTCGGCGGGGTTGCACATGCCGGGTGCGGCGAACGTCGCCAGCCACGCATCCATCAGGGACCGTAGTTCGGGGTCGGCGATGAGCCGGCCGACGCTCATCCCGTCGACCTGTTGGCCGCCACACCAGGTGAAGCCGCGCTTGCGGGCCCGGTCTTCGTCGGAGAACCGGCCATCGGGGTTCAGATGCAGCGCCAGCCGGTAGGCGAGCTTGTCCAGTTGATCGGGGCGCAGCACCCGAGCTTTGTCGGCCAACGACCGTTCGGCCTTCTCCCGCTCGACAGCCGGGACGTGGTCGGGCAGGTCGCGGAAGAACCGCTGGATCACCCGCAGATGCTCACCATCCAACAACCCCTCCCGCCACGCCTTCGAGGTTTCGGGCAGCACCGGTGCCAGCGGCTCCCCGGTCAACGCCCGCCGCGGCGCCAGCTGTTCGGCATCCCGGATCCGGCGTTTGGCCTCACGCGGGCTGACCCGCAACACATCCGCCAACGCGATCCCGACCGGCGGGCAGCCCTCGAAACGCTCCAACCGCGCGACCACGGAGTGTGAGAGTGCGACCTGACGGCGCCGCGCGGCCTCCAACCGCTCCAGCACCGCGAACCGCTCCGGCGCCGACACCGCCTCGACCTCGACCGCGGCCAGACGAGCCACGACATCGTCGAGCTCCGCCAACAGCACATCGATCGAACCCACGCTGAGAACA
The DNA here is from genome assembly GCF_002723835.1 of Mycobacterium sp. shizuoka-1. Lineage (GTDB taxonomy): Bacteria > Actinomycetota > Actinomycetes > Mycobacteriales > Mycobacteriaceae > Mycobacterium. The sequence continues at coordinate 15,574 of NZ_BEWG01000111.1, read as the reverse complement.
CTAGTTCGAACCACCGACAGAAACGCCCCAGCCTGTGGATCAACCCGAGACTGGGGATAAACCACTGGCGTGGAACTGAATTCAGTTCCCTAATCGCCGAAGCTGACGACCTCGCCACGATTGATCGACACCCAGTCGCGGGCTTCCAGATAGGGCCGGAACGTCTCGGTGATCAATTGCCCGTCGGCGGCGGTCTTGGGCCGCTGAATCTCGTAGAGGTGCGGGAACTCCGTCCACGCCACCACGGCATCCCACAGCCGCACCGCCGCGTCACCGGTCGGCGGATCGATCAGCACCGGGCCGAACAGGCACTGTCCGTCCGGGAAGAACAGCGTCGGCACGCCGTATCCGTCGGCGGCCACCACGCGCTGATGATCGGCCAACACCTCGTCGCTGGTACTGGGATCGGCGATCGCGGCATCGACCAGCCCCGGATCGAATCCCAGCTCGCCGAGCAGGTGCCGCGCGACCGCCGGATCGTGCGGCTTGTGCCCCTCCACGTGCAACGCCCGGGCGGCCCGCTCGTACCAGGCGTCGACATCGGCCATCGACCGACGGCGCAGCAGCGCGCCGATCCGCATCATGGACCAGCCGTAGGACCAGTCCCGTTCCCACGGGTGCTTCTTGCCCTCTTGGCGGTTGATCTCCTCGAGGCTGAAGAACCGCCAGTTCACCACCAGCCCGGTCCGGTCGCGCACCTCGCGGATCCAGCGCGACGTCTGATACGCGTACGGGCACATGACGTCGAAGTGGAAGTCGACGAACTCCGGCTGACCGCTCACATCGTGAACCTCAGATTGCGGGCGGCGCGCTCACCCAGCTCCGCGTCGCCGCTCCAGCTGACTACACCCGCATCGATCTGCGCCTGCGGATCGATGCGTCCACTGGCCAGCATGATGAACGTCGTCGAGTCCGTCGTCAGCGTCGCATCTGGATTATCAAGGTGGGCAACCTGTTTGGCGCGACCATCGACCGCCACATTGATCTCCCGGACCAGCGGGCCGGTGAGCCGGAACGCGATGCTGCCGCCCTCGGGCACACCGATCTTCTTGCCCGCGATGTAGCCGATCGAACCTTCCACCTGGGCCAAGGCCAGCTCCGCGGCCAAGCCCGCATCATCGGTCGGGCGGCCCAACGGAATCGTGATGTCGCGGACATGCACCCAGAAGTCGAAGACCCGGATCTCCAAGAACCGGCCGTAGGTACCCGGGCCGACCGGCATCCACGACGGCCGGTCCAGATCGGCCGGCGTCAGCGCAGCCAGGTCGCGCCGCCGCTCGGCCAGCACCGCACCCACCTTCTGCACCAACACCGCAGGCTCGTCGGTGCCGGCGAGGAACTCCGCCGCCCGCTCGAACGGCGGCGGGGTGGTGACATCCTGCGGCAACCACCCGGCCAGCACCGCCTCGATGCTCACCACGTGCTGGATCACCGCCCGCATGTCCCAGTCCGGACACAACGACTGCGCCTTCCAGTCGGCATCGCTGAGCTCGGTACACAGGCCCTCGATCGACGTGTAGCAGGCCTCCAGCGCGTCGCGGATCTCATCGAGACTTCTCATGGTGCCGATCAAACTACGCGCGGCCGGTGGGCGCGGCTTTATCGGGCCGATTCACCCTGCCGCGCCCCTCAGCCTGCGGCGTTGGGCAGCAGCGGCGGGCAGGCCCCCGCGGCGTCGGTGGCGAGTTCGAAATGCCACAGCTCGTTGGCATAGATCCGGCACAACCCAAACCGCGCGCCGTTGGCAATCAGCCATTGGTCAGCACCCACGCCACCCACGTCGACCGCCTCACCGATGACGTGTTTGGAAGCCTCCGGCGTCTGGACGTACTCGCGCGCGGCGGCCAGGCTGCCGTACTGAGCGATCGCATTGTCGAGCAGGCGCTGCTGGAACTCCGGTGAGCGCCATCCCGACGTGATGGTCATGGTGATCCCGTCGGCCGAGGCGGCGGTGGCCGCCTGCTGAACAGCGTCGAGCAATCGCGGGTCCAGGCGTCCGACGGCAGGGTCCTGCACGTCGAACGGGGTCAGCACTTGACCGTCAGCCAGCGACCCGTCATCGGCCGCCACGGCGGGGGGTGCCACGACAACGGTATTGTCGGCCAGCCGGATTCGCGGCGGCTGCGGCGCCGTCGCGCCGGCCAACAGGGCCAGTGCCACGGTGGTGGCGACTCCCAGTGGGCCGGGCGCGAGGAACGCGAGAGTGCTGCGCATGATCGGTCCATGATTGCCGCAACACCGCGTCGTCGGCAAACCCGTGCCCCCGCATCGTCAGCGAACTCTCAGCTGCCCGACACCGCCACCACGACCTTCAGCCCCTGCCGCTCGGTGGCCGACTCGAACGCCGTGGCGGCCTGCACCAGCGGATAGCGTTCCGTGACGACCGCATCCAGGTCGATCGCGCCGGTCGCCAGCCCGATCGCCCGGGGATAGGTGTCATTCATCCGCCGCACCATCGCGAACGTCACGCCTTTTCGCCGCGCGGCGGACGCCGGAAACGACGACTGGTCCTGCGACGGGATGCCGCCCAGCACCACACGGCCGCCCGGGCGCACGACGTGCACGGCGGTCGCGATCGCCTCGTCGGTGCCGGCCATCTCGATGACGACGTCGACGCCGCGCCCGGCCGTCGCCTCCTGGATACCCTCGACCGCGAGCTCGGGTGTCCATACCGCGTCGGCCCCGGCGCGTGCCGCGGCCAATCGACGATGTTCGAGCGGCTCGATGGCGAACGCCCTTCGCGCACCGGCTTGTTCGGCGACCTGAACGGCGAGGTTCCCGATCGGCCCCGCGCCCACGACGGCCACGTCGGATCCTGGCCGTAGGTGGCCGAGGCCGACGGCGTGAATCGCCACACCAAGGGGTTCCAACAGCGCTCCCGCCGCGTCGCTGAGCTCGTCGGGCAGTGGATGCAACAGGTGATCGGGCCACAGCAGTTTCTCCCGCAGCGCACCGTCGAGCACGCCGTGTCCGGCGAACTGCACTGTCGGGCAGAGGTTGTGGTGGCCGCAGCGGCACATCTCGCAGGTCCCGCACGGAATGGCCGGGTCGACGGCCACGCGGCGGCCGGCGTGCGGACCCGTGATCGCGACCGCGGCGAACTCGTGCCCCGGGACCACCGGGTGCTCGATGCGGTTCTCCCCGATCCCGCCGTCGGCGAACCAGTGCAGGTCGGATCCGCAGATCCCCACCGCGGTCACCGCCAGCAGTGACCAGCCCGGCGGCGGTGCGCCGGGCTCGTGTTCGGCGCCGACCCGCAGATCGCCGACGCCGTACAGACGGCCGGCCAGCATCAGCTCATCACCGGCTCACAAGCCCGCGGCGACATGGTGATACACGTCGTTCCACTTCAGCTCGTGCCGAAACCCGCGCACCGTGGTGGCCTCGTCGATCACCAGCAGTTCGGTGTCGGTCATCGCGGCGAAGTCGTCGATCGTCTCGATCCCGACCGCGGTGGTCATCACCGTGTGGTGCGGCGCGCCCGCCATCAGCCAGGCTTCGGTGGAGGTGGCCCACGACGGCCGGGGCTCCCACACCGCGCAGGCGACCGGGAGGTTGGGCAGTTCCTCGGCAGGTTCGATCAATCGAACATCGTTGGCCACCAGCCGGAATCGAGAGCCCATGTCGCAGATCCCGATGATGACTCCGTCGGCGGGCGCTGCGGTGAAGCGCAACCGGACCGGATCGGCGCGGCGGCCGATCGACAACGGATGGACCTCCAGCTTGGGCAGCCCCGCCGCGATGCTCGGACACACCTCCAGCATGTGGGCGCCGAGGATGCATTCGCGACCAGGGGTGAGGTCGTAGGTGTAGTCCTCCATGAACGAGGTGCCGCCCGGCAGTCCCTCCGACATCGCCTTCACGGCGCGGAGCAACATCGCGGTCTTCCAGTCGCCTTCGGCACCGAACCCGTAGCCGTCGGCCATCAGCCGCTGCACCGCCAGTCCGGGGAGCTGACGCAGCCCGCCCAGATCCTCGAAGTTCGTCGTGAACGCATGGAAGCCGCCGTCCTGCAGGAACTTCCGCAGGCCAAGCTCGATCTGGGCGCCGTCTCGTAACGATCCGTGCCGGTCACCGCCGGGCAGCAACTCGGGCGCGACGTCATAGCTGTGCTCGTACTCGCGCACCAGCTTGTCGACGTCGGCCGGGCGGATCGCGTCCACCACCTCGACCAGATCATTGACGCCGTAGGTGTCGATCGACGCCCCGAAATGAGCCTCGGCTTCCACCTTGTCACCTTCGGTGACGGCCACACCGCGCATGTTGTCCCCGAACCGCGCGACCTTCAGCGTCGACAGTTCGGCGGTGCCCAGCGCCGCCCGCACCCAGGAACCCACCCGCGCACAGGTGCGCGGGTCGCTGACGTGGCCGGCAATCGTCTTGCGGGACGACGACAGTCGCGACTGGATGTATCCGAACTCGCGGTCGCCGTGGGCGGCTTGGTTGAGATTCATGAAGTCCATGTCGATGCTGTGCCAGGGCAGCTCGACACCGAACTGGGTGTGCAGGTGCAGCAACGGCTTGCGCAGCGTCTTGAGTCCCCGGATCCACATCTTGGCCGGCGAGAAGGTGTGCATCCACGCGATCACCCCGATGCAGTCCGGGGAGGCGTTCGCCTCGCCCAGGACCCGGGCGATCTCGTCGGAGTCGGTGACGACGGGCAGCCACCGCACCTCGACCGGGATGGCGGGGCTGTCGTCGAGCTGTGCGGCGATCTGGCGCGACTGGTCGGCGACCTGGTCCAGAATGCCCGGCCCGTACATGGTTTGGCTGCCGGTGATCAGCCACACCTGACTGGTGACAAGTCGGGACACGATCATCGGTGGTTCTCCTGGAGGGTGTCGGCGTGCCGGCCCGGCTGGCCATACACGTTCTGGTAGCGCTCGAACAACGCCGCGACGTCGGCCGGGTCGATCGGCGGTGTCGCTCCGAGCTGGCGGCTGATGTGGACGGTGCGGGCCACGTCTTCGACCATCACCGCTGCCTTGACGGCGTCGCGGGCGGTCCGCCCGATCGTGAACGGTCCGTGGTTACGCATCAGCACGGCCGGGGATCGGCTGCCCCGCAACGTCTCCACGATCCCACGCCCGATGGAGTCGTCGCCGATCAACGCGAAGGGTCCGACCGGGATGTCCCCGCCGAACTCGTCGGCGGCCATCGTCAGGACGCACGGTATCGGTTCGCCCCGGGCCGCCCAGGCGGTGGCGTAGGTGGAGTGGGTGTGCACCACGCCGCCCACCTCGGGCATGTGGCGGTACACGTAGGCGTGCGCGGCGGTGTCCGACGACGGGGCCAGCGCACCGTCGACCAGGTTGCCGTGCAGGTCGCACACCACCATGTCGTCGGCTGTCAGCGAATCATAGTCAGCCCCTGAGGGTTTGATCACCATCAGGTCGCTGCCGGGCACGCGGGCGGAGACGTTGCCCGCCGTCCAGATGACCAGTTCGTAGTGGGTCAGGTGAGCGTGCAGATCGCACACCTGCTGCCGCAGCTCGGTAATGAGGCGGTTGACCTCGGCGGTGATCGTCATGGGGCAGCTCCCGCTGGTCGGGACGCACCGATCCGGCGGAGCCGGCGCATCATGTCGTTGCCGCGACCGAACCAGTCATGCACCTCGACGTACTGGTGGTAGAGCTGGTTGTAGGCGGCGACATTGGCCGGAATCGGTGTGTAGGCACCGCGAATGCGGTTGCCCATCTGTTTGGCGGCGGCGCGCACGTCGCCGAATGCTCCGGCCGCGGTGGCGGCATGGATGGCCGAGCCCAGTGCGGGTGCCTGGGTCGAGGGCACCGTGGACAACGGCAGGTCCAGGACGTCGGCGTAGATCTGCATCAGCAGGCGGTTCTTCAGCAGCCCGCCGGCCACCACGAACTCGGTGACCGGTACCCCGCTGCCGACGAAGGTCTCCACGATCATTCGTGTCCCGAATGCGGTGGCCTCCAACAGCGCCCGGTACATGTCCACGCAGGTGGTTGCCAAGGTTTGGCCGACCATCACACCGGAGAGCTCGTGATCGACCAGCACCGAGCGGTTTCCGCTGTGCCAATCCAGCGCGACCAGGCCGTGCTCACCGACCTGTTGACGTGCCGCCAGGTCGGTCAGGTACTCGTGCACGGACAGGCCCGCGTCACGGGCGGCGACCTGGTGACGTTCAGGCACACAGTTGTCGACGAACCAGGCGAAGATGTCGCCGACGCCGGATTGCCCGGCCTCGTAACCCCACCGGCCCCGCAGGATCCCGCCGTCGACCACCCCGCACATCCCGGGTACCTCTCGGAGCACCTCGGAGTTCATCACATGGCAGGTCGACGTGCCCATGATCGCGACCAGTTGGCCGGACTCGACTGCGTCGGCGGCGGCCACCGTCACGTGGGCGTCGACATTGCCGACGGCCACCGGGATTCCCTCCGGAAGTCCGGTCCACTGCGCCGCCTGCGCGCTGAGATGGCCGGCTCGGTCGCCGAGCTGGCCGATCGGTTGGTCCAGTTTGGCGACGACATCGGCGAACTCGGGGTGCACGGCCGCCAGGAACTCGCGGGACGGATACTCGCCGTCCTGGCGAATCCCCTTGTAGCCCGCACTGCAGGCGTTGCGGACGTAGGTGCCCGTCAATTGCCAGACGATCCAGTCAGCCGCCTCGACGAAGTGATCCATGTCCAGGTAGGCCTGCGGGTCCTCCTCGAGCATCTCCAGCGCCTTGGCGAACTCCCATTCACTGGAGATCGTGCCGCCGTAGCGCGGCAGCCACCATTCACCACGCTGGGCGGCGACGGCGTTGATGCGGTCCGCCTGCGGTTGCGGCGAATGGTGGCGCCACAGCTTGGCGTACCCGTGCGGACGTTGTGTGTACTCCGGCAGCTCGCACAGCGGCGTTCCGTCGCTGCGCACGGGGATCATGGTGCACGCGGTGAAGTCCGTGCCGATGCCGATGACGTCGGCGGGGTCGATCCCGGCCCACGCGATGGCCTGCGGCACGGCCGTGCGTAGCACGCTGACGTAGTCCGACGGCACCTGCAGAGCCCACTGGGCGGGCAGGCGAACATCGGTGCCCGGGAGCGACTGGGTGATCACGCCGTGTTCGTACGGATGCTCGGCGCTGGCGAGTTCGTGACCGTCCTCGACCCGCACCACCAGCGCCCGGCCGGACAGCGTTCCGAAATCGACTCCAACGGTGTACTTCTGACGGCTCACGTGTTCTCCCTGTTCACCGCGGTGCTGTCGCGGACGATCAGTTCCGGCGACAGCAACGGCACGCTCGTGGTCGATCCGGCCAACGTCGCCGTCACCAGGTCGATGGCGCGCTGGCCGATCGCCTGGAAGTCCTGCCGGACGGTGGTCAGTGACGGGTTGAGGTAGGCGGCCTCGGGGATGTCGTCGAAGCCCACCACGCTCACGTCCCCAGGCACCGCCAGTCCGGCTTCGGTGAACGCGTGCAGCACCCCGATCGCCATCTGGTCATTGGCGACGAAAACCGCTGTGGCACTGCGCTCGCGGGCGATCTCCCGACCGATCTCGTAACCGCAAGCCGGGGTCCAGTCACCCTGCCAATGCGCACCGGGCTCCAGGCCGGCGGCCCGCATGGCCTGTTCGTAGCCGGTACGGCGGCCCTTGGCCTCGGTCCAGCTCATCGGTCCCGACACGTGATCGATGGCGCGGTGCCCGAGCTCGATCAGGTACCGGGTGGCCTGGCAGGCGCCGTCGATCTGGTCGACGCCGACACTGAGTCCGCGCCCCGAGAGGTCGCCTTCGACGACGATCAGCGGCAGACCGGCCTCGGCGGAATGTGCGACCGCCAGCGCGTCCTCCTGCGCGGCCACCATCACGATCGCCTCGACCGACTGCTGGGCAAGATGATCCAGGGCACCGCGCAAACCCTCGACGGTGACCTCGGCCAGCGGCACCAGGCTGGAGAAGTAGCCGGCGGCCCGAGCGGCCTCCTGCACCGATCGCTGGATGCTCGACGGCCCGTACAGCCCGCTGTTGGTGCCGACGATGCCGATGATCCCCGAACGCCGGGTGACCAGCGCGCGTGCGGCGGTGTTGGGTCGGTAGCCCAGTTCCTCGATCGCCTGCTCGACGCGCGCCTTGGTCGCGGGCCGGATACTGCTGGAGCCGTTGATCACTCGGGACACGGTCTGGTGACTGACGCCGGCAAGCCGCGCCACGTCGGCCATCACCGGCTTGGGTGTCGGCGGTTGGGTCGGCTGGCTGCTCATCGCGGTCTCCTCACCACTAATCGCTGCACGAGGACGAATACCAAGAGCAGACCACCTGTCATGATCCGGGTCCAATAGGAGTCGAGATTGGCGGTGGTGACGAACAACTGGATGGTGCCCAGCACCAGCACCCCGACCACCGAGCCGAGCACGAAGCCGACACCGCCGGACAGCAGGACGCCGCCGATGACCGCGGCAGCGATGGCGTCAAGCTCCATGCCGACACCGTTGAGGCTGTAACCCGACAGTTTCTGCACCGCCAGCAGAAGTCCCGCCAGTGAGGCGCACAGACCGCTGATCGCGTAGACCGACACCCGGGCCTGAGCTGCGCGCAACCCCATCAGCTGAGCCGACTGCCGGTTGCCGCCGATCGCGTAGACGGTGCGGCCGAACCGGGTCTGATGCAGGACGTACACGGCGACACACACCACGACCGCGGCGATCACCACCGTCCAGCGGATGAACTTGTCCTCGTAGAGGTACAGGTAGTTCAGCCCCAGCGCCCGCATCACCGGATCCTTGATCGGCAGGGTGTTGACGCTGATGACGTAGCACAGGCCGCGGGCCAGGAACATCCCGGCGAGGGTGACGATGAACGGCTGCACGTCGAAGTACTCGACGATCAACCCCATCGTCAGCCCCAGCAGCGGGCCCACCACCAGGGCCGCGGCCATCGCCAGCGGGGCGGGCCAACCGGCCCGCAGGGCGGTGGCGACGATGACCGTGGACAGTGCCACGACGGCCCCGACGCTGAGGTCGATCCCGCCCGTGAGGATCACGAACGTCATGCCGACGGCCAGCACGATCAGGTAGGCGTTGTCCACCAACAAGTTCAGGAACACCTGGGTGGGGCTGGCGAAGTCGTACCGGGTGACCACGACGGCGAACATCACCACGAACAGCAGCAGCGACACGACGGGCGACAGGTAGCGGCCGCGGACCCTGCGCAGGAATGCCGACGCGTCGAGTTGGGGCCGGACCGAGATCTGGGTGCTCATTTGGCCGCCATCGCCGAGATCGAGGTCGATGCCGTAGCCGGCGGCACCGGGACCGGATTCGCCGGGGATGCGGGCCGCGGCCGGGACGGCCGGTGCCGCAGCCGTGCCATCAACGCCCGGAACCTGGGCGCCTGCAGCAGGCACACCGCGACCACCACCAAAGCCTTGAACACCAGCGTCGTCTCGGGGGTGATCCCCGCGGTGTAGACCGTGGTGGTCAGCGCCTGGATGATCAAGGCTCCCAGGATGGTTCCGGTCAGGCTGAACCGCCCACCCGACAGCGAGGTGCCACCGATGACCACCGCGAGGATGGCATCCATCTCGATCCACAGTCCGGCGTTGTTGGCATCGGCCGCCGAGATGTTCGACGCGATCATCAGCCCGGCGACTCCCGCGCACAGGGCGCAGAAGACGTAGACGGTGAACACGATGGTGCGGTGGCGCACCCCGGCGAGCCGGCTGGCCTCGGGATTGATACCGACCGATTCCAGCAGCAGACCCAGCGCGGTCCGCCTGGTCAACAACCCGACCAGAGCGAACACCGACAAGCTGACCAGGATCGCCACCGGTAGCCCGAACGCGTAGCCCGCACCGAGGATCTTGAACGGCGCGCTGCTGACCGTGACGATCTGCCCGTCGGTGATCGACAGCGCGATTCCCCGTCCTGCGGTCATCAGTACCAGGGTCGCGATGATCGGCTGCACCCCGAATACCGACACCAGCAAGCCATTCCACAGTCCGAGTCCGACGGCGGCGCCCAGCGCGATTCCCATCGCGGTGACCACCGTGCCAACCGCTGCCGGATCGGCGGAGGCGGCGATGTGGGCGCAGGCCAGCGCCCCACTGACCGCGACCACCGCGCCCACCGACAGGTCGATCCCCCGCGAGGCGATCACCAGTGTCATGCCGAGCGCCACCAGCATGGTGGGCGCGCCGTTGCGCAGGATGTCGATCACGCTGCCGAACAGGTGCCCATCCTGGATCCGCACGCTCAGAAAGCTCGGTGTCAGAACGACATTCACCACCAGCAGGGCGACCAGCGCCAGCACCGGCCAGACCAACGGCGACGCGCCCAGTTTCTTGATCATGATCCGCTCCCGCCTGCGATGAGCGCGGTCAGCTCCTGCGCCGTGCATTCCCGGCCGACCTGGGCTATGCAGCGCCCGTCGCGGAGCACCACCACGCGGTCGCTGATCCGGGCGACCTCGTCGAGTTCGGCGGAGATGAACATCACCGCCATGCCCTCGGCGGCCAGGTCGGCGACCAGCTTCTGAATCTGGGCCTTGGCGCCGACGTCGATCCCCCGGGTGGGCTCGTCGAGGATCAGCAGCCGCGGTTGGGTGATCAGCCAACGCGCCAACAACACCTTCTGCTGGTTGCCGCCGCTGAGATCCTTGACAGCGGTTTCCGGGCGTCGCGGCCGGATGTCGAGGGCCTCCAGGTAGCGGGCCACCAGATCGTCCTTGGTCTTCTTGGCCAGCGGACGGGCGAAGCCGCGTCGCGCCTGCAGCGCAAGCACCAGGTTGTCCCGCACGCTGAGCTCGCCGACGATGCCTTCGCCCTTGCGGTCCTCGGAGGTGAATGCGAACTTCCTGGCGATGGCAGCCCGCGGAGATCGCAGCCTGGCCGGTTTGCCGTCGACCACCATTTCCCCGCTGGTCGCGCGGTCGGCGCCGAACAGCAAGCGCGCCAACTCGGTTCGGCCCGAGCCCAGCAGTCCCGCCAAGCCGACCACTTCGCCGGTGTGGATGTCGAGGTCGAGCGGATGCACCCGCGGTTCGCGACCGATGCCCCTGGCCCGCAGCACCGGTTCGGTGCCGGGGTCGGTGTGGGTGACCGTGTCGACGATCTCGTCGAGCAGATCGAGTTCGCGGCCGAGCATCGCCGCGACCAGCGCCACCCGGTCCAACGACGACGTCGGGTATTCGCCCACCAGTCTGCCGTTGCGTAACACCGTCATCCGGTCGGAGATCTCGTAGACCTGGTCGAGGAAGTGGGAGACGAACAGAATCGCCGTCCCCGCGTCCCTAAGCCGGCGCATCACCCGGAAGAGTTCGGCGACTTCCTCGGCATCCAGGCTCGAGGTCGGCTCGTCGAGGATCAGTACCCGCGCCTTGACGGCCATCGCCCGCACGATTGCGACCAGCTGTTGCACGGCGATCGGATGATCGCCGAGCGCCGAGCTCGGATCGATGGTGAGGTCGAGTTCGCCGAGGAGTCCGGCGGCGGTGCGGTTCATCGACCGGTAGTCGATCCGGCCGAGTCGGCGGGGTTCGCGGCCCAGCAGGATATTCTCGGCCACCGTCAGATTGGTGCAGAGATTGACCTCTTGGTAGACGGTGCTGATGCCGGCGTCCTGCGCCTGCCGGGGACCGCTGAACCGTTGCTCGACACCGTCGATCGTGATCTGGCCCGCGTCGATGTCGTAGACACCGGTCAGCGCCTTGATCAAGGTCGACTTGCCCGCGCCGTTCTCTCCCATCAGCGCGTGGATTTCACCGGGCAGCAGCCGGAAGTCGACACCGTCGAGCGCCCTGACACCGGGGAAGTCGATGGTGACATCGTGCATGGCGACCACCGGCTGTTCGGTGGGCGCGAGGCGCGGTGCGGTCATCGTGGTTCCTTCGGTGCGGGGCGGTGTCAGTACTTGCGTTCGGGGAGGGCGGCGGCGGCCTGTTGTTGGTCGAAGGTCTGGTCCGGGGTGACGACCCGGGCCGGGACGGTCTCCCCGGCCACCACCTTCTTGGCGAGATCCATCAGTTGCGGGCCGAGCAGCGGATTGCATTCGACGATGAAGTTCAGCTTGCCGTCGGCAAGTGCCTGCATGCCGTCATGGGTGGCGTCGATGGCCACGATCTTGATGTCCTGACCCGGTTTGAGGCCGGCGGCCTGGATCGCTTCGACCGCGCCGAGCGCCATGTCGTCGTTCTGCGCGAACACCACGTCGATCTTGGGGTTGGCCTTCAGGAAGGCCTCCATCACCTGCTTGCCGCCGGACCGGGTGAAATCGCCGGTCTGCGAGGCAATCACCTTGAGGCCGGGGTTTGCGGCGATGGCGTCGGCGAACCCGGAGCTGCGTTCCAGCGCCGGATCGGAGCCGGTGGTGCCCTCGAGTTGGACGATGTTGACCGGGCCCGGGGTTCCCGCGTACTGCTTGACCACCCACTCGCCGGCCCACTTGCCCTCTTGGACGAAGTCGGCCCCCAGGAATGTCTTGTAGACATCCTTTTCCTGGGTGTCGACGGCACGGTCGGTGAGGATGACCGGGATACCGGCGTTCTTGGCTTCCAGCAGCACCGCGTCCCAGCCGGTGCGCACCACCGGGCTGAAGGCGATGACGTCGACCCGCTGCTGCACGAACGAGCGGATGGCGGAGATCTGGTTCTCCTGCACGCCGTTGGCGTCGGAGAACTTCAGGTTGACTCCGGCTGCCTTGGCGGCGTCCTGGATCGAGGTGGTGTTGGCGGTGCGCCAGCCGCTCTCGGCACCCACCTGGGAGAAGCCCATGGTGATGGCGCCGCCCGCGGTCCGGCTACCGGACTCACCACCCGGCGCAGGCCCGCTGCCGCACGCAGCCAGCACACCAATCGTCGCGATGCCGAGCACCGCGGTGAGAATCCTTTTCACGACAACTCCTTCGATGTCCCGGATGTCCGGATCGGCCTGTGCCGCAGGGAATCCGACCGGCCACGGCGGATGCCGCAGACGATGTGACCGGCGTTACACCGTCGGATGTTAACGCTCACATTCTGACCCTGTCAACCGTTTGTTAGCGCTCACATCGATTGCAGCCGCGGTCTTGACAAAGCCGTGAGCCCCGTCACAAGATCGTGAATGTTAGCGCTCACATCATTGCTCGTCCGGTCTGCGTGACCGCGGTACGAGGTCGACCAAGACGGAGGGTCTTCATGCGCATGGGCTTTGTTCGGATAGCGGGCGCACTCGCCCTGGCGGCCGCGCTCACCAGCGCCGGCTGCGGCCGTCCCACGACAACCGACACCGGCGCAAGCGGTGGCGAACGGACCGGGACCGTAGGCATCTCGATGCCGACGAAGTCCTCCGAGCGCTGGGTCGCCGACGGCAACAACATGGCCGAGCAGTTCAAAGCACTCGGCTACACCCCCGACCTGCAGTACGGCGACGACGTCGTGCAGAACCAGGTGTCGCAGATCGAGAACATGATCACCAAGGGCGTCAAGGTGCTGGTGATCGCGCCGATCGACAGCTCGTCGCTGACCAACACGCTGCAGCGCGCCGCCGACGCGAAGATCCCGGTGGTCAGCTACGACCGGTTGATCCGCGGGACCCAGAACGTCGACTACTACGCGACGTTCGACAACTTCAAGGTCGGCGTCCTGCAGGCCACCTACATCGTCGACCGGCTCGGACTGGCAGATGGCAAGGGCCCCTTCAACATCGAACTGTTCGCCGGGTCGCCCGACGACAACAACGCGACCTTCTTCTTCAACGGCGCGATGAGCGTGCTCAAGCCCTACCTCGACAGCGGCAAGCTCGTCGTCAAGAGCGGACAGACCTCCTTCGACCAGGTGGCAACCCTGCGGTGGGACGGCGGGCTGGCGCAGTCACGGATGGACAACCTGCTCAGCAGGGCCTACACCACCGGTCGGGTGGATGCGGTGCTGTCGCCCTACGACGGCATCTCGCTGGGCATCATCTCGGCATTGAAGAGCTCCGGCTACGGCACACCGACCAATCCACTGCCGATCGTCACCGGTCAAGACGCCGAGCTGGCGTCGGTGAAGTCGATCATCGCCGGCGAGCAGACCGAGACGGTGTTCAAAGACACCCGCGAGCTGGCCAAAGCAGCTGTGCAGATGGCTGATTCGCTGCTCACCGGAGGCAAGCCGGAGGTCAACGACACCACGACATACGACAACGGCGTGAAGGTGGTCCCGGCGTTCCTGCTCCAGCCCGTCAGCGTGGATGCCACCAACTACCAGAAGGTGCTGATCGACTCCGGTTACTACAAGCCGGGACAACTCACGTGACGGGTGACCTGCTGACACCGCCACTGCTCGAAATGCGGGGAATCACCAAGAAATTCGCCGGGGTCACCGCCCTGTCCGAGGTGAACCTGACCGTGCGCCACGGCGAGATCCACGCTATCTGCGGAGAGAACGGCGCGGGCAAGTCGACTCTGATGAAGGTGCTCAGCGGGATCTATCCGCACGGCAGCTACACGGGCGAGATCGTTTTCGACGGCCAGCCCGGCGACTTCAAGGACATCCGGTCCAGCGAGCGACGCGGCATCGGCATCATCCACCAGGAGCTGGCACTGGTGCCGGTGCTGTCCATCGCCGAGAACATCTTCCTGGGCAACGAGCACGCCTCGGCGGGGGTGATCAGCTGGCACGAGACCATGCAGCAGGCGCAACAACTGCTCGATCGCGTCGGGCTGCGCGAAAGCCCGCGCACCCGAATCTCCGACATCGGGGTCGGCAAGCAACAGCTGGTCGAGATCGCCAAGGCGCTGTCCAAGAAAGTGAAGCTGCTCATCCTCGACGAGCCCACTGCGGCACTCAACGACGAGGACAGTCGGCACCTGCTCGACCTGATCACCGGCCTGCGCGGCCAGGGACTGACGTGCATCATCATCTCGCACAAGCTCAACGAGGTGATGCGGGTCGCCGACACCGTCACGATCCTGCGCGACGGCCGCACCATCGAGACCCGGCCGGTCGACGGTGAGCTCACCGAGGAACACATCATTCGGGGGATGGTCGGCCGCGACATGGTCGACCGCTTCCCGGAGCGCACCGAGCACACCATCGGCGAGATCACCTTCGCGATCGAGGACTGGACGGTTTTCCATCCGCTCGACCAGCAACGCAAGGTCGTCGACGGGGTCTCGATCAACGTGCGGCGCGGCGAGGTCGTCGGTCTGGCCGGGCTGATGGGGGCCGGTCGCACCGAGCTCGCCATGAGCGTCTTCGGCCACAGCTACGGGCGCAAAGCCGGCGGTACTGTCGTCAAGGACGGCAAGAAGATTCGCACGCGCACGGTGCCGGAGGCCATCAGCCACAAGATCGCGTACGCCACCGAGGATCGCAAGCACTTCGGGCTCAACCTGATGGACGACATCGCCCGCAGCGTGACGATGGCCTCGCTGCACAAGGTGAGCCGGGCGTCGGTGATCAACGAACACGAAGAGACCGTGGTGGCCGAACGTTTCCGCAAGGACATGCGCATCAAGACCTCGTCGGTGCGCGCAACCACCGGCAATCTGTCCGGCGGCAATCAGCAGAAGGTCGTCCTGAGCAAGTGGATCTTCGCCGACCCGGATGTGCTGATCCTCGACGAGCCCACCCGCGGCATCGACGTCGGCGCCAAGTACGAGAT
>NZ_BEWG01000110.1 GCF_002723835.1 Mycobacterium sp. shizuoka-1 | reverse complement strand
CTATGGCCCCGTCACGGACATGACCGCGACGGTATCATCGCTGGTCATCCGCACTTCCAACTCACTCTCCTACAGATAAGATTCGAACTCCTGACATCTGCCTTGCAAAGGCAGCGCTCTACCAACTGAGCTAAGGCCCCTCAGCGAGGTCTCAGTCGTCGAGAGTGTGCCAGATTTCACCGCGGCGGACTCGGATCATCGCCGCGGCCGCGGTAGCCACCGCCAGCAGCAATGCAATCCGCACGCGCGCCCTTCCCGTCGACCAGGACATCGTGGGCCTAGGAGGACTCGAACCTCCGACCTCTTCGTTATCAGCGAAGCGCTCTAACCGCCTGAGCTATAGGCCCGTATTTCACATACGACCGAGCGACGAGATTACCCCACCACCGGCACTGCACCCAAACCGGTGAACCGGGGCTAATCCCGGTCGGCCAGCGTGACCTCCACACCACCGACGATGTCGGTGGACAGGTTGTAGATGAACGCGCCGACGGTGGCCATCGCCGTCAGCAGCACGATGTTCACCAGACCGATCAGGGCGGCACCGCCGAAGATCGTTCCGCTGGAGACCAGTTCACCCCCGCCGCCGCTGGTGGCGGTCAGCAGGTCGCCCACATTGCTGTTGAGCTTGCTCCACACACCCATGCCGCCGAGCACCAGGTACAAGAACGCCACGGCGATCATCCAGACGAAGAACAGCGCCACCGACAGCAGCAGCGACACCTTCAGAACGCTCCACGGATCGACGTGCCGGATCTGCATGCTGGCCCGCACCGGACCGCGGGACCGGCCGGCGGCCACCTGAACCCGCGCGGCCGCCCCGGCTGGGCGCGACGACGACTCGGGGGCGGGCTTGCGCTGCTGGGCGACGGGCTTGGGCGGAGTCGACCCGGACAGGTCCGGCAGCTCGCTGCTGTAGGCCTCCGGGCGGGCGACCTCAGTGCGCTCGGCGCGCGCCTCGGGCCGGGGCTCGGGACGCGGCTCCGGCCGGGCTTCGGGCCGCGGCTCGGGGCGGTTCGCCGGAGCCTCGCTCTCGGGCCGCGGCGACGGCGGCCCGCCCACGCTCGACATGTCGGGCGCCGCCGAGCCCGTGATGAACCGGTTCACCCGGGCCTCGATGCTCGGGCCCCCCTGCTGGCCCGCCGGCCGGGGCTGACCCTCGGCGGCCGGCCGCTGCGGGGCCCCGCCTTGCCGGGCCCGCGTCGCACCGCGCTGCCACGGCGGCACCTCGCCGGATCCACCGTTGGCACCCGGTCCGGGTTGGCCCGGCTCGTTCGGTGCGCTCACCGCCACTCCTTACCTGTCCGCTTACCTGTCCGGCCCAGCCGCTACGACTCGTCGGCTTCCTGCTCCACGTCGGCCACCTCGTCCACAACGTCCGTCGCGTCCGTGCTGTCCTGTTCCTCGGCATTGCGGGCAATGGCTAACAGTGTGTCGCCCTCTCCCAGGTTCATCAAGCGAACGCCCTTGGTCTGGCGCCCGGCCTTGCGGACCTGACGTGCCGCGGTGCGGATGACGCCGCCGCCCGAGGTGATGGCATACAACTCGCTGTCTTCGTCGACCACCAACGCGCCCACCAGACTGCCACGGCGACGGTCGTATTGAATGGTCAGGATGCCTTTACCGCCGCGGCCCTGCGGGGTGTACTCCTCGATCGCGGTGCGCTTGGCATAACCACCCGCCGTTGCCACCAGCAGATACGTTCCCTCCCGCACGACGTTGAGCGACAGCAGCTGGTCGTCGGCGTTGAACCGCATGCCCTGCACACCCGAGGTGGCGCGGCCCATCGGCCGCAGTGCCTCATCGGTGGCCGAGAACCGGATCGACTGGCCGTTGGCGCTGACCAGCAGCAGGTCCTCCTCCGCCGAGCACAGCACCGCACCGACCAACTCGTCGCCGTCGCGCAGGTTGATCGCCACGATCCCGCCCGACCGGTTGGAGTCGAAGTCGGTCAGCTTCGTCTTCTTCACCAGCCCGTTGCGGGTGGCCAGCACCAGGTAGGGCGCGTCGTCGTAGCTCTTGATCTGGATGACCTGGGCGATGCGTTCCTCGGGCTGGAACGCCAGCAGGTTGGCCACGTGCTGACCGCGCGCGGTGCGCGACGCCTCCGGCAGTTCGTAGGCCTTGGCCCGGTACACCCGGCCCTGGGTGGTGAAGAACAGGATCCAGTCATGCGTCGAGGACACGAAGAAGTGCCGCACGATGTCGTCCTGTTTGAGGCCTGCGCCCTGCACGCCCTTGCCGCCACGCTTCTGGCTGCGGTACAGGTCGGTTTTTGTCCGCTTGGCGTATCCGGTCTCTGTGATGGTGACCACCACGTCCTCGCGGGCGATCAGGTCCTCGTCCGACACGTCGCCATCGGAGGCGACGATCCGGGTGCGCCGGTCGTCGCCGTGCTTGTCGGCGATCTCCTTGAGCTCGTCGCGGACGATCGCGCGCTGCCGTTCTGGCTTGGCCAGGATGTCTTCCAGGTCCGCGATCTCGGCCTCGATCTTGGCGAGGTCGTCGACGATGCGCTGGCGCTCGAGGGCGGCCAGGCGGCGCAACTGCATGTCGAGGATGGCCTGGGCCTGGATCTCGTCGACGTCGAGCAGCTCCATCAGGCCCACCCGGGCCACGTCGGCACTTTCCGACGCCCGGATCAACGCGATGACCTCATCGAGAGCGTCGAGCGCCTTGACCAGACCGCGCAGGATATGGGCCCGCTCGTTGGCCTTGCGCAGCCGATACCGGGTGCGCCGGACGATCACGTCGAGCTGGTGGGCGACGTAGTAGCGGATCATCTGGTCCAGGCGCAGCGTCCTGGGTACGCCGTCGACGATCGACAGCATGTTCGCGCCGAAGCTGGTCTGCAGCTGGGTGTGCTTGTAGAGGTTGTTCAGCACCACCTTGGCCACGGCGTCGCGCTTGATCTCCACGACGATGCGCAGGCCGACCCGATCACTGGACTGGTCTTCGATATTCGAGATACCGGCGAGCTTGCCGTCGCGGACCTGCTCGGCGATCGAGGTGATGAAGTTGTCGTGGTTGACCTGATACGGCAACTCGGTGATCACGATCGACGTGCGACCGCGCGAGTCCTCCTCGATCTCCACGACACCACGCATCCGGATCGAGCCGCGGCCCGTGGTGTACGCGTCATGGATGCCTTGGGATCCGACGATCAGACCGGAGGTCGGGAAGTCCGGTCCCTTGACCCGTTCGCAGACGGCGGCCAGCGTCGCCTCTTCGTCGGCCTCGTGGTTCTCCAGGCACCAGTAGACGGCCTCGGCCAACTCGCGCAGGTTGTGCGGCGGAATGTTGGTGGCCATACCGACGGCGATACCGCCCGAACCGTTGGCCAGCAGGTTCGGGAACCGGCTGGGCAGAACGGTCGGCTCCTGCACACGGCCGTCATAGTTCGGAATGAAATCGACTGTCTCCTCGTCGATTTCACGCAACATCTCCATGGCCAACGGCGTCAGCCTGGCCTCGGTGTAGCGCATCGCGGCCGCGGGGTCGTTACCCGGCGATCCGAAGTTGCCCTGACCGTCGACGAGCGGGTACCGCAACGACCACGGCTGCGCCATCCGCACCAAGGTGTCGTAGATCGACGAATCACCGTGCGGGTGATAGTTACCCATCGTCTCGGCGACGGAGCGCGCCGACTTCGCGTGGCCGCGGTCCGGCCGGAACCCGGAGTCGAACATTGCGTAGAGCACGCGGCGGTGCACCGGCTTGAGGCCATCTCGGACCTCGGGCAGCGCGCGGCCCACGATGACGCTCATCGCGTAGTCGATGTAGCTGCGCTGCATCTCCTGCTGGATGTCGACCGGCTCGATGCGGTCGCCCGCCTCGTCGCCGGGGGGCAGGGTGGTGTCAGTCATGTGATTCCTCTTCGAATCCCCAGGCGGGGCTAAACATCCAGGAAGCGAACGTCTTTGGCGTTACGGGTGATGAAGCTGCGACGCGCCTCGACGTCTTCGCCCATCAGGATGGAGAACAGCTCGTCGGCCGCGGCGGCGTCGTCGAGGGTGACCTGCCGCAGTACCCGCACGGAGGGATCCATGGTGGTTTCCCACAGCTCCTTGGCGTCCATCTCGCCCAGACCCTTGTAGCGCTGGATGCCGTCGTCGACGTTGATCTTCTTGCCGGCCGCCTTGCCGGCCTCCAGCAGACCGTCGCGTTCCCGGTCGGAATAGGCGAATTCGGGCTCGCTGCGCTGCCACTTCAGCTTGTACAGCGGGGGCTGGGCCAGGAAGATGTGGCCGTTCTCCACCAGCGGCTTCATGAACCGGAACAGCAGCGTCAGCAGCAGCGTCGAAATATGTTGTCCGTCAACGTCGGCGTCGGCCATCAACACGATCTTGTGATAGCGCAGCTTGGAGATGTCGAACTCGTCGTGGATGCCGGTGCCCAGCGCGGTGATGATGGCCTGGACTTCGGTGTTCTTCAGCACGCGATCGATGCGCGCCTTCTCCACGTTGATGATCTTGCCGCGCAGCGGCAGGATCGCCTGGAACATCGAATCCCGGCCGCTCTTGGCCGAGCCGCCGGCCGAATCACCCTCCACCACATACAGTTCGGACTTGCTCGGATCGGTAGAGCGGCAGTCGGCGAGCTTGCCGGGCAGGCCGCCGATATCGGTTGCGCTCTTGCGGCGCACCAGTTCCCGGGCTTTGCGCGCGGCGATGCGCGCCTGCGCCGAGGACACCGCCTTGTTCACCACGGTCTTGGCCTCGGTCGGGTTGGCCTCGAACCAGTGCGTCAGCTGCTCGTTGCAGATCTTCTGCACGAAGGACTTCACCTCGGTGTTGCCGAGCTTGGTCTTGGTCTGGCCCTCGAACTGCGGCTGCGAGACCTTCACCGAGATCACCGCCGCGAGGCCCTCGCGGATGTCGTCACCGGTGAGGTTCGCATCCTTTTCCTTGAGCAGCTTCTTGTCCTTGGCGTACTTGTTCACCACCGTGGTCAGCGCGGCGCGGAACCCTTCCTCGTGGGTGCCGCCCTCGTGGGTGTTGATGGTGTTGGCGAAGGTGTGCACCGACTCCGAATAGCCGGCGTTCCACTGCATCGCGATCTCGACCTCGTGGCCCTCGCCCTTGCCGTCGAAGTCGATCACGCTGGGCTGGATCGCGTTCTTGGTGCGGTTGATGTGCTTGACGAAATCGACCAGACCGCCGGGATAGTGGAACACCCGGTGCTTGACCTTGTGGTGCTGCCCAGCTGCTTCGGCGGCCTTCTCCTCCGCCGATTTCGGGGCCTCCGCGGTGTCGCTGACAACCTCGTCGACCACCTGCTCGGGGGTCACCCGCTCGTCGGTGAGCTCGATGGTCAGACCCTTGTTGAGGAACGCCATCTCCTGCAGGCGCCGGGCGATCGTCTCGAAGTCATACGTGGTGGTCTCGAAGATGTCCGGATCGGCCCAGAACCGGATCGTGGTACCGGTCTCGCGGGTCTTCTCGCCCTGACGCAGGGTGCCGGGCACCGACCGGTCATAGGTCTGGAACCACTCGTAGCCTGCGGTGCGGACGTCGGCCTCCAACCGGACCGACAGCGCGTTCACCACCGAGACGCCCACGCCGTGCAGACCGCCGGAGACCTGGTAGGCGCCCTCTTCGAACTTGCCGCCGGCGTGCAGAACCGTCATGACGACATCGATCGTGGGGATCCCGGTGGCGTGCATTGCCACCGGGATACCGCGGCCGTCATCGGTGACCTCGACACCGCCGTCCTCGAGGATTCGCACCGACACCTTGGTGGCGAAGCCGGCCATCGCCTCGTCCACCGAGTTGTCGACGACCTCCCAGACGAGGTGGTGCAGTCCTCGTTCTCCGGTCGAGCCGATATACATGCCCGGACGTTTGCGGACCGCCTCAAGGCCTTCGAGGACTTTGATCGAGTCGGCACCGTACTGTTCGTTGGCAGCCACTAGCGGAACGCTCTCCTTGGGGTTCGCAGGCGCACGATTCACCGACCGTGCGCAGGTCTTGAGTAAGTCTACCGGTTAGCGCACTTCGGACTGAGTCTGCGGCGGCGTTTCTACACACCTAGTTGCGCCGTGCACGGAATTTCTCGGATCGGCATACGTCTTGACGCTTGACACGGCAGTCGACGACCGTGTCGTGGCTGTCAGCCGACTGTGATCGCGCACCTCAGCCATAGGTGTCGCGCGGGCCACGTCCGGAGATGTGCAGCGGGCCCTTGCGCCAGGACGGCGCGACCGGCCCGGTGATCTTCAGCGACGTGACCACGCCGTCACCCACGGCGGCGGCGATCTTGGCCAGCAGCTGCGACTGGACCATTCGCAGCTGGGTGGCCCAGGCGGTCGATTCGGCGGTGACGCTGAGCACTCCGTCGCGCAGGGCGGTCGGCTCGGCATGCTCTGCGATCTGCTCGCCGACCACCGTGGCCCACTGCGCAAACACCGCGCCCTCGGCGACCTTCGGCGTCCAGCCGCGCGACTTGGCGAGTTCGTTGGCCACCGATCCCAGCGGCTGCGGATCGCGGCGATCCGGTCCGGGTCCCGACCAGCTGCGCCGCCCACCTCGGTTCACCGCCCGGCGGGTCCCGGGGGAGCGCCGGCCGCGGCCGACCTCCTTACCCTGACTGCGCGCGGCGCCACGGGCTTCTTCCAGCGCTCGGCGCACCAGATCCATCCCGGCCAGCCCGGCGAGATGATCCGGTGGGCCGGTGCGCTCGCCGGCGTCGTCGTCGTCGGGCTCCGTCATCCACTCACCTCCGACATCCGGCCACCGTCATCGTCGCGCAGCACCACCCCGATCCGGGTGGCATCCCAGTCGGTCGGGATGTCCTCACCCACGGCGGCGGTGATCAGTACCTGCTCGGCGTCGGCGGCCACCCCGGCCAGCGCCCGACGCCGGGCGTTGTCGAGTTCGGCGAACACATCGTCGAGGATCAACACCGGTTCGCTGCCCTCGGTGCGCAGCAACTCATAGGACGCGAGCCGCAATGCCAGTGCCATGGACCAGGATTCACCATGGCTGGCGAACCCCTTGGCCGGCTGGTCCCCGAGCCGCAGCTCCAGGTCGTCGCGGTGCGGACCGACCAGACACACCCCGCGTTCCAGCTCAGCTCCACGCCGGGCCGCCAGCCCGGCCAACAACGCGGCCTCCAAAGACTGCACGTCTTGAGTCTCCGCGGATTCCACACTGCTGCGGTAGCTGATGGCTGCGGGTCGCGAGGCCGGCGCCAGCAGCTGGTAGGCCTTCTCGACCTCCGGAGCCAACAGGTTCACCAGCTCGATGCGGGCCGCCATCAGTTCAGCGCCGTGCGCAGCCAGGTGCCCGTCCCATACGTCCAGCGTCTCCAAGACCCCGGAATCACCCCGAAAGCGGGCTCCCGCAGCGGATTTCAGCAGCGCGGTGCGTTGCTTGAGAACCTTCTCGTAGTCGGCACGGATCGCCGCGACCCGGGGCCTGCGTACCGAGGCCAGCTCGTCGAGATAGCGCCGGCGCTCGCCGGGATCGCCGCGGACCAGCGCCAGATCCTCCGGGGCGAACAACACCGCGCGCACCGCCCCGAGCACCTCGCGGGTGCTGCGCACCGGTGAACGGTTCAGTCGAGCCTTGTTCGCCCGACCCGCCGCGATCTCGATGTCCACCGCGAGTTCTCGGCCCTCGTTCACCACGATCGTGGACACCACCGCCCGCTCGGCCCCGGCCCGGATCAACGGTGCGTCGGTGGCCACCCGGTGTGACCCGAGAGTGGCGCAATACCACAGTGCCTCAACAAGATTCGTTTTGCCGAAGCCGTTGGGACCGACAAAGACCGTCCGGCCCGGTGCCAACTCGAGTTCGACGTGTTGCCACGACCGAAAGTCGCGTAGCGCCAGGTGCCGGACGTACATCGGGCCTCGCTATCCCGACACCGAGACCCGCTTGACCGCGTGGCCGCCGAACTGGTTGCGCAGCGCCGACACCGCCTTCATCGTCGGCGAATCTTCTTGCCGCGACGCAAATCTCGCGAACAGCGACGCCGCGATCACCGGCATGGGTACCCGGTGGCGAATGGCCTCTTCCACGGTCCAGCGGCCTTCGCCGGAATCCTCGGTGTAGCCCGAGATCGCGTCGAACGCCGGATCTTCCGCCAGGGCCTTGGCCAGCAGCTGCTGCAACCACGACCGCACCACTGTGCCGTTGGTCCAGGCCTGGATGACGGCCTGGGTGTCCTTGATCAACGGCTCGGCTGCCAGCAGTTCGTACCCTTCGGCATACGCCATCATCAGCCCGTACTCGATACCGTTGTGCACCATCTTGGCGTAATGACCCGCACCCACCGGACCCGCGTGCACGAAACCGTCGGCGAGGTCGCCGGGCGGGCGCAGGGTGTCGAAAATCGGCATCACCCGCGCGACATCCTCGTCGCTGCCGCCGACCATCAGGCCGTAGCCCTCGGCCAAGCCCCAGATACCGCCGGAAACACCCGCATCGACGAACGAAATGCCTTTTTTCCCAAGCAGTTCCGCGTGCGGTCCGTCCTCGGTGTACTTGGAGTTGCCGCCGTCGATCACCAGGTCGCCTGGGCTGAGTACCTCGGCCAGCGAGCTGATCGTGTCATCGGTGATCGGACCGGACGGCACCATGACCCACACCACCCGCGGAGCGGTCAGCGCCTCGGCCAACCCGGCCAGGCTCGGCACATCCGTCACCTCGGGTCGGGGGTCGTACCCGATGACCTCGTGGCCACCTTCGCGCAGTCGCTGGCGCATGTTGAAGCCCATTTTGCCGAGACCGACCAAACCCAATTGCATGTGTGCCTCTCTAGGTCAGGGTCCGGTTCAACCGGGAAGCCGGACCGGCATCAACAGGTATACGTAGTCGGTCTGAACGGCGGGGAACGGCCCGGTGCCGTCCACCTGTTCATCACCGTTCGCCGGGCGCAACACCGCAGGCCGGCTGGGGGTGGTGAAACCGAAGGTCACCCGGTCGGAATGCAGCGAACCCAGACCGTCGGTCAGATAGGTGGGATTGAACGCGATCGTCAGCGGCTCCCCGGCGAATTCGACCGGCAGGTCTTCCTCGGCGCGGCCCACGTCGTCGGCGCCGGCCGACAAGTGCAGCACGCCGTCGCCGAATTCCATCCGCACCTGCGCGCCGCGGTCGGCCACCAGGGCGACGCGCTTGATCGCGTCGCTGAGCTCGGCCACCCCGATGGTCGCCACCGCGGTGTGCTCGGCAGGCAGCAGCTGGCGGAACTTGGGGAACTCCGCGTCGAGCAACCGAGTGGTGCTGCGCTTGCCGCCGCTGCGGATACCGAGCAGTCCTTCCTTGCCCACCGAGGACCCCGCACCCAGGGCCAGGTGGACCTCGGCACCCGAGGTGCCGGCTTTGGCGGCCTCGGCCAAGGTCTTGGCCGGCACCAGCACGGCGGCTTCCAGGCTCGGCGACGAGGTCGACCAGGTCAGTTCGCGCACCGCCAGCCGGAATCGGTCGGTGGCGGCCAAAACCACTGTCTCACCGGAAATTTCCACCCGGATACCGGTCAGCATGGGCAGCGTGTCGTCGCGCCCGGCCGCGACGGCCACCTGACCGATCGCCTCGGCGAACAGATCAGCCGAGATCACACCGGTTTCGTCCGGCAGCTCGGGAAGCGCGGGATAATCCTCCACCGCCATCGTCGGCAGCGAGAATCGGGCGCTTCCGCACGTCAACGACACCCTGGTGCCTTCGACGGTGACGTCGACGGGCTTGGCCGGCAGCGCCCGGGTGATGTCGGACAGCAACCGGCCGGAAACCAAAGCGCTTCCCGGAGAAGCGATTTCGGCGGGAACCCGGACTTCGGCCGACACTTCGTAGTCGAATCCGGAAATGGTCAGACCCTCATCGGTGCCGGTGAGCAACACGCCTGCCAGCACTGGCACGGTCGGGCGACTCGGCAGGTTACGGGCAACCCAGGCCACCGCATCGGCGAAGTCTTCCCGCACCAGGCGGAACTTCAAGTCGGAGCCAACCGTCGTAGTGGCCACGTGCACCCTGTCCCTTCATCACCCGAACAACCCCGACCGGCGTCCGCCACATGCCATCGGCACGGGCGAGCGTGGTCTGTGAGCGACAGCCGCCGAACGGCAGTCAGAACAACAACCGTAGAGCGTCGGGCGCCATCTTGAAAGCTAATCGATCCGGGTGACAAGAGCCCTGCCGAACGGCCCGCGACGCTCTGTGAACCGGGTACTCCCCAACGCTGTCTTCAAAGAAGAAAACGGAAGAGAGATAAGGGCAACAGTAATAGGGCCTGTGCAAGCTGTGGACGGGACGGTCGATCGCCTGCTCCGATGCGGTGCGGGCATGTGGATGAGTTGTGCATGGTTGGCCGCCGATCACCGAAGCGGTGTGTACAGCCCGCGGTTGTTCATCGTTGTTGCCGTACTTCGGCGCACAACACCAGTGTTGTCCCCAGCGGTGTGCACAAGCCCGCGGTGTGACGACTGGTACGACAGTGACCAAAGTTTTTTGCGCCGAAGACACGCAAGAGAACAGAAGAAGGGTGATTTCAGCGCTTGGAGCGCTGGCGGATCCGCGTGGTGAGTTCCTTGACGTGATCGAAGACCTCACGCCGGTGGGCCATTTCACCGCGAATCTTTTTCTCGGCGTACATGACCGTGGTGTGGTCGCGGCCGAAGGCCTGCCCGATCTTGGGCAGGGACAGATCGGTGAGTTCTCGGCACAGATACATCGCGATCTGCCGGGACTGGGCCAGCGCCCTGGTCTTACCGGGGCCCCGCAGTTCCTCGACGGTGGTGTCGAAGTACTCGGCGGTGGCCGCCATGATCGCCGCCGTGCTGATCTGCATGGTGCCGGCGTCGGCGATCAGATCCCGCAACACGATCTCGGCCAACGCCTTGTCGATCGGCGTCTTGTTCAGCGAGGCGAACGCAGTGACCCGGATGAGGGCACCTTCGAGCTCGCGGATGTTGCGCTCGATACTGCTGGCGATCAGCTCCAGCACGTCGTCTGGAACGTCGAGCCGCTCCATCTGCGCCTTCTTGCGCAGAATCGCAATCCGGGTCTCCAACTCGGGTGGCTGAACGTCGGTGATCAGGCCCCATTCGAACCGGGTCCGCAAGCGGTCCTCGAGGGTGGCCAGCTGCTTGGGCGGGCGATCTGAGGAGATGACGATCTGCTTGTTCGCATTGTGCAGGGTGTTGAAGGTGTGGAAGAACTCCTCCTGGATACCTTCCTTGCCCTCGATGAACTGAATGTCGTCGACCAGCAGCACGTCGATATCGCGGTAACTGCGCTTGAAGGCCACCTTGCGGTCGTCGCGCAGCGAGTTGATGAAGTCGTTGGTGAACTCTTCGGTCGAGACGTACTTCACTCGCATCCCGGGAAAGAGTCGTTGCGCATAGTTGCCTGCGGCGTGCAACAGATGGGTCTTGCCCAGCCCGGACTCACCCCAGATGAACAACGGGTTGTAGGCGCGGGCCGGGGCTTCGGCGATCGCCAGCGCGGCGGCGTGGGCGAACCGGTTGGAGGCACCGATGACGAAGGTGTCGAAGGTGTAGCGCCGGTTGAGGCTGATGCCGGGTGCTTCGGCGGACGGGTTACTCCGCGGCCGCTCGATAAAGTAACTCGGCCAGGTCTCGTGGGCACTGGCCAGCGCCTCCCGATCTTCGTCGACTTCGTCGAGCTCCAAATCGACTGCCGGCGGATCGGGTACCGCAGTGTCCTCGTCCTCCTGCAGATCCGGTGGGGCGATGCGGACACCGAGTTCGACTCGTTGGCCGAGTCGCCGGCTGAGGGCGTCGACGATCTGCGTCCGCAGATGCCGTTCGATCTCGTTCTGGACGAAGCTGCTCGGCACGGACAACAGCGCGAAGCCTTCGGCGATCGTCAGCGGCTGGACCAGTTTGAGCCAGGCGCGCTGTTGCGGAGTGAGCGGCGCGTCACCGGCAGTTCCGTTCGGGCGGGAGTCCGCGGTTCCGTCGCCGTTGAGCTCGGCGACCACCGAGCTCCACACGGTGGCGAATGCTGAACCGGGATCTTCGGTCAACGACAGATCCCCCTGGTCCGATCGGTAATTGTCATCCGGCACATAAAAGCAAATGAGACGACGACGAATCTGTCCACATAGTTATCCACAGGTGTGGACAGGACAGTCGTCCTCGTCTCGCAGCATATCGGCGCAGGGTCGCGGGTCGGCAGTTAATCCGAGCAACTGGTTGGACTGTCCGCCGGCCTGTGCCCCCGATTCCCGATTGCGTGCCGCCTCGTGCTGAAGCGGCTTGGCAGAAGCTAACAGTTTTCGCGGCGGGTGCCAACCGTTCTGCAACATTCCGATCACGTTGGCATAACGGCATCCAGGCCGTCGGTGACAGCTGTGACCCCCGTGCCCTGATCGTGCTGGGCGCCGCCGGGATCTCGCGGTGACGGACGGCACGACAAGGCGGTTTGACCAGGCGAAGTGACGTCAGTACCCTCGAACAGTCGCCCGAACGTTGGCGATACGGCTGCGACCGGGTTTCGGGACCGCGCCGGTTACGAGCGAGACCAGAGCTTACAACGAGCAGTGGCGTTCGTCCGGGTACACGCGCAAGCGGATATACCGGGCAGCGACTGCCATACGACGAGGAGATACAGCCGTGGCCAAGGGCAAGCGGACCTTTCAGCCGAACAACCGGCGCCGGGCGCGGGTTCATGGCTTCCGTCTGCGCATGCGCACCCGTGCCGGGCGCGCCATCGTGACGGGCCGGCGCCGCAAGGGGCGTCGTTCTCTGACTGCCTGATCCACGAGATCACGCGGCGTGCTCCCGGCTCAGTTCCGGATGACACGGTCTGCGGAGTTCGGCGCCACCATCAAGCACGGGGTGCGAGCGGCGCAGCCGGACATCGTCGTGCATGCACGGCGTGACAACGCCGACGGCGGACCACGCATCGGTTTGGTCGTCGCGAAATCCGTCGGCAACGCGGTCCAGCGCCACCAGGTCTCCCGCCGGTTGCGCCACGTCGCGCGGTCGGTGTTGCCGGAGCTGACCCCCGACGAACGGGTGGTGATCCGGGCGCTGCCCAGCAGCAAGGACGCGGTGTCCGCCCGTCTTGAACACCAGCTCCGTGCCGGTCTTCGCCGCAGTCACGATCTGATGGCGAGGACGCGGTGACCCACCTTCCGGTTCGCGGCCTGATCTTCCTCATCGAGCTCTACCGCCACACCATCTCGCCGCTTCGGTTGCCCACGTGTCGGTTCACCCCGACATGCAGTCAGTACGCGGTGGATGCACTGACCGAGTACGGCTTGATTCGGGGGAGTTGGCTGACCCTGATCCGGCTGGGGAAGTGCGGTCCGTGGCATCGGGGAGGATGGGACCCAATACCCGAGCGGTGCCCGCAGGCCCCCGGGACCGATGTCGAAAACGACAGCAGGAGCATGCATGTTTAACTGGTTCAGCCTGGACGTCATCTATTACCCGGTCTCGGGCATTATGTGGCTCTGGTACAAGCTGTTCGCATTCATCCTGGGGCCCACCAACTTCTTCGCGTGGGCGCTGTCGGTGATGTTCTTGGTGTTCACCCTGCGCGCGCTGCTCTACAAGCCGTTCGTCCGCCAGATCCGCACCACCCGGCAGATGCAGGAACTGCAACCTCAGATCAAGGCGCTGCAGAAGAAGTACGGCAAGGACCGCCAGCGGATGGCGCTGGAGATGCAGAAGCTGCAGCGCGAACACGGATTCAACCCGATCCTCGGCTGTCTGCCGATGCTCGCGCAGATCCCGGTGTTCCTCGGTCTCTATCACGTGCTGATGTCCTTCAACCGCACCCAGACCGGAATCGGCCGGCTCGGGCTGTCGGTCGAGGAGAACCGCAGCCTGCCCAACTATGTCTTCAGTGCGACCGACGTCAGCCACTTCCTTGACGCCAACCTGTTCGGTGCCCCACTCGGCGCGACGATGATCCAGCAGCACGGCCTGGAGGCCTTCACCGAATTCAACCGCGCCGCGGTGATCGCGGTCGGCATCCCGCTGATGATCGCCGCCGGTATCGCCACCTACTTCAACAGCCGGGCATCGGTCGCGCGCCAGAGCCCGGAAGCCGCGGCCAACCCGCAGACCGCGATGATGAACAAGCTCGCGCTGTACGTCTTCCCGCTCGGTGTCGTGGTGGGTGGTCCGTTCCTGCCGATCGCGATCATCATCTACTGGGTGTCCAACAACATCTGGACCTTCGGCCAGCAGCACTACGTGTTCGGCCGGATCGAGAAGGAAGAAGAGGCCAAGAAGGAGGAGGCGCTGGCGCGCCGCGCGGCCAACGCACCGGCGCCGGGCGTCAAGCCGACCAAGCCCAAGAAGAGCGCGCCGGCCGCGACGAATGGTGCGGCGGGACCCGACGACGACGCGGCGCTCAGCGACGGCGATGCCGAACCCGACACCGGCCCGGAGAAACCGGCCGACGGCGGCCCGCCGAGCCGCACACCGCGTCCAGGGGCGCGGCCCAAGAAACGTAAGCGTTGACCGGAGATCGCTCCGGCGAAAGAGGGAGAGACACATGGCGGATGCCGAGATCACGGATGTGACCGAAACCGAGGCGGTCGTGGACGAGGGCTTGAACACAGAAGAGTCCGACACAGCGTCCGACAAGGGGGAGGACCTCGAAGAGCGCCTCGTTGCCGAGGGTGAGATCGCCGGCGACTATTTGGAGGAACTGCTCGACCTGCTCGACTTCGACGGGGACATCGACCTCGATGTGGAGGGTAACCGCGCGATCGTGAGCATCGACGGCGGTGACGATCTGTCGAAGCTCGTCGGGCGCAAAGGCGAGGTCCTGGACGCACTGCAGGAGCTGACCCGACTGGCGGTGCACCAGAAGACCGGTGAGCGCAGCCGGCTGATGCTGGACATCGCGAACTGGCGCCGCCGCCGCCGCGAAGAGCTCAGCGCGCTGGGCGACAAGGTGGCCCGCCGTGTCCTGGAGACCGGCGAACGCGAAGAGCTCGCGCCGATGACGCCGTTCGAGCGCAAGATCGTGCACGACGCCGTCGCCGGGGTGGACGGTGTGCACAGCGAGAGCGAGGGCGTCGAGCCGTCACGCCGCGTTGTCGTGCTGAAGGGCTGAAGTTACATCGGTGTAGTTCGTTACCCGGGTGCTGAGATGACCGGAGGATGTTTCACGTGAAACATGGCAGTGCGCCGCCACCTCCGACGGCTGCCGCGGTCGTCTTCGGTGACCGCGTCGGCCTGGCCCAGCGTTACGCAGATCTTCTGGCCGGCCCCGGCGTCGAGCGGGGGCTGCTCGGGCCGCGTGAGGTCGACAGGTTGTGGGAGCGACACATCCTCAACAGCGCGGCGGTCGCCGAGTTGGTGGAGCCCGCTGCCCGTGTCCTCGACATCGGCAGCGGCGCCGGATTGCCGGGACTGCCGATCGCGATCGCGCGCCCGGACGTCCGGGTTGCGCTGATCGAGCCGATGCTGCGCCGGGTCGAGTTCCTCGATGAGGTGGTCGCCGCGCTGGGGCTGCCGATCGAGATCGTCCGTGGCCGCGCCGAGGAGCCTGGTGTGCGTAGCCGGGTCGGGGGAGCCGACGTCGTGGTGTCACGCGCGGTAGCCTCGCTGGACAAACTGACCCGGTGGAGCCTGCCGCTGCTGCGGCCGGGTGGCCGGATGTTGGCGATGAAGGGCGAGCGCGCCGACGAGGAAGTCGATGAAGGCCGGCGTGGAATGGCGTCGCTGGGCGCGACCGATGTGCGGGTGGTGAGATGTGGAGAGAGCTATTCGGATCCTCCGGTTACCGTGGTGATCGCGGTGCGCGGGGAGCGAGCACCCGGCGGGAAACGGACCACACGAACCTCGGAGAGAAGAGGATCATGACTGTCCCACCCAACCCTGAATCGGGGACGGCGGGCGCCGATGTTTCACGTGAAACATGGAGCCCCCCCAACGACGACGAGACCCCGATCGGCGCAGCCGCGCAGCGCGCCATGCAGGTGTTGCACACCGTCGCGGGCCAACTGCCCCGGCCTCGCCACCGCCGCGTCTTCACCGTCGCCAACCAGAAGGGCGGAGTGGGGAAGACGACCACGGCGGTCAACCTCGCGGCAGCGCTGGCGGTCCAGGGATTGAAGACTCTGGTGATCGACCTCGATCCGCAGGGCAATGCCAGCACCGCGCTCGGGATCGCCGATCGCCACTCCGGCACACCGTCGTCCTACGAGGTGCTCCTCGGTGAGATCCCGCTCCAGGCCGCTATCCGCCAGAGTCCGCACAGCGAGCGGTTGTTCTGCGTGCCGGCGACCATCGATCTGGCCGGCGCCGAGATCGAACTCGTCAGCATGGTCGCCCGGGAGAACCGGCTGCGCACCGCGTTGGCCGCGCTCGACGACTCCGACTTCGACTACGTCTTCATCGACTGCCCGCCGTCACTGGGACTGCTCACCCTGAACGCTCTGGTGGCCGCACCGGAGGTGCTGATTCCCATCCAGTGCGAGTACTACGCCCTCGAGGGCGTCTCGCAGTTGATGAACAACATCGAGATGGTGCGGGCCCACCTCAATCCGCAGCTGTCGGTGTCGACCGTCGTACTCACCATGTACGACGGCCGCACCAAGCTGGCCGACCAGGTGGCTTCGGAGGTGCGCCGCTTCTTCGGTACCAAGGTTTTGCAGACAGTGATCCCGCGGAGTGTCAAAGTATCCGAGGCGCCGGGATACAGCATGACGATCATCGATTACGACCCCGGATCGCGTGGTGCGATGAGCTACCTCGACGCCAGTAAAGAACTCGCCCAACGCGGGACCCCGGCATCAGTGGAGGCACAGTCATGACCCAGCCCTCGTCGAAGAAGAAGGGCGGCCTCGGTCGCGGCTTGGCGTCACTGATCCCGACCGGCCCGGCCGATGGCGGCCCGCGATTGGGCGACGCCGCGGCCGATGTGGTGATCGGTGGGGCCCCGCTGAACGTCGACGCGGTCGGCGCCGTCTACCGTGAGATCGACCCATCGGCCATCGAGCCCAACCCGCGCCAGCCCCGCCAGGTCTTCGACGAGGAGGCCCTCGCCGAGCTGGTGCACTCCATTCGTGAGTTCGGGTTGATGCAACCGATCGTGGTGCGCGCGGTTCCGGGCGCCGGACCCGGCGCGCCGAGCCGCTACCAGTTGGTGATGGGGGAGCGGCGCTGGCGGGCCGCGCAGCAGGCCGGTCTTGCGACGATCCCAGCGATCGTGCGGGAGACGGCCGAAGACAACCTGCTCCGCGATGCACTCCTGGAGAACATCCACCGGGTCCAGCTGAACCCACTGGAAGAGGCGGCCGCCTACCAGCAGCTGCTGGAGGAGTTCGAGGTCACCCACGACGAACTCGCCGCCCGCATCGGTCGGTCGCGCCCGGTGATCACCAACATGATCCGGTTGCTGCGGTTGCCGATCGCTGTCCAGCGCCGGGTGGCCGCCGGTGTGCTGTCGGCGGGCCACGCCCGGGCGTTGCTGTCGCTGGAGGCCGGGCCCGAGGCCCAGGAAGAGTTGGCCGCGCGGATCGTCGCCGAGGGACTCTCGGTTCGCGCCACTGAGGAGGCCGTCACCCTGGCCAATCGATCGGATGCGAAGACGCCGACCGCCCCGCGCCGCAAGCCGATCCAGATGCCCGGATTGCAGGATGTGGCCGAACGGCTCTCCAGCACCTTCGACACTCGGGTGACGGTGAGTCTGGGCAAGCGCAAGGGCAAGATCGTCGTCGAATTCGGTTCGGTCGATGATCTGCAGCGGATTGTGGACATGATGAACCGGTCGGGCGGCTGAAAACCCGCACACCAGGACACCGGCGAGTTCCGTCACTGTGACGCCAGATCCCGTGAACGTTCGCTGCCCAGCCCATCGAGCGAGGAATCACCCAGTGCGGCATAGCCTTTCAGCCCCAGCGGGTCGCAGCATTCGTTGCCTGGCCACCACTGGCACGTTCGGCGTCGGCTCTCCTATCCTTAAGGGGCTGTCGTGCACATGTGCACCGCGTGAAAGCCGGGGAGGCTAGTGTCCGTTCGCATCATGCCGCTGCGGCTCGAGGCGTTCGAGCAGTTGCCCAAGCACGCCCGCCGCTGTGTGTTCTGGGAACTCGACCCCGCGACGCTGAGCGCCGGCGACTATCTTCCGGACCCCGAGTTCGAGAAGGAAGCCTGGCTGTCGATGGTCATGCTGGAGTGGGGGTCGTGCGGGCAGGTGGCCGTCGCCGCATCAGGTGCCGGGGCGGAGTCCGCCGACGACGACCCGTGCCTGGGCTACGTGCTCTACGCGCCGCCGCGGGCGGTGCCACGCGCCCAGCGCTTCCCGACCGGGCCGGTCAGTGCGGATGCGGTGCTGCTGACCTCGATGGGCATCGAGCCCGGACAAAGTGACGGTCTGACGCACTCCTTGATCAGCCAAGTGGTCAGCGAGTTGGTCCGCCGCGGGGTTCGCGCGTTGGAGGCGTTCGGCCGTACCGCCGATGCCACCGAGCTGCTCGACGCCGACACGGTGGACCCGGATGTGCGGCCGGCGATCGAAGTGCTGGGGGACTGCTCCTTCGACCAGTGCATGATCGGCGCGGACTTCCTGCTCGACGCAGGATTCACCGTTGTCGCCCCGCACCGCTACTTCCCGCGGCTGCGGCTGGAACTGGACAAGGGCCTGGGCTGGAAGGCGGAGGTCGAGGCTGCGCTGGAACGCCTGCTGACCAGTGCCCAACTACAGCAGCCGGTGGGCGCCGGCGCCGAGGTGCGTGGTCGGGCGCGTTAGAGCGCGGGCCGGGCCTGTTCGACCGACAGCTCGTGGGCGAGCAGCTCGGCGAACGTGAAAGTGCCTGTGGGTCGGTCGTTTTTGCCCAACAGATAGAGCCGCTTGACCGCCGCCAGGATGCCCTCGGCGATGGAGTCGCGGGCCTGGCTGGTCACCAGCATCGACCGGTCGCGCGGGTTGGTGATGTAGCCGACGTCAACCTGAACGGTGGGCATCCGGGTCAGCCGCAGCAGATCCCAGGTCCGGCCATGGGTGCGGCAGTCGCGTAAACCGGTGCGGGCCACAACTTCTCGCTGAATGAAGTCGGCCAGATTGCGGCCGATCGTCGACACCGAACCGTGCGAGCTACCGAAGTAGAACGACGCCACGCCGTTGGCCGACGGGCTCGGCTGGGTCTCACAGCGCAGGCTGATCATCAGGTCCGCGCCGACGGTGTTGGCGGTGGCGGCCCGCTCGGCATCCAGCGGGCTCCGGTTGGCCGGGCGCGACAGGAAGGTCTCCATGCCGATCGCGGTCATCCGGCCTTCCAGCCGACATGCCAAGTCCCACAAGATGTCTGCTTCGCTGATCGGTCCGTCTGGGCCGTGGGTGATCAGGCCGTGGTCGGTCCCGCCGCGGCCCGGATCGATGATGATCCGTTTCCCCGACAGCCGCGGCCCGGACCGGCGGACCAATTCCTCTTCCCGGATGGCGTGCAGCGAGCCCCCGGTGACCCGGGAACCCAGAAAGTACAAGGACCGCAACGTTTCCGGGCCGCAGATGCCGTCGGCAGCCATACCGTACTCACGCTGGTAGGACATCAGCGCGTTGTGCGTCTGCAACCCGAAGTAGCCGTCGACCAGGGCGGTGTAGAAACCGAGTTCCTGCAGCTTCGATTGCAGGGTGGCCACGTCGTCGCCGTACATCGGGGCGCCGAACTGGTGGATCAGGGTGCGCGCGCCGAGCCGGTAGGAGGCCTCGCGCAGTGCGCGGTAGGTGGCCTCCCCGACGATCCCGTCGACGATCAGCCCACGGCGCTGCTGGAATGCGCGAACAGCGTGGTCGAGGTCGTCGTCGAAGAGATCGGCCGCCACATGTTGTCCGGTGGTGAGATTCTCGTCGTGGTTGTCGACCAGCCCCAGCGCCGCCAGCGCCGCGCGGATCTCGACGACGGCGCCGCTGCGGTCACCGCGGCGCAAGAGATCATCTCGGCCGCTGCGGTCCCAGGAGGCGTCGCCCCCGGCACCGTGGCGAAGACTCGACATACCAGGGCCCCTCGGTCACCGTTGTCAGCGGACTAGCTAGGCGCTGACGATTGCACACAGGCTAGGAGGCATTCTCTCAGAACCCTGCCGCATTCCGGAAAACGGCAGGCGAAGCCGCCTGTAACGGAATCGTCTCGGTCTAGACGACGTCGGCGATCTCGCGGAGCAGGGCAGCCTTGCCCTTGGCCCCCACGATGCGCTTCACCGGCTGACCATCCTTGAACAGGATCATCGTCGGAATCGACACCACCTGGAAGTCGCGGGCGGTCGCCGGATTGGCGTCGACATCGAGCTTGGCCACCGTCAGTGCACCGGCCTTCTCGGTGGCGATCTCCTCCAGCACCGGGGCGACCATCCGGCACGGGCCGCACCAGGTGGCCCAAAAGTCAACGAGCACAGGGGTATTGCTGGACAGGACGTCCTCGGCGAAAGTGTCGTCGGAGACCGTTACGGTCGCGCCGCCGTCGCTCATTGGTGTGCTCCAATCATCTCGGTGGTTGCTGTGTCATCGGCATCGGCCAGCCATCGTTCGGCGTCGATCGCCGCCGAACAGCCCATTCCCGCGGCGGTGATGGCCTGCCGGTAGGTGTGGTCGACCAGGTCGCCGGCGGCGAATACACCGTCCAGCGAGGTGGCCGTGGTGCGGCCGCGGACCAGCACGTAACCCTCCGGGTCCAGGTCCACGGCGCCGCGCACCAGCTCAGAGCGCGGATCATGGCCGATCGCGACGAACACGCCGGTCACCGGCAGCGTGGATTGCTCGCCGGTGAGCACGTTGCGGACC
This sequence comes from Mycobacterium sp. shizuoka-1, assembly GCF_002723835.1. Lineage (GTDB taxonomy): Bacteria > Actinomycetota > Actinomycetes > Mycobacteriales > Mycobacteriaceae > Mycobacterium. Next base: position 36,476 of record NZ_BEWG01000110.1, on the reverse strand, counting down.
CGCAGACCAGTCACGGTGGTGTCGCCCTCGACCGCATCGACCGCGGTGTTGGTGAGGAAGGTGATCTTCTCGTTCTCGCGGGCCCGCTCGAGCATGATCTTCGATGCCCGGAACTCGTCGCGCCGGTGCACCAGGGTGACGCTGCGCGCGAAGCGGGTGAGGAACGTCGCCTCCTCCATCGCCGAGTCACCCCCGCCGATGACGGCGATGTCCTGATCCTTGAAGAAGAAGCCGTCACACGTCGCGCAGGCGCTGACTCCGCGGCCGAGCAGTTCCTGCTCGCCCGGAACACCCAGGTAGCGGGCGGCGGCACCCATCGCCAGGATCACCGACCGGGCGAGATGGGTCTCGCCGTCGCCGGTCACCACCTTCTTGACGGGTCCGTCCAGCTCGACCGACTCGACGTCTTCCATCCGCAGGTCCGCGCCGAAGCGCAGGGCCTGTTCGCGCATCTCGTCCATCAACTCCGGACCCGTGATGCCGGACCGGAAGCCGGGGAAGTTCTCCACCTCGGTGGTGGTCATCAGCGCGCCACCGAAGGAGGTGCCTTCGAAGACCAGGGGCGCCAACTGCGCCCGGGCGGTGTAGATGGCCGCGGTGTAGCCGGCGGGGCCTGATCCGATGACGATGACGTCATGAACTTGGTTGGCGCTCATACCAGCCTTTCTGCCCACTCCCGGGCTGCAGGCGAGTGCCTGCGCGTCGGGTGCCTTGAGGGCACCAGGTCAAACAACAGGGTAGGCCGCGCTGTTCCCGGCCGTGAACTATGGGCGCCGCACGGTCGTGTCGGCGATCAATCCGGTATCGACCGAGCTGCAGTTGGCCGCGACGGCCACCCCGACGAGCACGTCCGGTTGGTCGCCGGGCAACACCAGCACGACGGCGGGCCGGCCGTCGACCTGCAGGGTCTGCGCGCCCAGCACCTGTACCGAACCGGCGTAGCCCAGCGCGCTCAGACACGCCGCCCGCCGCTTGGGGTCGGCCAGTGGACCGAAGTCGGGGCTGCGGGCCACCAGCGCGTTGAGCTCGCGGCCGGTGATCGGCATGGTGGGAGTGACGGTGATCAGGCTGGCGCTGGTCAGCGTGCTGGCGGTGCTGCCAGTGGTCTTCATCAGCGCCGCGGTGCCGATGCCGGCGGCCACCAGCGCGGCCCCGGCCCCGACAGCGGCCGCGACCAGCCTGCCGCGGGCGACGGGATGCCGGGCATGTGCCGCCCCAATGGTGGACGCCGGGATGACGGTATGCCGGGGCTCCACCAGATCAGTCTGCAGCGTCAGCCCGCTGCCCGCGACCATACTTCAGTACCTTTCGGTGCAGAACGCGGGTATCGTCTGCGGTCATGGCGGTCGAAAGCAAGCGGACGATGGGACGCCCGCGTGAGTTCGACCCCGACGAGGCGCTTGACCGGGCCATGGCGGTGTTCTGGGAACAGGGCTACGAGGGGGCCAGTCTCACCGATCTGACCGCCGCGATGGGGATCAGTCGCACCAGCATGTATGCGGCCTTCGGCAACAAGGAAGAGCTGTTCGCGCGAGTCCTGCAGCGGTATTCGGAGGGACCGGCGTCGTACGGCCCGCGGGCCCTGCAGGAACCGACCGCCCGGCGGGTGGCGGCCGCGGTGCTCGACGGCGCGATCACGACCACCACCGACCCCGGCTGGCCGGCCGGCTGCCTCGGTGTGCAAGCCTCGCTTGCGGCCGGGCCACCGGCCCGTGACGTCCGCGACATGCTGGCGCGGTGGCGCAACGCGGCAACCGTTCACCTGCGGGACCGATTTGAGCGCGCGGTCGATGAAGGCGACCTACCGCCGGACACTGATACCGGTGTGCTCGCGCGCTACATCCTCACTGTGTCGAACGGCATCGCCGTTCAGGCCGCCAGCGGTGCTGACGCCGCTGACCTCCGCCGGGTGGCCGACGCCGCGTTGCGCAATTGGCCGCCCGCCTGACCTCTGGCTGAACCACGGCAGGTAAGGGCTTGCGCCGGCGTTTGTTCCGCATGCCCGGCCAGACTGAGACTGCCTGCCAGGCAGGGCAAACCGGGCATCTGGTGTCACATCTTCGCGACCCTACGGGTGATGGTCTTCGGTGAGATCCGGAGCATGGTCGGCAGCAGTTTGGTCGGGCCCGGCATCGCCGTGGGCTGGCGGTGTGCCAGCGCCTTGACCGTGATGGCTGCCACCTCGGCGGGCGGCATCTTCTTGCCGGTGAAGGCGGCATTCATCGGAGTGTCAGTGGCGGCCGGAAGTAGCTCGAGCACATGGACTTTGGGAGCAAGTTGACGGCGCAGTCCGTCGGCGAAGCCGTGCAACGCGGCCTTTACCGCACCGTAGGTTGGCGCGCGGGTCGGAGAGACCAGGGCAAAACCTGAGGTGACGAACACGATCGACGCCAATTCGGGCGATCGATTCAGCACCTCGTTGGTCAGCTCGATAGGCGCCGTCAGGTTGACGGCAATCTCCTGCTCGAGTCCGCGGGTCGCGTCGGGGTCTGCTGCGAAATTCCGTTCGACGAAGGTTCCGGCATTGTTGATCAGGACGTCGAGCCGGCCGAACCGATCGCTGATCGCATCGAGCATGGCGGCCCTCGCATCGGCGTCTGTGACGTCGGCTTGGATTGCGAGCGCGTCTGGGTGCGCGCGCGAGAAGCTGTCCAGGGCCGCTGTCGAGCGACCGCACACTGCGACCGAATCACCCTGGGCCAAAAAGGCTTCGGCCATGCTTAGGCCGATCCCCGAGGTTCCTCCGGTGATCAGCACAACCTGTGCCGACTTGCTGCGGGCAGTCATTGTGGGGCGATCCCTTCCCGTGCATTTCCGTACCGATCGGTACTTATGGGAGGCTAACACACTTCTGCATCGATCGGTCCAGAAATAGGGTGGATGGCCCGCGTCAGCAGCGCGCCATATCGTCGGGGCACAGCAGCCCGGTGAGGCGGGCCCGCGCGCGGGCGCGACGGCTTTTCACCGTGCCCTCGGCCACACCGAGCAGCGACGCGGCGTCGGCCACCGAATAGCCATGCATGTCGACCGCCAGCACGGCGGCCCGCTGCTCGGCGGGCAGCCGCATCAGCGCGCGCCGGACGATCAGCCCGGTGTCCACCTCTCCGGTGCGATCGGCGACGGCCCACACGTCGGTCAGCGGTTCGGTCGGTTGTGCGGTGGCGCGACGCAGCCGGTCCAGGCAGGCGTTGACCACGATGCGGTGCAACCAGCTGACCACCGCGGCGTCGTGGCGGAAGGACGGCGCACCACGGTGGGCGGCGAGCATGGCGTCCTGCAGCGCGTCCTCGGCGTCTTCCGGGCTGCGCGTGGTGCTGCGCGCCAGCCGGTGCAGCCGGCGCTGGTGGCGCCCGAACAGTTCGGCGAAGGCGTGGCGGTCGCCGGCGACGTGCGCGGCCAGCAGTTCGGCGTCACTGCGAACGATGGCCGGGGCGAGGAAGCTGCGCACGGCCGGACAGTATGTGTCCGGGACGGCCGCGGGCACTTCACTCGAGCCCGCGCCTGTGAATGCTAGGACGCTGCCTTGACGGTCAACCCGGAGATCTCGGTCTTGTTCTTGCCGTCGGTGGTGCCCATGGTGGAGATCCACACCAGCAGATAGCTCGTCGGCGCCTTCGCGTCGACATCAATCGTGTTGGCGCCGGGCTGCAGTGTGGTCGGCTGGGTCAGCACCGTGGTGTCGTCGAGGCTGCCCGGGCTGGCCGAGGAGGCCGACCGGATCTGCACCTGGGTGCCGGTGCTGGGCACGGTCAGTGACACACTGCCGACGGTCGTCGGCTCGGGCAGTTGCAGCATCAGCCCCACACCGTTTTTGAAGTTGGGGAACGGATTCGGGTCGGTGTAGGTGTCGGTGGTCCAGCCGCTGCCCGGTCCGCCGGTCAGCGCCAGGTCGGCCTTGTCCGGGTTGTCGGCGCCGCCGGCCGGTGAAAAGACGGTCGCCTTGACGGGTTTCACGGTGCTGCCCGGCGCCGAGCTCGCGGTCTGCGACGTCGAGGGGTTCAGCCCGAGCTGGTCGCCCTTGAGGCCGCCACCGACATCGCTGAAGACACTGCTCAGTACCGAGGCCAGCACGATCAGGGCCACCACCAGGATCGCCGCACCGACCCCGACGCCGATCAGCAGATTGCGCCTGCGCCGGGCCGCAGCCTCGGCGTCTGCACCGGCCAACGGGCTCGCCGAGGGCGGGCCGGCCGGTTCCACCGGTTCGATCAGGTCGGTTCGGTCGGCCACCGCGGTGGCCTGCTGGAGCAGATTCAACAGCGTTGGCGCCGAACGGATACCGCCACCGCTCTGCACCGATCGAGCGGCGGCCGCCGAGATCTGGAACGGGATGGCACCGTCGACCGCTCGGGGTTCGAGCGGCTCGCCGGCCGGATCGGCCTCGGCTGGTCGCAGCCCACTGGGCACGCCCTTCTCCGGCAGCGGCCAGCGATCCACCAGCAGGGCGTACAGTGCGGCGCCGATCCCGCGGATGTCCTCCTCGGGCGTGGCATCGGGCAGCGTGGCCGGAAACGCCAGCGCGACATCGCCTTCGATGCTGACCCGTACCCGGCTCGGGTGGTCGATCGACAGCGCGACACCCGTGCGGTGCGCCGCGTCGGCCGCGGCGGCCAGCGACTGGACGGCGCGCGCGCCGCCGATCGGGGAGGGGGAGGTGTCGGCCACCTCTTTCAGCGACCCCCCGCGGATCCACTCCGACACCACCAGACCGCCCGCCGCGGTACTCGTCACATCGAGGACGCGGGCCACGCCGGGCCGCTCGAGGTGGCTGAGTTTGAGTGTGCGGGAAAGGATTTCCTGCACCTGCTCGTCGGGCATGGTGTGCTCAGGATCGACGAACGTCAGCGCAACCTGGCGGTCCAGCGCGGTGTCCAACGCCTGCCAGAACTGCAATCCGGGTGGGCCGCCGTGGAAGACGAGCAATCGGTAGCGTCCGCCTGCGATGCTGGCTCCCGGCATCAGGTACGTTTCGTCGTCACCGGGCCGGGACTCCGGCACGGCGTCGCGCGGCGGGTCGAACGACAGCGGCTCGCGGGTGAAATCGCCCGCGACCTCGGCGTCGGGCTGGTCCGGCTCGGGCGCCGGCACCGTGCCGATGTGTACCTCGCTCGGCACGTCGGGCTGGAAGTCGCCGGCGGCCTGGCGCGGGATCTTCGTGGTCGCGTCGCCGGTGGGATCGGCGGGAGGCATCCCCGAGGGTTGGTCGTTCACCGCCGTTCCTTTCCCCGTCGCGCCCGCGGCTCCGGGCGAATTGCTGTGCTCAGGGTACGTGACCGAGGCCCGGACCTGCGGCGGGTCGAGCGCAGCGACGGGCGTGACCGTCACCGGCGGGACCCGGGTGATGCGGCGCTTGACCGCGCCCCAGGCGGCCACGGCATCCGGGACGTGGGCCGTCAGCATCACCGCGGCGAGGATCGGCGCCATGATCACGCCGAGCACCGCCAGTCGCAGCAGGGAACCGGCGCCACCGCCGTGCTCGGTGAGCGACTGCAGGCCGAGCAGCCGGTCCACCACGTAGGCGACGAGCCCGGCCAGCAGGGAGGCGGCGGTGGTGACCAGGATCGTGCGGATCACCTCGAGGTCCAGCAGCCTGCCGCGCGGCGGCGTCAGCGCCCGCTTCAACAGCACGTGGCCCAGGATCGCCCCGGCCAGGAACCCGACTCCGTTGGCCAGCCCCAGATAGCCCGCGACCAGTTCCTTGTCGCTGGTCAGATGCGGTGCCAGCAGCGACATCACGATCTTGACGACGGTGATCGCGACGATGATCAGGATCGGTGTCCACGGTTGCTCGCGGGCGTAGAACACCCGCAGCTGCAGCAGCACCAACGCGTAGGGGATCAGCGTGAACGCCGACAGGCTGATCGCCATGCCCAGGTAGTTCGCGTCGACCTCGCCGAACTTGCCATAGGCGAACAACGCACTGCCCATTGCCGGTCCGCCCACCGTCATCAGCGCCACGACCGGGATCAGCGTGACCATCGTCAGCCGGGTGGCCAGCGACAGGTCGGCCAGCACGGCTGGGGTGTTGTCGGCGGCGGCATTGCGGCTCAGCCGCGGCATCACCACCGTCAGCACCGTGACGCCGATGATGCCGAACGGCAGCTGTAGCACCAGCCAGGCGTAGTTGTAGATCGCCGGGCCCGACGCCGCGGCGGTGCTGGCGATCTGGTTGCCGACCACCAGGCCGATCTGACTGATCAAGACGTAGAGCACCATCGCGCCGGCCATCGCGCCAAACCGCTTGAGCCGGTCGTCGATGCCCCACAGCGGCCGCAGGCTGATCCGTTCGGCGCGGATCGCGATCAGCAGCACCGCGGCCTGGGCCACCACGCCCAGGGTGGTGCCGATGCCGAGCACCAGAAGTTTGGCGTTGCCCATCTCGACCGGATTGACCGAAAGCGGGCCCGGGACAAGCAGATACAGGCCCATGGTGGCGATCGCGACCACATTGTTGACCACGGGTGCCCAGGCCGGTGGCCCGAACACGTTGCGGTTGTTCAAGATCGCCATGAATACCGACGTCAGCCCGTAGAAGATCACCTGCGGCAGAAGCAGATACGCGAACGCGGTGGTCAGCGGCTGGTTGACCTGCGGGTCGTGGCCGAGCATCAGCCGGACCAGCAGTGGCGCCGCGGCCACCGAGGCGATGGTGGCCACCAGCAGCAGCGTGGTGGCGAGGGTGACCAGGCGCCGGACGAAAGCCTCGCCGCCATCGGGATCGTCGCGTTCGGCGCGGGCCAGCACCGGAACGAAGATCGCCGTGAAGGTGGCTTCCAGCACCAGCGCGGCGATCAGATTCGGCAGCTGATTGGCCACGGTGAACGCACTGGAGAGCGCGGCGCCGAGGATGGCGGCCAGCAGCACGATGCGGATGAAGCCGGTGATGCGGCTGACCAGGGTGGCCAGCGCCATTCCCCAGGACCGCGACACGACCGCGGCGTCGGAGAGCTCGGTGCGCACCGCGGGGGTGGCGGGCCGCGCCGGGGCGGGCGACCGGTCGGGCGGCGAGGTCACTGCCGGCCCTCTGCGGTGGCGCGCCGCGGCCGGTCCAGGTCGGCGGGATCGGGCTCGCCGCGGAAGCGGTGATAGAGCCGGCGGCCGACCAGCAGCGCGAGCACCGTCCCGCCGAGCAGCGTGATCGCGAACAGCACCTTGCCGTAGGCGTTGGAGTGCACCGACAGCCGCACCGGCTCGCCGAGCTGCAGCCCGTCGGGGGTGCGTAACGTGACGTCCACGGCGACCCGTTGGGTGAAGTGCACCTCGACCGGCACCCGCAGCGGCAGGTAGCCCGGCGGCACCTCCTGCTCACCCAGGTCGGTCACCGTCATCCCCGGCGGGGCGTCGACCTGCAGGCGCACCCGGATCGGCACCGCAAGGTCGTTGCGGACCGCCAGCGGCAGCGGGCTGTGTTCGGTGGCCAGCGTGTAGGAGCCGCCCGGGTTGACGATCGTGACCGCGCCGAACAGGTCGGCGATGGTGGCGCCGACCGCCGCCAGCCGCCGGCGGGCCAGGTCGTTGCGCTCGTCGGGCGGCTCGGTTTGGCTCAGGGCGCGCAGAATGTCCTCGCGCAGCGGCGCGGTGTACTGCGGGCCGGTCAGGCCGGTGCGCGGGTCGGTGGTCAGCGCCGCGGTCAGCCCCCACAGCCGGCCCACCTGCCCGGCGATGGTCGAGACGACGTCGTCGTCGAACCGGCCCCGGGCCTCGGTGGGCAGTTCGGCGCCGAGGCCGTCTCCGGCGGCCACCTCGGCAGACTGGGTGATCACCGCGTCGAGCGGGCGCGGCACCGCCAGCCCGGAGCGGATCGTGGTGGCCAGCGCGGTCAGGATCGCCTGCGCGTCGCCGGGTTGCGGGCTCCACTTCAGCGGCGGCAGCAGGATCTGGTCGCGGGGTTCGGCCGCCGGCTGCAGCGCCCGCCACAGCATCGACGCGATGCCGTCCTGGCGGCGGGCGACCACGGAGTCGTGTTGCAGCGGAACGGTCAACGACGAGTCCAGGTAGGTCGGCAGGTCGGGGTCGGTCCCGACGGCGGCCAGCGCCGCGCCCACCGCCGGGTCGAACGGCGCCATCACCACCTGAGGCGACAACCGGCGTGGGGTCACGTCGGCGACCATCGGCTCGCCGGTCGTGGCGTCCTGCGCCGTGCAGTCCGCCGCCGCGATCGCCACCGTCGAGCCCTGCCCGCTGAGCAGATCGACCGCGGGCGGGGTCAGCGGTCCGTCGCCCAGGATCGTGGCGCCGCGCACTGAGGTGATGCCCAGCACCTGGTCGATGATGTCGCCCGCGGTGCCGGTGGCCGCCGAACTCAGGCCGGCGTCACCCACCCGCTGTAGGGCGGCGAGGTCGGCCTGCGCGTAGGGGGTCGGGGTGACGCAGGTGCGTTTGGCCAGTTCCCGCAGCTTGTCCAGCCAGGCCACCGCGGCGGCCTGCCCGGTGCCGGGGTGAGCAGCGGGGCCCAGCCCGTCTGGGGCGTCGGCGACGACGTAGCCCGCGGTCATCGCGTTGACCGTCACCAGCAGGTCGGGGTCGACCGCCAGGCACAGTGCGCGCGCGGTGTCCCCGCCGGGGTCCACGGCCGCGCTGGTGGCGAACTCGACCGCCGACAGCAAGGTGTCCAGCCGCCCGCCGGGGGCCAGCGACACGGCGAGGTCGTCGTCCATCAGGCGCACCGGTGTGGTGCCGCCCGGGACGCCGGGCGCCAGCCGGGGCTTGTCGGCAAGCGGCCACAACATGGTCACCGCGACGGGCTTGGTGGTGTCGGGCGGCACCACGTCGGTGACACTGTCCGTCGAACCGTCAGCTGTCTGCGGCGGCACGCCGAGCACCGGCAGCAGGAACCGCGCGTCGTCGAGTCGGGCCGCGTCACCGTAGTCCGGCGTGCCGTTGATGTTCACCAGCAGCGGGTAGACGCCGGGCTGGTCGATGCCCAGTGACGGAGCGGTCTGCGAGCGGATCGGATAGCTGAAGGTGAAGCCGACCGCCTGCCCGCGCTGCATCTCGGCGGCCACGGTGGTGAACTCGCCGACGGGCCGGAACTGGTCGTTGGGGCCGTCGAGGTTGGTGCGCAGGCCCGCCGACGACGTCACCGCGCCGGCGTGTTCCAAGCGGGCGACGACATCGCGTACCGGCCGGTCGCCGACGTTGGTCACGGTGCCGGTGACGGTGACGGTCGGCTCACTGGTGGTGGTGATCAGGTCCGGCGAGACGCTGTCGACCCGAACCTGCAGGAACGGCGCCGACCCGGGTTCGCCGGCGGCGGCCGGCGCGGTGGTGGGCATCGCGAGCAGGGCAAGTACACCGAGGATCACCGCGATCCGGGGCATCCTGCCGACCCGCCTCGGCGTGGTCACGTGCCCGGTCCGCAGCCGTTCGTCCGCGGGCCGGACTGGCGCGGCCCGCCGTCGTCGGGGCGACGGTTGCGGGTGTGGGAGTGCGTTTGCGGGCGGCGGCGTGGTGTCGTGCGCGGCAACGGCGGCAGCGCGGCCATCCCGTCGGACTGCAGCAGCTGGATCAGCTCGCCGGCGATCTCGGCGAGGCGGCGTTCGTCGGCGTAGGCCAGCCGCTTGGGCAGTTCGCCGACCGGCACCCAGGCCACCTCGGTGACCTCGACATCTTCGTCGCACAATTCGCCGCCGGAGAACTGCAGTAGATAGTGGTGCACCGTCTTGTGGACGCGGCGGCCCTCGGTGACGAACCAGTAGTCGATGCTGCCGAGCGCGGCCAGGACGTCTCCGCGGATCCCGGTTTCCTCGGCGACCTCGCGGATCGCGGTCTCTTCGGCGGTCTCACCCTGCTCGATGTGGCCCTTGGGCAGCGACCACAACATCCGGCCCCGGCGGTCGACGCGCCCGATGAGGGCGGCCACCTGACTTTCCGGCGGGCCGTGGATGCCGTCGATGACCAGCCCGCCCGCCGACGTCTCGTGGACGGTGCGCAGCCGCGCCGGGGCGCGGCGCACCGAGCGCGGACGACTGGGTTTGCCCGGCCGGGGCGCGCCGTTGGTGCCGGTGGCGGGGGAGGAGGCGTTGGCGTCGGCCGTTTCGGGGCTCGCGGTGTCGGCGGCGGGAGGATTGGCCGGACCTGCCGCGCGACGGCCGCGGCGCCGACCCCGGCGCCGTCGTGGTTTGGCCTGTTCGCCGTCCGACACCCAAGCGATAGTAGCTGGCACGCGATGGCGTCCCGTCCGCACTCGCCGGTAGACCAGTAGGCTCATCCCACGTGTCCGAAGCCACCCACGACGTCGAGCTGCTCGCCCGGGCCCTCGTCGCGCTCAATCGGCAAGGTGCGCTGTTGCGCGAAGTCGGAGCACTGTTCGACGCGGCGGGCCACCAGCTCTACCTCGTCGGCGGCAGTGTGCGCGACGCGGTCCTCGGTCGGCTGAACCCCGACCTCGACTTCACCACCGACGCCCGGCCAGAAGTGGTGCAGCGCATCGTGCGGCCGTGGGCGGATGCGCTGTGGGACACCGGCATCGAGTTCGGCACGGTCGGAGTGGGCAAGCGCGGCGAACGACTGGAGATCACCACGTTCCGCGACGACAGCTATGACCAGGTGTCGCGCAACCCGCAGGTGCGCTACGGAGATCGCCTCGAGGACGATCTGGTCCGCCGCGACTTCACCGTCAACGCGATGGCGGTGCGCATCACCGCCGACGGTCCCGGGGACTTCATCGACCCACTCGGCGGCCTGACCGCGCTGCGGCAGCGGATCCTCGACACCCCGGCGGCGCCCGAGGTGTCGTTCGGCGACGATCCGCTGCGGATGCTGCGGGCGGCGCGGTTCGTCTCCCAGTTGCAGTTCGGTGTCTCCGACCGGGTGCGGCACGCGATTGAGCAGATGGCCCCGCAGCTCGGCCGGATCACGGTCGAGCGGGTGGCCGTCGAGCTGGACAAGATGCTGCTGGGCGCCGACCCGGTCGCCGGTATCGACCTGATGGTGCACACCGGGATGGGCGAGGTGGTGCTGCCCGAGATCGGCGGCATGCAGATGGCAATCGACGAGCATCATCAGCACAAGGACGTCTACCAGCATTCGCTGACCGTGCTGCGGCAGGCGATCGCGCTGGAAGAGCCCGACCAGCCCGATCTGGTCCTGCGCTGGGCGGCGCTGCTGCACGACATCGGCAAGCCGGCGACCCGCCGCCACGAGTCCGACGGCGGGGTGAGCTTCCATCACCACGAGGTCGTCGGCGCGAAGATGGTGCGCAAGCGGATGCGGGCGCTGAAGTACTCCAAGCAGATGGTCGACGACGTCTCGCAGCTGGTGTATTTGCATCTGCGGTTCCACGGCTACGGCGACGGCAAGTGGACCGACTCGGCGGTGCGGCGCTACGTCGCTGACGCCGGGCCGCTGCTGCCCAGGCTGCACAAGCTGGTGCGGGCCGACTGCACCACCCGCAACAAGCGGCGGGCGGCGCGGCTGCAGGCCAATTACGACCAGCTCGAGGAGCGGATCGCCGAGTTGGCGGCCAAGGAAGATCTGGCGCGGGTGCGCCCCGATCTGGACGGCAACGAGATCATGCGGCTGCTCGACATCCCAGCAGGTCCGCAGGTGGGGCAGGCCTGGAACTTCCTCAAGGAACTGCGCCTGGACCGCGGCCCGCTGAGTCACGACGACGCGGTGGCCGAATTGCTGGCGTGGTGGAACGCGAAGGATCAGCCCGGCGTCTGACCAAGGTATGGACTATTGCCTGGGCTCCGGAGATGGGATGGCGGCGATGTTCAGCGGCCACCCCGGGGTGGATGTCGACGGTGACGGCGATCTCGACGGGGTGCGCCTCGACCTCGACGGGGACGGCCTCTTCGATGACGCGCTGAGCGACTTCGACGACGACGGGCTGGCCGACCACGCCGCGCTCGACGTCGACGGCGGTCCCGGGCGGCTCTACACCGACGACGGCACCGGCACCTGGGCGCTGACTCCGGCGGGTCCGCCCGGCCCGTTGCGCTGGCTGGGTCTCGACGGTGCCGAGCACACCGCGGACGGGCCGGCCGATGTCGACGGCGACGGGAGGCCGGACCGGTTACTCGACGTCGACCGGGACGGGTTGGCCGACCGGGCGCTGCTGGCCGGCCCCGGCGGCGGGATCGGCGGCGGCTACGTCGACACCGACGGTGACGGCAGCTGGGATCTGGCGCTGGTGGATGCCGACGGCGACGGTGCTGCCGACGACGCGGCAGCGGTGTGATCGGCGCAGGGAGTGGCCACGCACACCCCGCCGGAGACGAGCAGCTCGCGTGCGGCGTCCCACGGCAGCGGCTGGTGGTAGAGGAACCCCTGCCCGGTGCGGGCCCCGAGATCCAGCAGGGTGTCGCGTTCGGCGACCGTCTCGATGCCTTCCACGACCAGGTCGAGGGACAGCGCGCTGGCCAGTGACACCACCGACTGCACCACGGCCCGCTGCTTGGCGTCGCCGTCGTCGAGCGCGGCGGCGAAGGACCGGTCGAGCTTGATCTGGTCGACCGGCAGGGTGCGCAACTGGGTCAGCGACGAATAGCCCGTCCCGAAGTCGTCGAGGGACACGCTCACCCCGGCGTCGCGCAGCCTGGCCAGGGTCGGATGGGCGACCCGTAAATCCACGAGGGCGTGCTCGGTGAGTTCGATGATCAGCGATTCGGGCGGCAGTCCGGAGGTGTCGAGCAGACGCAGCACCTCCTCGGCGAAGCCGGGCTCCCGGACCTGCCGCGGTGAGACGTTCACCGACATGGTCAGGTCGCGGGCCAGGCCGTCGGCGCGCCAGCGGGCCAGCATTTCGATGGTTTCGCGCAGCACCCAGCGCCCGATCTCGACGATCATGCCGTTGTCCTCGGCCAGCGGGATGAACGCGCCGGGATGCAGCACCGGAAGACCGGGCCGGTGCCATTGCAGCAGCACCTCGAACCCGGTGACCACGCCGGTGTCGAGCTCGACGATCGGCTGGGCGCGCAGGCGCAGCTGGTCGCGTTCCACCGCGTGCCGCAGCGCGGTGTCCAGGTCGAGCCGTTGGGCGACCTCGGCTTCCAGGTGCGAGTCGAAGACGTTGATGTGGCTGCCGTCGGTGAGCTTGGCCCGGTACATGGCAACGTCGGCCTCGCGCATCAGTTCGGCACCCGACACCGTGGATTCGTCGGCGAAGGTGATCCCGATGCTGGCGTCGACGAAGGCCTCTTTGCCGTCGATGGTGTACGGGGCGCCGAGCGTCGCGCGGATCCGCTCGGCCAGCCTGACGGCGTGGGCCCGGTCGGGCAGTTCCGGACAGAGCACGACGAATTCGTCGCCACCGAGGCGGGCCACCGTGTCGGTGGCGCGGACGGTGACCGAGAGCCGCCGCGCGGCTTCGATGAGCAGTTGGTCGCCGCCGGCGTGGCCGATCGAGTCGTTGACCATCTTGAACCGGTCCAGGTCGCAGAACAGCAGAGCCAGCGGGGTGCCGCGTCGGCGCGCCGAGACCAGGTTCTGCGACAACCGGGTGAGCAGCAGGCCGCGGTTGGCCAGCCCGGTGAGCGCGTCATGGGTCGCCTGGTAGGACAGCCGCCGGGCCGAGGCGTCGCGTTCGACGGCCAGCGCCGCCAGATCGCGGCAGCGCACCAGCGCGGTGTGGGCCAGGTCGTCGAGGGCTTCCGGATCGCCGAACACCTCCAGCCTGCCCGCGGGCTCGGTGGTGGCGGTGATGGTGCCGGTCCACGCCGGTGTCGCCGACACGTCGGCCCCGACCGGGTAGATCACCGACCGCGGTCCCATGGCGATGTGCACCGCCTCGGCACCGGACACGTCGGCGGCCAGCTGGACGATCTGGCGCAGGACCGACGACACCGGGTCTGCGGTGGCGATCCGTTCCAGGATGCGCGCCTGTCCGCGTTCCAGCGCCGAGACCCGGTCGAGGCGAAATTCGGTTTCCCGCAGCGTCTCTCGCTCGTCGTCGAATGCTCTTCGGGCGCTGCGGTATTGGCGAACCACGTTGGTGGCGACCCACCACACCAGGGCTGCGGCCAGGACCAGCGCGGTGATCAGCATGGCCAGCTGCACCACTCGATCACGCATCAGGCTTTCTTCGGCGAGGTGATCGATGCGGTTGCGGCCGGTCGGATTGCCCGCGGCCAGCGCATGCGTGGAGTCGGACAGGGCGTCGGCGCGGGGCAGGATCAGCGCGGCCCAGCGGTCGCGCTGATCGGGCGGCAGGACACCGGGCGGCGCCGCGGCGACCGCGCTGTCCAGCCCGGCGAGGGCGCTGCGGTATTCGGGGGTGGTGGCGTCGGCCGCGGTCGAACCGTCGGCGGCGACGACGCGCAGGCGCTGGGCCACCATCGCGCGGGCGAGCTGGACGTCACGCCGCGGCAGCACCCCGAGCAGGTACTCCTGGGCTCGCTCGACGTAGGTGAGCGAGTCGCGCACGGTGAAGAACGTGTTGGTGGTCATCGTCTCGCTGCGCGCGGTGTGGTGGCTGTGTGCGCGCTGCTGCGCCGACGACTGGAAACCGACCACCACCAGGGTGATGAGCAGGAGCACCAGCACGGCCGCCACGATCTGCTGACCGCGGTTGAGGGTGAGCCGCGGTCCGGGTGAGCTCAGCCAAGGGTCGGTCATCACGAGCCCGGGCCGCCGGCCGGTGTGACGGTGATGGAGGTCAGACTCCAGTTCCAGGCGTCGAGAACCGAGGAGAGCGCGGCGTCGTCGGGGAACACGATCCGGATCGGGCCGCCTTGGTCGTAGGGGATCGGCGCGCCGTCGCGGGCGGTGGCGATCAGGCCGTTCGACTCGATCATCGGCTTGGCGGTGCTGATGTAGTGGTAGTCGTTGATGGCCAGGGTGTCGATGGTCGCGGTGGCGGGGATGCCGGCCTTGGCGAGCACGGTGGCCAGGGGGACGCCGCTGTAGGTTTCGCGTCGTTTCACGAACGGCTCGTCGATCGTGATGGTCGTGTGGCCAAGGGCGTCGAGCTGATCGAGCGTCAGCGACAGCGGGGTGCTACCGCCACTGACGGTGAGGACGGGTTGGCCCGGCGCCGGCGGGTCGATGGGGCCGGCGCCGTAGGCGTTGGTGGTCGGTGCGGGCTGGTGGGTGTCCTCGTGGCCGGCGCTGGTGGCGCAGGACACCGGCACCAGAATGCTCACCGTCGTTGCCGTGAACACGGCCAGCAAACGGGTACGCATGACCGGGATGATACTGCTCCGGGCAACGGATTTCCGCGTTCACGACATTGCATTTGTCCGGCTCAACGAGCGCGTGCCGTTACAAGCAGCAAATAAGCAAGTATAGCTATGCGACTATCATGGGGTGCGTCATCTACCTGTACCTGGTGGTCCGGCGAAAGCTTGAGCGATATCAAGCCACCGCGCGGCGTCGACACCTTCGGCGACCACGTCCAGCGCGGCGCGCGGGCGGCGCTGGGTGACCAGGCTGCAAAAATCCAGTGCCGAACCGGTGACCCGCTGCGCAGCGTCCTCGGGCCCCCATGTCCACAGGCTGCCGTCGGGGGCGGTCAGCTCGACGCGGAACGGGTCGGCGGGCGGGGTGAGCTCGTGCACGCTGAACGCGAAGTCGCGGGTGCGCACACCGAGATGGGCGATCGAGCGCAGCCGGTCCGACGGTGCGACCGGGACGCCGAGGGCGTCGGCCACGTCAAGGCCGTGCGCCCAGGTCTCCATCAACCGCGCGGTCGCCATCGAGGCCGCGCTCATCGGCGGTCCGAACCATGCCAGCTTGCGGCCCTCGGGCACGCCGCGTAGGGCGGTGTGCAACTGGTCGCGGGTCTGGCGCCACTGGGCCAGTAGCTGATCGGGCGGGGTGAGCGCCAACTCCGCGGCCGCCTTGTCGACGAAGCCCAGTGGGTCGGCCGCCGCCGCGGTCAGCTGGTCGGCGAAGGCCGCCTCGTCGGCGATCGACAGCCAGGCCACCCGGTCGGTCCACAGCAGGTGGGCGATCTGGTGGGCGATGCTCCAGCCGGGTGCCGGCGTGGGCTGTGCCCAGGCCGCGGGATCGAGCGGCGCGACCAGCGCGTCGAGGGCGGCACTTTCGTCGCGCAGGTCGTCGACGATCGGGTCTGCGGCAGTCATGCCCCGAATCTAGAGCGATTTCGGCGCGTTTTCGTTCGTCTAGCGGCGGTTTTCGCGCCGAAATCGCTGAAAAGACGCGTGCAGCGCCAGGCCGCCCAGATAAATCACCGAGCCGGCCAGCGCCAGCGCGGGGGAGTGGCCGTCGGCGGGGATCACCAGAGCCGCCAGCATGGTCGCGCCGATGAAGGACACCCAGAACACCGAGTCCTGCACGGCGAAGACGTGCCCGCGCAGCGCATCGTCGACGTCGATCTGCATGGCGGTGTCGGCGCAGAGTTTCACCATCTGGCCGGCCAGCCCCAGGAAGAACCCGCACAGGATCATCACCACCAGCTGCAGGGTGGCGCCGGCCAGCTGGATGATCGCCGCGCACAGCAGTGCGCCGTTGGCGGTCGCATACCGGCCCCAGCGTTTGATCGCCATCGGGGTCGCGACGTTGGCCAGGAAGGCACCGCCGCCGGTCGCGGCCACGAACACCACGGCGATGCCCAGCCCACCGACGGCCGCCGTGCCGCTGTGCCGCACGATCACCAGCACCAGCAAGGTGTTGATGCCGAAGACCATGCGGTGGCTGGCCAGCCCGGACAGGGTGGCCGCGACGGTCGGGGTGGTCAACACCGTGCGGGCGCCGTAGAGCCAGCCGGTGGTCACCGCGTAGAGCACCGAGCCGTGCACGGCGCGCGCGGTGTCATCGGGGCCGAGCACATGCCGGGGAAAGCGCATCGACAGCACGAACGCGACCGCGACCGGGACCGCCACCAGCACCATGATGGTGGCCGCGCCGGTGTCGCCGGAGCCGAAGAGCCAGCGCGGCAGCAGCATGAAGTTCGCGCCGAGGAAGGTGGCGGTGGCACCGGTCGCGGTGGCCACCGAGTTCATCGTGACGACGCGCTCGCGTGGAACGACGTGTGGCAACGCGGCCGACATCCCGGATGTGACAAATCGGCTGAACCCGTTGACGATCAGCGCCCCGCACAGCACGGTGAGGTCGCTGGCACCCAGAGCCAGCAGCACCGCCACCCCGGTCACCAGCACCAGCCGGGCCAGGTTGGCCGCGACCAGCACCGCGCGGCGATCCCAGCGGTCGAGCAGTGCGCCCGCGAACGGACCGACGATCGAATACGGCAGGAACAGCACGGCGAAGGCGCCGGCCACCGCCCACGGGCTGGCCGCCCGCTCCGGATTGAACAGCAGGCCACCGGCCAGCCCGGCCTGGAACAGGCCGTCACCGAACTGGCTGGCCGTTCGCAGCTCCAGCAGACGCCAAAACTCGGGCAGGCTGCGCACCGAACGCCATAGCGAACCGGATGCGCGGCTGTCGGCCATCCGACCAACAGTACAAATATCCACACGCGCCCGTTACCGCAGCAACACCGCTGTGATGCCATGATGGTGGACGTGGCTCAGTCGGAAGACCCCGAAGATTTCGTCGCACCCGCGGCGAACCGGGTGCGCCCCGGCACGCTACTGCTGGCCAACACCGACCTGCTGGAGCCGACGTTTCGGCGCAGCGTGATCTACGTCGTCGAGCACAACGACGGCGGCACGCTGGGTGTGGTGCTCAACCGGCCCAGCGAGACCGCCGTGTACAACGTGTTGCCGCAGTGGGCCAAACTGGCCGCCAAGCCCAAGACGATGTTCATCGGCGGCCCGGTGAAGCGGGACGCCGCACTGTGCCTGGGCACGCTGCGGGTGGGTACCGATCCGCAGGGCTTACCGGGGCTGCGCCACGTCGCGGGCCGGATGGTGATGGTCGACCTGGACGCCGACCCCGATCTGATCGCCCCGGCGGTCGAGGGCGTGCGGATCTTCGCCGGCTATTCGGGTTGGACCATCGGTCAGCTGGAGGGCGAGATCGAGCGCGACGACTGGATTGTGTTGTCCGCGTTGCCTTCTGATGTGCTGGTGGAACAGCGAGTGGATCTGTGGGCGCGGGTGTTGCGGCGCCAGCCGTTGCCGCTGTCGCTGCTGGCGACCCACCCCATCGACGTCAGTCGGAACTGATCTGCTTCTGCGGCACCATGATCGGCGAAGCTCACTTGCAGGACAGCGTGCAACTGGCACAGCTGCCCGCGCAGTTGGCCTCGGCTTCGCGGCGCGCGGCGTAGCGGGCGCCCTGCCAGGAGCCGGCCGCCACGGTCCCCACCGCACCGAGCACGCAGACGATCAGAACCACAAGCGCGATGCGAGGCGGTGCCGCCAGGGCGGCTGCTCCGCCCGCCGCCAGCATCACGGCGGCGGCCAGCTGGGTCGGGGCTACCGCACGCAGCACCTGACCGGTGACGTCGGTGGCGGGCGGCCGGGTCAGCGCCCACCCGCCCGAACCACCGATCAGGACGGCCATTCCCAGGCACACCACACCGGCGACGAACATGGGGCCAGAATACGAGGCCGGGTTCAGTGCTGCGGAACGGGCACCGCGGGCAGCGGCACGGCGGCGGGCGCCGACGCGTCGGTCAGGGGTGCGGCGGCGGCCGGTGCCGGCGCGGGTGCGGCGGCCGGAGCCGGGGTGGCGGTCGGTGAGGTGACCCGGAAGCCGTTGACGATCGCGTCGGTTGCGTCGGCGGTGGCCACCACCTGGTTGGCGGCGGTGGTGACGAACAGCGAGACCAGGTAGTGGTCGGTTCCGGACGGGACGATGACGTGGCGGCGTGACGTGTTGAGCGTCATGTCGTTCTCGCGGTAGGTGCCCTCGATGATCGACGACGGGAAGCCACCGAAGTCCGCCATCGACGCATCGGTGGCCTGCCAGTTGAACAGCTGCTGGCTGTCCAGATAGCCGTGGGTGATGGCTTCCTTCGGGTCGAACTCGCCGACCAGTTTGTAGACCTTCAGCTGGGCGTTGGAGGTGTACAACCCGTCGCCGCCGAGCCGGTCGGCCAGCACGGTGAACGCGTCGGGGACGTTGGGGTCGGGCACCACACTCCAGCCGCGCGGCATGGGAAGCACCAGGTTCAGCGCGGTGAAGCCGGCCGCCTTCTGCGGCTCCATCGCCACGCCTTTGTCCTTGAAGTACTCGGCCAGCGTGCCCGATGCCGCAGGCACCAGGGTTTCGGGCGCGGCCACCGGGGCCGCGGTCGGCAGCGCGGCGACCTGTCCGGCGGCCGGCGTGACGACCTGTCCGGCAGCGGGGGCGGCGGCCGGGGCGGCATTGGCGACCGCGGCGTCGGGGGCGACGGTGACGGTCTGGGTGACGGTGACCGGAGTCGGGGGCAGGGGAAGGACGGGCTCGGCCGACGCGCTGGCGCCGTTGAGCCCGAGGACGGCGGCCGTACCCGCGGCCACACCACCAATTACCACCCGCCAATTACGGGTAATCGTGATCATCGCAGCTGTCCTTCTCGGCACGGTCGGGCCTGGTGAGACCCGTGGTCAGGGGCCGACTGTATCGGCAGGACGAAGGCGGCGGATAGGGCTGGAACACAGCTGGAACCAACCGTCGACCGCACTGCAATGCAACCGATACCGGGTCGTAGTCCCGGCTGGGATCCGGCTCACACACCGAGCTGTTGGACTCTGCCGTCACAGCCCGCCGGAAAGCGGTGGGCAGCGCCTCGAGCGGCCCTTATACCCTGTGTGGCGTGACCGAATCGCCGACCGCCGTCCCTGCGGGACCCGACGGCCCCGATACCGACGTGCCGAGGCACCGCTACACCGCCGAGCTGGCCGGGCGCATCGAGCGGGACTGGCAGGACCACTGGCAGACGTGGGGCACCTTCAACGTGCCCAACCCGGTCGGCTCGCTGGCACCTGCCGACGGGACGGCCGTGCCCGCCGACAAGATGTTCGTCCAGGACATGTTCCCCTACCCCTCAGGCGAGGGTCTGCACGTCGGACACCCCCTGGGCTACATCGCCACCGACGTCTACGCCCGCTATTTCCGGATGACCGGACGCAATGTGTTGCACGCGTTGGGTTTCGACGCCTTCGGGCTGCCCGCCGAGCAGTACGCGATCCAGACCGGCACCCATCCGCGCATCCGCACCGAAGCCAATATCGTCAACTTCCGGCGTCAGCTCGGCCGGCTGGGGCTCGGGCACGATCAGCGGCGCAGCTTCTCCACCACCGACGTCGACTTCTACAAGTGGACGCAGTGGATCTTCCTGCAGATCTACAACGCCTGGTTCGACACCGAGCAGAACAAGGCCCGGCCCATCGCCGAATTGGCGGCCGAATTCGCCAGTGGTGCGCGCACTCTCGACGACGGCCGGAGCTGGTCTGCGTTGTCGGCGGGGGAGCGGGCCGATGTGATCGACAGCCACCGGCTGGTCTATCTGTCCGATTCGCTGGTGAACTGGTGCCCAGGGCTGGGCACGGTGCTGGCCAACGAGGAGGTCACCTCCGAGGGTCGCAGCGAGCGGGGTAACTTCCCGGTTTTCCGGAAGCGGTTGCGGCAGTGGATGATGCGCATCACCGCCTACTCCGACCGGTTGCTCGAGGACCTCGACGTGCTGGACTGGCCGGACAAGGTCAAGGCCATGCAGCGCAACTGGATCGGCCGCTCTACCGGCGCCTCGGCCCTGTTCGCCGTCGGCGGCACCGACATCGAGGTCTTCACCACCCGCCCCGACACCCTGTTCGGTGCGACCTACCTGGTGTTGGCTCCCGAACATGACCTGGTCGACACCGTGACCGCCGCCCACTGGCCCGACGATGTGGACGCACGGTGGACTTCCGGTGCCGCGACTCCGGCCGAGGCGGTCGCCGACTACCGGCGTTCGATCGCCGCGAAGTCTGACCTGGAACGGCAGGAGAACAAGACCAAGACGGGCGTGTTCCTCGGCAGCTACGCGACCAATCCAGCCAACGGACAGCAGGTTCCGATCTTCATCGCCGACTACGTGCTGGCCGGGTACGGCACCGGCGCGATCATGGCCGTCCCCGGGCACGATCAGCGGGACTGGGAGTTCGCCACCGCGTTCGGACTGCCGATCGTGGAGGTGATCGCCGGCGGCGACGTCGCGGAGGCGGCCTACGTCGGCGACGGCGCCCTGGTGAACTCGCAGTACCTCGACGGCCTGACCGTCGCCGACGCGAAAAAGGCGATCACCGAGCGGTTGGAGGCCGACGGGCGAGGCCGTGCCCGAGTCGAATACAAGCTCCGGGACTGGCTTTTCGCGCGGCAGCGGTACTGGGGTGAGCCCTTCCCGATCGTCTACGACGCCGACGGCCGGGCCCATCCGCTGCCGGAGGCGGCGCTGCCGGTGGAGTTGCCCGACATCGCCGACTACTCGCCGGTGATGTTCGATCCCGACGACGCGGACAGCGAACCGTCTCCGCCGCTGAACAAGGCCACCGATTGGGTGCACGTCGAGTTGGACCTGGGTGACGGCCTGCGGCCCTACACCCGCGACACCAACGTGATGCCGCAGTGGGCGGGCAGCTCGTGGTACGAGCTGCGCTATGCCGATCCGCACAACTCAGAACAGTTCTGCGCTAAGGAGAACGAGGCGTACTGGATGGGTCCGCGCCCGGCCGAGCACGGCCCGGCCGATCCCGGCGGGGTCGATCTCTATGTCGGCGGCGTCGAGCATGCGGTACTGCATCTGCTGTACTCGCGGTTCTGGCACAAGGTGCTCTTCGACCTGGGCTACGTCTCCTCGCGGGAGCCGTACCGCCGCCTGGTGAACCAGGGCTACATCCAGGCGTTCGCCTACACCGATTCGCGCGGCGCCTACGTGCCGGCCGCCGACGTGGTCGAGCGCGACGGCGGGTTCTTCCTGCCCGGTCCCGACGGTGAGATCGAGGTTTTCCAGGAGTTCGGCAAGATCGGCAAGAGCCTGAAGAACTCGATCTCGCCGGACGAGATCTGCGACAGCTACGGCGCCGACACGCTGCGGGTGTACGAGATGTCGATGGGCCCACTGGAGGCGTCGCGGCCGTGGGCGACCAAGGACGTGGTCGGCGCCCACCGCTTCCTGCAACGGGTGTGGCGGCTTGTGGTCGACGAGTCCTCGGGTGAGACAAGGGTTTCCGAGCACGAGGCACTCGACGAGGACACCGTGCGGCTGCTGCACCGCACCATCGCCGGGGTGTCGGACGACTACGCGGGACTGCGCAACAACACCGCCGCGGCCAAGCTCATCGAGTACACCAACCATCTCACCAAGGAGGGCGTCACCGCCCGCGCGGCGCTGGAACCGCTGGTGTTGATGGTGGCGCCGCTGTCCCCGCACCTGGCCGAGGAGCTCTGGAAGCGCCTGGGCCACGAGAAGTCGTTGGCGCACGGCCCGTTCCCCACTGCCGATCCGCAGTATCTGGTGACCGACACCGTCGAGTACCCGGTGCAGGTCAACGGCAAGGTGCGCGGGCACATCACGGTGGCCGCCGATGCGGACAAGGCCAGCCTGGAAGCCAGCGCGCTGGCCGACGAGAAGGTGCAGGCGTTCCTGGCCGGCGCCACCCCGAAGAAGGTCATCGTGGTGCCGGGCCGGCTGGTCAACCTGGTCGTCTAGCGATTTCGGCGCGTTTTCGTTCGCGGAGCGAACGTTTCCGCGCCCAAATCACCGGGGCCGGACCACGATTTGGTGGGTGTGGGCGTCGGGCGGGGTGGCGACCACCTCGGCGACGATCCGCGCGACCGTCTCGGCCTTGAGGTACTTGGCCGGGTCGTACTCGCCGCCTTCGTAGGCGACCAGGTCCTGCTGCATCTCGGTGTCGACCCGGCCGGGGTGCACGCTGGTGACCCGCAGGCTGGGTTCGTCGGCGCGCAACGAGTCGGCGAACGCCCGTTGCGCGAACTTGCTCGCTGAATAGGCCGCCAGCCCGGGCGATGCGTTCAGCCCGGCGCCGGAGTTGATGAAGACGACGTGCCCGCCGGCGGCCCGCAGTGCCGGGAGCAGCGCCAGGGTCAGGGCGACGGCGCCGGTCACGTTCACCTCGAAGCAGGCCCGCCACTGTTCCGGCGTCGACTCGGCGAAGTGTCCCGGGTAGGCCACCCCGGCGTTGTGGACCAGCACGTCGAGCTCGGCCAGGGGCTCGGCGGCCGCCTCGATGCCGTCCTGGTCGGTGAGGTCCAGCGGCCAGGTGGTCGCCCCGAGCCGGGCGGCGACGGCGTCCAGCCGAGGGGACGGCCGGCCCGCCAGCAGCAGGGTGTGGGTGGGCGCCAGTGCCTGCGCGATCGCCGATCCGATCCCGCCGCCCGCCCCGGTGATCAGTGCGGTCCTGGTACCCGGATCGCGCTCGCTCGGCATGCCCCAACCCTACCGACCTGCGATTCCCACCCGCGCATCGCACAATGAACGCGTGGCATTCGACCCGAGTTTCGGCCCGACGCAGCTGGCGGCCCGCGCGGCCTACCTCCTGCGCGGCAACGACCTGGGTGTGATGACCTCGGCGGCCCCGCTGCTGTATCCGCACATGTGGAGCTGGGATGCCGCGTTCGTCGCCGTCGGCCTGGCGCCGCTGAGCGTGGAGCGGGCCGTCGTCGAGCTCGACACCTTGCTCTCGGCGCAGTGGGCCAACGGGATGATCCCGCACATCGTGTTCGCCAACGGCGTCGACGGGTACTTCCCGGGTCCGGCGCGCTGGGCGACCTCGGCACTGGCGGCCAACGCCCCGCGCACCCGGCACACCTCGGGGATTACCCAGCCGCCGGTGCACGCGATCGCCGTGCAGCGCATCCTGGATCGCGCCCGCACCAGGGGCCGCTCGACCCGGGCGGTGGCCGAGGCGTTCCTGGATCGACGGTGGGCCGATCTGGTGCGCTGGCATCGCTGGCTGGCCGAAGCCCGCGACCAAGACGAGCACGGCCGTGTCACGCTGTATCACGGCTGGGAGTCCGGGATGGACAACTCTCCGCGCTGGGATTCGGCCTACGCCAACGTGATTCCCGGTGTCATCCCGGAGTATCAGCGCGAGGACAATCACATCGTCACCGACGCCAGCCAGCGTCCGTCCGACTCCGAGTACGACCGCTATCTGTGGCTGCTCGAGGAGATGAAATCGGTTCGCTACGACGACGATCTGCTGCCGAAGGTGATGAGCTTCGCCGTCGAGGACGTCTTTGTCTCGGCGATCTTCTCGGTGGCTTGCGATGTGCTGGCCAACATCGGCGAAGACTACAAGCGACCACATGCCGACGTGCGCGACTTGTATTCCTGGGCGGACCGGTTCCGCGCCGGAGTGGTCGAGACGACGGACGGAAGAACCGGCGCGGCAAAGGATTTCGATGTCAAAGCGGACAAGTGGATTGCGACGGAGACCGCCGCGCAGTTCGCCCCGCTGCTGTGTGGCGGGCTCCCGCACGACCGGGAACGTGCGTTGCTGCGGATCCTGGAAGGGCCGCGGTTCTGCGGGCATCCGGATCTGAAGTACGCGGTGATCCCGTCGACGTCACCGGTTTCCAAGGACTTTCGGCCCCGCGAGTACTGGCGCGGCCCGGTGTGGCCGGTGCTGACGTGGTTGTTCTCTTGGGCGTTCGCGCGCCGCGGATGGTCGGAACGCTCACTGCTGATTCGCCAGGAGGGCTTGCGGCAGGCCAGCGACGGCACGTTCGCGGAGTACTACGAACCGTTCACCGGTGAGCCGCTGGGCAGTATGCAGCAGTCCTGGACCGCGGCCGCGGTGCTCGACTGGCTGGGCTAGCTTTCGGCCTGCTCGGCCAGCCGTTCCAGTGGCCGCAGTGCGGTGGCGAGCGTTGCGCGCTCTTCGTCGGTCAGCTTCGACAGCAGCGCCGCCAGGTTGGCCCGGCGCACCGCGAGCGCTTCGCGGTGCTGGACCAGCCCCTGCGGGGTGACCTCGACCAGAACGGCCCGCAGGTCCGACGGGTCGCGCGAGCGCTTGACCAGACCGAGTTTCTCCAGCCTGCGGATCGCCACGGTGGTGGTCGGGGTGCGCACCCGCTCGCGTGCGGCCAGCTCGGTCATCCGGATCGGACCTTGGTCGAGCAGGGTGAGCAGGATCGACAGCTGCGCCAGGGTGAGGTCGGCGCCGGCGTTGGTGGCTTTGGTGTCGCCGCGGCGTAAGACCGAGAACAGCTTCGACAGGACCCGTTGCAGGTCAGCAGACAGGTCGGTGACCTGCGGCTCGGCCTCAATCATAGTTCGCTAGTCTAACCTGTCGGTGCCTGTCAACCGCGAGATATGCGGTTTTCGGGCGCGCGGTCACAAAACCTGGGACAGGAACCGCTGCAGCCGATCGGTGCCGGCGGCGGTGAAGATCTTCTCCGGTGGACCGGATTCGATCACCTGGCCGTGGTCCATGAACACCACCGAATCCGCGGTCGAACGGGCGAAGCCCATCTCATGGGTGACCACCACCATCGTCATCCCGTCGGAGCCCAGCTCGGCGATCAGCGCCAGGATCCCCTTGACCAGTTCGGGATCCAGCGCGGAAGTGGCCTCGTCGAAGAACATCACCTGCGGCGCCATCGCCAACGCCCGGGCGATGGCCACCCGCTGCTGCTGGCCGCCGGACAGGGTGGCCGGTCGTGCGTCGGCCTTGTGCCGCAGCCCGACCCGCTCGAGTTGGGTCAGAGCCAGTTCGGTGGACTCCTCCGCCGACAACCGCTTGAGCTTGCGGGGCGCGAGCGCGACGTTGTCGACCACGCTGCGATGCGGAAAGAGGTTGAACTGCTGGAAGACCATGCCGATGCGCTGGCGCAACTGGTCGGGGTCGTCGCGCAGCACCGAGCGGCCGTCGAGCAGGATGTCGCCGCGATCGGGTTCGTAGAGTCGGTTCAACGTGCGCAGCAGCGTCGACTTGCCCGAGCCAGAGGGGCCGATGACCGCGGACGTGCTGCCGGCCGGAACCTCCAGGCTGACGCCGCGCAGGACGGCACTGCCGCCGAGAGTGAGATGGATGTCGTTGGCCGCCAGGGAAACCGGCTCGAAATGGGCGGCCATCACACCATCTCCTGACTCAGGGCAGGCTCCAGCGGGTCGTCGTCGGCCGGCTTTCGCCCGCGGCGCAGCCGGGCGTCGATGTAGTTCACCAGGTGCGTCAGCGGAATCGTCAGCAACAGGTAGAACAGTCCGGCGGCCACCAACGGCGACAGGTTGCCGGTCTGCGCGTTGAGATCGCGGCCCACCTGGAACAGCTCCCGCTGGCTGGCCACCAGACCCAGGAAGTACACCAGCGACGAGGCTTTCAGCAGTGAGATGAACTGGTTCACCAGCGCCGGCAGCACCCGTCGCACACCCTGCGGGACGATCACCAACCGCATCGACGAGGTGTAACTGAACCCCAGCGCTCGGGAGGCCTCCATCTGCCCGGGGTCCACACTCTGGATGCCGGAGCGGAAGATCTCGCCGATGTAGGCCGCGGCCATCAGCCCGAGCGCCGCGATGCCCAGGGGGTAGGGGTCGTTGCCGGTGAGCTGACCGACCACCGGCCCGACGCCCAGCCCGATCAGCAGGATGATCACCACTTCCGGCAGCCCGCGGAAGATGTCGGTGTACACCCGGGCCGGCCAGCGCAGCCAGCGCGAGCGGGAGATCCCGGCCACGGCCAGGCCCATCCCGAGCACCAGCCCGATGACCGCGGCGCTGACCGTCAGCACCAGCGTGTTGGGTAGCCCGGTGGTCAGCAGGTCGGGAATGGCCTGCTTGTACAGATCCCAGTCCAGGAACGAGTCCCGCAGCTGGGTCAGCACCGACTTCGGTGCCGCCGCTGCGGCGGCGGGCTTTTCGTGCGCGGCGGCGATCGCGGCGAAGTCCGGCAGCTGCGGGACGGGCGCGGCCTTGGAGCCCGGCTTCCAGCCGGGCGGCAGCGCTCGCGGCACCCAGTCGGAGTACAGCCGTGACCAGGTGCCGTCGGCGATCACGGCGTCCAGGCCGGCATTCAAAGCGTCGATCAGGGGTTTGTTCTCGGCGGCTACCGCGTAGGCGACGAAATTGTCCAAGCTGAAGGTGTTTTCGACGATCTGCGCCGGATCACCGGGCTTGACGGTGCCGACCGCCTGCTGGGACGGCGCGACCCATGCGTCGATCTGGCGAGTCTTGAGGCTGGCGTAGACGGTGTTGTAGTCGGGGAATTTCACCGGCTGCAGGTGCAGCGTGTCGACGACGTACGCCTCCTGCACGGTGCCCTGGACCACCCCGATGCGCTGGCCGGGTCCGAGTTTGTCGAACCCGGTGAGCGCCGAACCGGACGGCACGACCAGTGAGAAGTAGCCGAAGTCGTAGCCGTTGGTGAAGTCGACGGTCCGGCGCCGCGCGTCGGTGGTGGTGATCGACGACGATCCGACGTCGAAGCGCCGGGCTGCGACCTGGGCGAGCAGGCCGGAGAACTCGGTGCCCACGAAGGTGATCTTCAGCCCGAGTTTGTCGGCGATCGCGCGCAGCAGTTCGTTGTCGAATCCGGTGAACTGGCCCGCCGCGTTGATGCAGATGCTCGGCGGCGCATCCGAGAGCGTGCCGACGGTCAGCGTGCCCGGGGTGATCAGGCCCAGCGCGTCGCGATTGACCGCACTCAGCGGTTCGGTGCTCGCGGTGGTGTATTTGTCCTCGTCGGAGCCCTTGGCGGCGGCCGCCAGATTGGTGGGCAGCGCACTGGCCGACCCGACGCCGGGCGGTGCGCACTGGTCGGCGCCGGCGGGTGCGGCGGCGATCAGACCGGCGATCATCAGCAGGACCGCCAGCAGCGCCGCCAGCCGGATGCCCGCGCGAGGTTGCCGCCGCGAATCAGAGGTCACCATTAGCAAGGTACTGCCGAGGCCACCCCGGGCACGCCTTGCGATCAGACGGAGTCCAAGTCCGGCCGGGCTGATCTCGGCGAATCGCCACAAACAAGACTGACAGTCTCGTTACGCTCCGGGCATGACGACGATCGAACTGCCCGACAGCTATTACGCGGACACGCCAGTGCAGCTCGGGCGCACTGCCGCCGTGGAGCATCTGCAGCGGCCGGGCCCGGTGTACCGGGTCGGCTCGATCTGGCTGATCACCAGTTACGAAGGCGTGCGTTACGCCCAGAAACATCCCGAGCTGTTCTCGTCGGCCAAAGCGTTCGACGGGATCGCCAATGCGATTCAGATGATCCCGATCGCGATCGATCCGCCCAAGCATGCGGACTATCGGCGGATCCTCGACCCGATGTTCGGACCCAAGCGCATGGAGGCGATGGACGCCGACCTGCGCGCCCAGTTGCGCGGGCACATCGACGCGTTCGCCCCGCTCGGGCGCTGCGACGTCGTGGCGGACCTGTCCTACAAGTTCCCCACCCAGGCGATCCTGACGTTGTTCGGCCTACCCCCCGAACATCTGCCCACGTTCCTGGAGTGGGTGACCGGCATCATCAAGGGCGCCGACATCGCGTCCCTGGGCACCGACCAGCCTCAGTCGGTGATCGACTGCAGTATCGGGCTTTTCGGGTTCCTGGCCGAGCAGCTGGAGATCAAGCGCAGTCGGCGCGGTGACGACATGCTCAGCAACATCCTGGCCCTCGACGGCGACAACGCCTGGACCGACGCCGAGATTCTGGGCCTGTGCTTCCTGATCATCCTGGCCGGCCTGGACACCGTCACCGGCGCCATCGGTTTCTCGTTGCACACCCTGGCCAACGATCCGGCGCTGCGCCACCGGCTGATCGACAACCCCGCGCTGATCGCACCGTTCGTCGAAGAAATGTTGCGGCTGGAAGGCCCGGTGCCCGGAGTCCCGCGCGTCACCACAGCCGACGTCGAGGTCGAGGGCGTGCACATCCCGGCCAACTCGCAGGTGATGCTGATGCTGTTCACCGCCAACCGGGAAGGCGAGAACGCCCACACGATGGACTTGAGTGCCAAGCCCACCCACCTCGGCTTCGGCGGCGGCATCCACCGGTGCCTGGGTTCGCACCTGGCGCGCCGCGAACTTCGGCTGACGGTCGAGGAGTTCCATGCCCGCATCCCGGACTACCGGCAGGCCGGCGAAGCCACCGTGCTGTGGCCCGCCGGAACCTTCGGCCTGGAGTCCCTGCCGCTGGAGTTCGATCCCTGCTAGGTCAGCGGTTGTCGCGCCAGGCGATCAGCGCCTCGGCCGGGCCGAGGTCGTAGTCGGGCCCGTCGCAGCCGACCGTCAGCAGGGTCACGCCGAGCCCGGCCAGCGCCTCGGCGTTGGCGACGATGGTGTCGCGGTCGCGACCCTCAACGCCCGAGGACCGCTCGATCGCACCCGGGTCGCGCCCGACGTCCGAGCAGTGGCGGTCGAGCACCTGCGCCTTGCCGGGGTAGGTTTCGGCGTTGGTGAAGCCGTGCCAGATGTCGCCGTGCTCGGCGACCAGGCGCAGGGTCTTGCGCTCGCCCTGGCCGCCGATCAGGATCGGGATGTCCCGCGTCGGAGCCGGATTCAGTTTGGCCAGACGGGATTTGATGCGCGGCAGAGCCTCGGCGAGGTCATCGAGGCGGCTGCCCACGGTGCCGAAGTCGTAGCCGTACTCGTCGTAGTCCTTCTGCTTCCAGCCCGACCCGATGCCCAGGATCAGCCGGCCGTCCGAGATGTGGTCCACGGTGCGGGCCATGTCGGCCAACAACTCCGGATTGCGGTAGGAGTTACACGAGACCAGAGCGCCGATCTGGATGCGGGAGGTCTGCTCGGCCCACGCGCCGAGCATGGTCCAGCATTCGAAGTGTGCGCCGTCGGGGTCGCCGTAGAGCGGGAAGAAGTGGTCCCAGTTGAAGGCCACGTCCACGCC
The DNA here is from genome assembly GCF_002723835.1 of Mycobacterium sp. shizuoka-1. Classification (GTDB taxonomy): domain Bacteria; phylum Actinomycetota; class Actinomycetes; order Mycobacteriales; family Mycobacteriaceae; genus Mycobacterium. Next base: position 6,834 of record NZ_BEWG01000110.1, on the reverse strand, counting down.
GATGTCCTCGCAGCGGCGCACCGCGTCGCGGATCTGGTGGTAATCGGTGGAATGCTGCGGCTGCAGTTGTACGCCGATGCGGATGGGATAGGTCACAGTCCAACCGTACGTATCGCTACACCCCGATATTCCCGTCGGGTTTCCACACCGCCACGATCGACGGGCGGGCGGTGCCGTTGCCACCGGCCGGCCAGTGCGACAGCGGGTCGTCGATGCTGTTGTCGTCGTGCTCGCCGGGGTGCTGCACCGAGACCGTGACGAGGTCGTCGAGCACGATCGGCCCGCAGGTCTCCGCGCCGATCGGCACGGTCAGGAACTGGCGGGTTTCACCGCGCTGCGGCCCGTCGAGCGCGACGGCGAACAGGCCGTCGTTGGAGTCCAAGGCGTTGCCGTCAGTGGCGATCCATAGGTTGCCGTGCTTGTCGAAGGCCAGGTTGTCCGGGCACGAGATCGGGCTGACCTTGGACTTGTCGAAGCCGCCGTAGTAGGTGTCGGCGGCGGCGGGGTCCCCGCAGACCAGGAGCAGATCCCAGGTGAACGTGGTGCCGGCGTGATCGTCGGTGATCTCGAGGACCTGTCCGTTCTTGTTGTCGTTGCGCGGGTTCGCCGCGTCGGCGGCGGGCTTACCCTGGGCGCCGCGCTCATTGTTGTTGGTCAGCGCGACGTAGAGCTTGCCGGTGCGCGGGTTGGCCTCGAAATCTTCGGGCCGGTCCATCTTGGTGGCACCGGCCTTGTCGGCGGCGAATCGGGTGAACACCGCGACCTCTTGCGGCGTCATCCCGTCGACCATCGACTCTGCCGCTCCGTCGGGTCCCGTGCGCAGCAGCGGCAGCCAGGTCCCCGAGCCACGGAAGGCTCCTTCGGCCGGCAGCTTGCCGGAGCCGTCGATCTGGCCGGCTGGGATGTCGGTCGACAGCTTGGCGACGTAGAGGGTGCCCTCGTCGAGAATGGTCATGTTGTGCGCCATCGCCGCCGAATCGCGACCAGGCTGAATCTTCTTCGCGGACACGAACTTGTACATGTAGTCGAAGCGCTCGTCGTCGCCGCTGTAGGCCACCACCGTTCCGTCGGGGGTGACGTAGACGTTGGCGGCCTCGTGCTTGAACCGCCCCATCGCGGTGTGCTTGACCGGCGCCGACTGCGGATCCCACGGGTTGAGTTCCACGACGTAGCCGAATCGGTTGACCTCGTTGGGCGTTTTGGTGGGGTCGAACCGAGGGTCGAAGGTCTCCCAAAGCCGTTCGCTTGGCTTGATTTTGATGCCGTAGCGCTTCCAGCGGTCGGCGTCGATGGGGGTGGGGGCCTGCGCCCCGTCCGCGGCGCCGAAGTAGGAGTTGAAGTTCTCCTCCCCGGACAGCACCGTGCCCCATGGTGTGACGCCGCCCGAGCAGTTGTTGAGGGTGCCGCTGACGGTCCGACCGGCGGGGTCGGCGGCGGTCTTGACGAACTCACTGCCGGCGGCCGGTCCGACGAGGGTGAACGGGGAGTCGGCGGTCAACCGTCGGTTGTAGGGGCCGAGCACCGGGGTGAGCCCGGTGGCACTACGTTCGACTTCGACGACCGTCAACCCGTGCGCGGCCACCGCGGTGTCGAATTGCTCACGGGTGGGATGCTTTTCGTCGTAGCCGGGGAACATGAATCGCTCGGTGGTGTACTCGTGGTTGACCACCAGTAGGTAGCGGTTCGGTGCGCCGTCGATGGGCAGCAGGCCGGCGAAATCGTTGTTGAAGCCGAACTGCTGACGTTGGGCCGCGGCGTTCTGTTTGGTGACGTCGAAGGCGGGCGCGCCGGGCACCACCGGATCGCCCCAGCTGATCACCACCGCCTGCTGGTAACCCGGCGGGATCACGACGGCATCTTCGATATTGGGCGCCACTGCGGTGAAGTTCATCCCGGCGGGCGCAGCGGCCGGTGTAGCCGCCGTGGACGACGCTGCGGGCTTGGTGTCGCTGCCACAGGCGGCCAGGGCCGAACCGGCGCCGACGGCGAGCACCGCCACACCGGCCGCCTTGAGCGCTGAGCGCCGCGATACCGCTTCGCGCACAAGGTCACCGAAGTATGCGTTGTCGCTCTCGTTGGGCGCGGGGTGCGCGCAGGCGTCACCGCATCGGTAGCGGCAGGTGACCCGCTGGCGTGCCGAGCGCCCGTCGTGGTTGATCAATAGATTCAGTGGCACCAGAGGCATGGGCCGAAAATATGGCAGCCCGGCAATCAGCTGTGAAGCTGCTGGGAATCAGCTGGTGAACAACGGGAGAACTGCTCAGCCGCCGAGTACCTCTTGCAGGATCGCGATCAGGGCGCGTGGCTGGTCGCCCTGCACCGAGTGACCGGAGTCGGGCACCACGATGACGCGCTGGAAACCCGGTGCGTTGCGGGCGAATTCGTCGGCGTCCTGGTCGTTGACGAAGAACGAGTTGGCCCCGCGAACCAGCGTGGTGGGCATGGTGATCGACGGGACGTCATCCCACAGACCGGCGAACGACGCGGGCAATCCCGTGCCGGACTCCGCGCCCTTGCGGAACGAGTCGTAGCGCCAGGTCCAGGTGCCGTCGTCGCGCTGCTTCGAGTTGTGAAAGACGCCGCGACGCAGCGACTCTCGGCTCCGAGTGGGCGATGCGGCGATGGTGACGTCCAGCATCGCGGCAAAACTGGGGAAGGTGCGCTCACCCTGGACCAGGGCGACCGCCCCCAGCTGGGCCTGGCTCATCTGCTCGTGGCGTTCGGGCGCAGAGGGGGTCACGTCGACCAGCACCAGTTCGGGAACCAGCGCCGGCTCGACGGTCGCGATGCGCAGCGCGGTCAGCCCGCCCAGCGACATCCCCACCACCAGTCGCGGGTTGGGCGCCCACTCGCGCAGGACGGGCAGAAGTGTTTCGGCGTTCAGCCGGGGGCCGTAGTCGCCGTCCTCCCGCCATGCCGAGCGCCCGTGACCGGGCAGGTCGATGGCCAGCGCCGGAACTCCCAGGCCGAGGATGACGGTGTCCCAGGTGTGTGCGTTCTGCCCACCCCCGTGCAGGAACACCACCTGCGGCGGCTCGGCTCCCCACTTCAGGGCGCTGATCGGGCCGGACTCGATTCGTGTCACCGGCGGCAGCGCGCCGCTGACCCCGGCCTGTTCGGCGTTCTCGGGCAGGAGTGCGAATTCGTCGTCGAGGCGGATCAGCTCGTCATCGGAGATCACAGGAGTCATCTAACGCGACAGTGCGGTCAGATCGCGATGGGAGGTCCCATCCGGATCTGACCGCACTGTCGGTGCGGAGGATTACTCCCCGGGTGATTCCCGGGTCGCTAGCGCTCCTACTCTCCGGCGATGAACTGCTCGAGCTCGGCGCGGGCGATGTCGTCGGCCAGCTGCTTGGGTGGGCTCTTCATCAGGTAGGCCGAGGCCGGGATGATCGGGCCGCCGATACCGCGGTCCTTGGCGATCTTCGCCGCCCGGACGGCGTCGATGATGATGCCCGCCGAGTTCGGCGAGTCCCACACCTCGAGCTTGTACTCGAGGTTGAGCGGCACGTCGCCGAAGGCGCGGCCCTCGAGCCGGACGTAGGCCCACTTGCGGTCGTCGAGCCACGCGACGTGATCGGACGGGCCGATGTGCACGTTCTTGTCCTCGACCTTGCCGGCCAGCGAGCCGGTCAGGTTGGACGTCACGGCCTGAGTCTTGGACACCTTCTTGGACTCCAGGCGCTCGCGCTCGAGCATGTTCTTGAAGTCCATGTTGCCGCCGACGTTCAGCTGGTAGGTGCGGTCCAGCGTGACACCGCGGTCCTCGAACAGCTTGGCCATCACGCGGTGGGTGATGGTCGCGCCGACCTGGCTCTTGATGTCGTCGCCGACGATCGGCACACCGGCGTCTTCGAATTTCTTGGCCCACACGGGGTCGGAGGCGATGAACACCGGCAGTGCGTTGACGAACGCGACCTTGGCGTCGATCGCGCACTGCGCGTAGAACTTGTCGGCCTCGTCGGAGCCCACCGGCAGGTAGGACACCAGCACGTCGACCTTGTTGTCCTTGAGGATCTTGACCACGTCGACGGGCTGCTCGTCGGAGAGCTCGATGGTGTCGGCGTAGTACTTGCCGATGCCGTCCAGCGTCGGGCCGCGCTGCACGACGACGTCGGTCGGCGGCACATCGGCGATCTTGATGGTGTTGTTCTCGGAGGCGAAGATCGCCTCGGACAGGTCGAAGCCGACCTTCTTGGCGTCCACGTCGAACGCGGCGACGAACTTGACGTCGCGCACGTGATAGGGGCCGAGCTTGACGTGCATCAGGCCCGGGACGGTGGCGTTCGGGTCGGCGTCCTTGTAGTACTGCACGCCCTGGACCAATGAGGACGCGCAGTTGCCGACGCCGACAATGGCGACCCGCACATCTGTCGAGGCTCCGTTGTGCTCCGTCATGGGACGTTCTCCTAACTTGTACTTCTACTGGCTGCTGTTCAGGTACTGCGGCGGCCGCGTCAGGCCTGGTCTGGATGGCTCTGGGCCACCCGCTCAGCGGCGATCAGCTCGTTGAGCCACTTGACTTCCCGCTCGCTGGACTCCAGGCCCAGCTGATGCAGTTGTTTCGTGTAGCGGTCGAACGAATTGCTCGCCCGCGCGACGGCCTCCCGCAGACCTTCGCGACGTTCCTCGACCTGGCGCCGGCGGCCTTCCAGGATGCGCATCCGGGCCTCGGCCGGGGTGCGGTTGAAGAACGCCAGGTGCACACCGAAACCGTCGTCGGTGTAGTTCTGCGGACCGGTGTCGGCCACCAGTTCGGCGAACCGCTGACGACCGGCATCGGTCAGCTGATACACCCGGCGCGCGCGACGCAACACCGTCGTCCCGGCGGGTGCGGTGTCCTCGACGATCAAGCCGTCGGCCTGCATCCGGCGCAACGCCGGGTACAGCGAGCCGTAGGAAAACGCCCGGAAGGCGCCGAGCAACCCCGTCAGTCTCTTGCGCAGCTCGTAGCCGTGCATGGGGGATTCGAGGAGAAGACCCAAGATGGCGAGTTCCAGCACCGGGTCACCTCCTTTGCTCAGTCGTCACAGCGCTTCGACACCTCCGGCAATAGTATCGGAGCGATATATTTACCGCTACTTGGCCGCCATTCGACCAGATGATTGCCGCCGAGTGTCGGGCTGGAGCCGCAGACCCGGGCCTACGGGTAGTTGATCTGCTTGACCGAGCCGTCGGGATAGAGCTGGATGTAGCCGCTGCCGAAGTCGCTGGAGACGTAGACCGAGATCGACAGGGTGCCCGGGGCGGTGATGTCGCGGCTGGGATCGATGATCAGATAGGTGCTCTTGACGTCGCCGGGCTTCATGTTCAGCGTCTCGGGCGCCCCGCGCAGGACGCCGACGACGGCCTTGGCGTCGAACTTGCTCAGGTCCACCAGCTGGGCGTCGCTGCTGGCCGGCGAGGTGCTCGGATCGCCCCAACCGCCGCGGTAGCTGTAGTTGAGCGCCCGGCGCTCGTCGCCGGGATCGGGCCGGTCCAGCGAGGCGTAGTCGGGGTAGATCACCAGGCGATAGCCCTCGGTGTCGCCGAACTTCTTCTTCATCTGTTCCAGCAGCCCGGTCAGCCCGCCGAGTGACTGCAGCTGGCGTGGCGGGGTCAGCACCACGGGCGCGACCCCGTCGGGCTTGGCGCCCGGGTCGGAGGTGAAGTTCAGCGGTGACGGGGTGTTGCCGTAGAGCCCCCAGCCGATGCCGATGCCGAGCAGGACCAGCACCGCCATGATGGCGATCCGGATGCCCAGGCTGCCGCCGGCTCCCGGCGCCGACAGCCGTGGCTTCTTCAGGGTGGGCAGCTGTACCGGGGCGTTAGCGGTTTGCAGATCGCCCACCAGGGAGCGCAGGTCACCGAGCGTGGTGGCGGTGGTCGCCGCTTTCACCCGCTGCTGGTGCTCGCTCATCGAGAGCTGACCCTCCGACAGCGCGGTGTCCAGGATCTGGCAGGTGTCGTTGCGGTCGGTGTCTTTGGCGCGCGTGCTGGCCGTCTGCGAAGTCGCCACGGCGATGATCGTAAGAGTTCGCATGCCATGACCGCAGACCAGGCACATAATCCGGCTCACCCGGACCTTGGTTGCGTGTCGGTGTCCAGATCCCCGACGTACTCTGGTCATCGTGCGATTGCAGCGACAGGTGGTGGACTACGCCCTGCGGCGGCGGTCCCTGCTGGCCGAGGTGTACTCCGGGCGCACCGGTGTCACCGAGGTGTGCGACGCCAACCCCTATCTGTTGCGCGCCGCCAAGTTTCACGGCAAGCCCAGTTCGGTGATGTGCCCGATCTGCCGCAAGGAGCCGCTGACCTTGGTGTCGTGGGTGTTCGGCGATCATCTGGGTGCGGTGTCAGGCTCGGCGCGCACCGCCGAGGAGCTGGTGCTGCTCGCAACGAAGTTCGACGAGTTCTCGGTACACGTGGTGGAGGTATGCCGCACCTGCGAATGGAATCACTTGGTCAAGTCCTACGTGCTCGGAGCGCCGCGTCCCGCCAACGGGACGCGCAGCCGCCGGCGCACCCAGACGGCGCGTTCCGACGCGCGTACGGCCAGTGAATAGCGAAGGGCGTCACGACCGGCCTGCCACGGACATCCGCTCGGGATCGGGGCCCGCTGATGCGTCCCGCCATTCCGAGTCGCCGACGGCCAAGATCCCGGTAGCCGGCGCCGAGTCGCCGGGCCCGGCCCGCACCGCGCCTCGCCGCCAGGTGCCACCGGACGACCGGCTGACCTCGATCATCGAGCCGGTGCGCGACGACACGGTGCCGCTGCGCGACCCGATCGACGTCGTCAAGGCTGCACTGGACGGCGCCCCGCCGCCGAAGCTTCCGCCGCCCCCGCCGCGC
>NZ_BEWG01000109.1 GCF_002723835.1 Mycobacterium sp. shizuoka-1 | reverse complement strand
CCACGGGATCTACACCATCATCGACATGCACCAGGATCTCTACAGCGGCGAGTTCTACGGCGAGGGTGCGCCCGACTGGGCGTCGGATGGCGGCGGCCGCCCCAACCCGAACGCGGGGTTCCCGGGCAACTACTACGTCAACCCCGCCATGAACCACGCCTGGGACGCGTTCTGGGGCAACGCCGACGCGCCGAACGGGATTGGGCTGCAGGATAATTACGCCTTGGCCTGGGAGCACATCGCCAGCTACTTCGCCGGTGACTCGGCCGTCATCGGGTACGACATCATGAACGAGCCCTTCCCCGGCTCGAACTACCCGGTGGCCCTGCTCGGCGGGTCTTTCTTCGCGACTCAGCAACTGACGCCGATGTATCAGCAGGTGGCCGCGGCCATCCGCGCGGTCGACGCGACCACGCCGCTGTACCTGGAGCCACCCAACCCCGCAGTGACCGAAGTTCCGACCCTGCTCGGTGTGCCGGTCGCGCTGCTGGGGCAGATCAGTGACCCGTATGTCGTGCTGGCGTTCCACAACTACTGCGGGCCGATCGGCGGTGTGCTGTGCACGAAGATCGCCAATACTCTTGCGGTCCAAGCGCAGAACTATTCCACGCGGCACAACGTCCCAGCGGTGATGAACGAGTGGGGCGCCACCAGCGACGCCGCGACGCTCACCAAGGAGATGCGCTCGGGCGACCGGTACCTGATGGGGTGGGCGGAATGGGCCTACACCGGTAAAGGCGACATCACCGGATCGCCCGGCGATGAGGGTCTGGTGTACGACCCTGCGCTACCGCCGGTGGGCGACAACGTCAACACCGGGAACCTGGCGATCCTGTCCGCGCCCTACCCACAGGTGGTGTCCGGCACCCCGAAGGCATGGTCGATGACCAACGGCACGTTCGAATTCGGCTACTCCACAGCCAAGGTCGACGGCTCCGGTGTGTTCGCCGACGGAGCGCTGAGCACCATCTCGGTGCCGGCGGTGCAGTATCCGAACGGCTATCAGGTGATGGTGACGGGTGGGCACGTGGTCTCGGCCGCCAATGCCGCGAAGCTGGTCATCGCCTCCGATCCGGGCGCAACCACCGTCACGGTGTCGGTGAGCCCGGTCGCCTCAGCCGTCGCCGATTCCTGATCGCAGTACCCGGTTCGGATCGTATTTCTGCCGAACGGCGTTGAAGCGCTGCACGTTCGAGCCGAGGTAGCGCGCCAGCGGGTCACCGGTTTCGGGATAGTTGATATAGCCGCCTGTCGAAGCCGAGCCCAACGCCTGGTGCGCGGCGCTCAGCCAGCCGGTGACCGCCGTCGAGCTCGACTCGGTGTACCACTGCACCGATGCCGCTTGGCGGCGCCACGGAAACGCGCTGCCCGCCGGATCGACATCCCCGACAGCGCCCGACAGGGACTCGACCACTGCCGTCGCCGATCCGGCTTCCCGCGGCCACGCGGCCATGGCCGCGACGATGGAATCTGCGGCGGCCGAGGTCATCTCACCGACGATGTCCGAACCTGCGACGAACGCCCGCGGTACCCGGGCGGCGTCCCCGCCCTCGAAGTAGCGCACGAAGTCGACACGGCTCAGGGTGCGGGTGCGCGTTGACGACGCGGAAAGCCGGGCCGCGGTGAGCATCTCGCCGGCGACGGTGGATCCGCTGCCAGACGGGGTGGCCAGGATGATCGTGACGCGTCCGGGACCGTCGCCGACGGTGACGTTGACCATGCCCCAGATGTCGCGGTCGGCGGTGGCGATCCAGTCGTGCCAACCTACGATCGCCGTCGCCGCCGACTCCATCGGGAACGTCATCGTGACCACGTCACGATCGGCGGCCGGGAAAGTGCGCAACGTCAACGACGTCACCACGCCGATGTTGCCGCCGCCGCCGCCACGCAGCGCCCACAACAGCTCGTCGTGATCGTCGGCAGAGGCGGTCACCCTCTCACCGCTGGGTAACACCAGCGACGCCGACACCAGCGCGTCGCAGGTCAGGCCGCAACGCCGCGCGTCCGACCCCAGCCCGCCGCCCAGCGTCAGGCCGGCGACACCGACCGTCGGGCAGCTGCCCGACGGAACCGAGCGCCCGCGTGCCGCGAGCTGAATCTGCAGGGTGTCCAGATCGGTTGCCGGCGCCACCGTCACGACGTCGCGTCCGGTGTCGACGTCGATCCCGCCGGGCAGCCGGCGCAGGTCGACGACCAGGGTCGTGTCGAGCGCTGAGGCACCGATGTAGGAGTGTCCGCCGCTGCGGACGCTGATCCCGATGTGGTTGGTGGCGGCGAACGTCACCGCCTTCTGCACGTCGGCGATCGACGCCGCCGCGACGACCGCCGCGGGCGTGGAGCCTGCGAAGCGGGCATTGAAGATTGCTTTGGCCGGGCCGTAGTCCGGCGATGACGGCAGGATCAGCCGACCGTCGAGATGCTCGCCCAGCCCAGACCAGTCCGGCGGACTCGACACCGCCTCGGGGGTCACCGTCCGGCACGAGCCCAGCAGAGCCGCACCCGCCAGTCCGCCCAGCGCCCGCCGGACGAACGCCTGGCGGGACATCTGCCCCGACATGGGGGCAATGCTAGTGCTACTCCAGCACGAAGACCGGGATCAACCTCGACGTCTTGGTCTGGTACTCGGCGTAGGGCGGGTAGGCCTCGACGGCCAGTTTCCACCAGTGTTCGCGCTCCTCGCCGGACACCTCGCGAGCGGTCAGGGTGACCACTTTGTCGCCGTCCTGTGCGGTCACGGTGGGGTTGGACTTGACGTTGAAGTACCACGACGGGTGCGCCGGGTCGCCGCCCTTGGAGGCGACCATGGCGTAGCGGCCGTTCTCTTCGACGCGCATCAACGGCACGTAGCGCTTCTTGCCGGATTTGGCGCCGGTCGTGGTGAACAGGACGACCGGACGGTCCATGATGTGGACGCCGTCTGTGGTGCCCTGCTTCAGAATCTGTTCGGTCTGCTCGCGTACCCAGTCGGTGGGGCTCAGCTCGGCGTGCTCAGTCATGGTGGGGCCAACACTATCGGTTGCGGGACTATTCCCGTCGGCTTTGGCGGCGAGATCGGCCCGGACTGGCATTGACTCCGGTGCCGAGCGGATTAGCCTGCGGACATGACGATTGACCCGAAGAGCACCGCGGTGGTGCTGATCGAGTACCAGAACGACTTCACCACCGAGGGCGGAGCGTTGCACGCGGCGGTGGCCGAGGTGATGGCCACGACCGACATGCTTGCCCACACCCGCGACGTGGTGGCGGCTGCTCGAGCCGCGGGCGCTGCGGTCATGCACGCCCCGATCACGTTTGCCGAAGGCTACGGCGAGATCACCCGTCATCCCTACGGGATTCTCAAGGGAGTCGTCGACGGCAACGCCTTCGTCAAAGGCTCCTGGGGCGCGGCGATCGTCGACGACCTGACGCCGGTCGACGGCGACATCGTCGTCGAGGGCAAGCGTGGGCTGGACACCTTCGCCAGCACCAATCTGGACTTCATCCTGCGCAGCAAGGGGATCACCACCATCGCCCTGGGCGGCTTCCTGACAAACTGCTGTGTAGAGTCGACGATGCGCAGCGGGTACGAGAACGGCTATCAGGTCATCACGTTGAGCGATTGTGTCGCCGCGACCTCGGTCGAGGAGCACGAGAACGCGCTGAAGTACGACTACCCGATGTTCTCCCGGCCGATGACCGCCGACGAGTTCATCGAGCAGCTCGCGTGACGCGAGTGCAGATCGCGGTCCTCGACGACTACCAGAACGTCGCGCGGGAGATGGCCGACTGGTCGCCGGTCGCCGCCCGCGCCGACATCACGGTGTTCACCGACCATGTGTCCGACCCGGACGAACTGGTTGCGCGGCTGGCCCCGTTCGACGTGATCTTCGTGATGCGGGAGCGAACCCCGCTGCCGCGCAGCATCATCGAACGTCTGCCTCGGCTGAGGATGATCGCCTCCACCGGCCCGTTCAACGCCTCCATCGACATGGCGGCCGTGCAGGAGCACGGCATCCACGTCGGCACCACCGGCGGGACCGTCGCCTCGACGGTCGAGCTGACCTGGGCGCTGATCCTGGCCGGCGCCCGCAACCTGGTCGGTGAGGCGGTGTCGGTACGCACCGGTGGCTGGCAGACATCGGTGGGTCGCGAACTGTCTGGGCGGGCACTCGGTGTCGTCGGGCTGGGCCGGATCGGCGCGCGCGTGGCTCGCATCGGCGCGGCCTTCGGCATGGAGGTCCTGGCGTGGAGCCAGAACTTGACCGCGGAGGTGGCCGCCGAGGCCGGGGCGAGCTACGTCGGGAAAGACGAGCTGTTTTCCCGGTCGGACGTGGTGACCGTACATCTGAAGCTCAGTGACCGTTCCGCCGGTGTGATCGGGGCGGCCGAGCTCGCGCTGATGAAGCCGACGGCGTTGTTGGTCAACACGTCTCGCGGCCCTCTTGTCGACGAGGCGGCCCTGATCGAGGCGCTGCGGGCCCGGCGGATCCGTGCCGCCCTCGACGTGTTCGACACCGAGCCGCTTGCGGCCGACCATCCGCTGCGCACGCTGGACAACGTCATCGCCACACCACACATCGGCTACGTGGCCGATCGCCCCTACCGGATCTTCTTCCGCGAGGCCGTCGCTGCGATCGCGCAGTGGCTCGACGGTCAGTAGGCGTTCGGATCCCGCTGTACGGCCTCGGGGACGGGATGCTGATAGAGCCGAGAGGCGTTCTCCCACGTCACTTTCCGGATGATGTCCTCAGGTAGCCCGCTGATCTGCTCGCGGATGGTGCGTTGGGTGTGCGGCCAGGTGGAGTCGCAGTGCGGATAGTCGGCCTCGAGCAGGATGTTGTCGGCGCCGATGCGCTCGTACTGGACAAATGACGATTGGTCCTCGACAGCGCAGAACCAGAAGTTACGGGTGAAGACCTCGGCAGGGGTCAGCGTCTCGCCGAGGCCCTTCCACGTCCCGTACATCTCGTGGTAGCTCAGCATGTGGTCGAGGCGATCGAGAAGTCCTGCCACCCAGCCGATTCCCCCCTCGGAGAGACAGATTTTCAGCTCCGGGTGCCGGCTGCACACACCCGAGTACAGCCAGTCGACGGCGGCGGAGATGGCGTAGGCGAAGAACAACACGCCCGCCACGTCCGGCGGGGCGTCGTCGGTGGTGGACGGGGAGGTGCCGGACGACCCGATGTGCAGGTTGACCACCGTTCCGGTGTCTGCGCACGCGGCCATCATCGGCTCCCAATAGCCCGAATGGATGGTCGGCAGCCCGAGCAATGCCGGGTTCTCGCTGAATGTCACCGCGTGGAAGCCGCGTTCGGCGTTCTCGTAGATCATCTTCGCGCCGACCTCGGGGTCGAGCAGCCACGGCAGCTGGCAGGGGATGATGCGGCCAGGGTAGGCGCCCGCCCATGCCTCGAGATGCCAGTCGTTCCAGGCCCGCACCGACGCCATCGCCAGATCGTGGTCGGTGGTCACCTGCTGCAGGCGCTGCCCGGCGAACCCGGGGAGGAACGACGGGAAGTTCAGTGACGCGTACACCCCGTTGAGGTCCATGTCCGCCACCCGGGCATGGATATCCCAGGCGCCGCGGCGCATTTCGTCGAACCGAGCCGGCTCGAACCCGTACTCCGACACTGGCCGGCCGACGACGGCGTTGAACCCGACGTTGGGCAACGACCGGCCGTCGTACATCCAGGTCTGCCCACCGTCCTCGGTGTCGACCACCCGAGGGGCGCGGTCGGCGAACTTGCGTGGCACCCGGCCCTCGAACGTGTCCGGCGGCTCCACGATGTGGTCGTCGACGGAGATGACGGTGTAATAGCGTTCGGCACGTTCGGGTTCGGGCAGGAAGGTCACCGTCCGGTCGGCACCGGTCTTAGCGGTGGTGAAGTTGAGGTTCGCCGACAACTCGTCGATGGAAGCCATGGCGGGAGTTCCTTTCAATCCAGGACGCCGGGATCGGCCTTGATGGTCATCCGCGCCGCGCCGGCCCAGTACACATCGGCCGCGCGTTCGATCAGTGAGGCCTGCATGCCGACCATGTCGGCGCGGTTCATCGCCGACGGCGTGCGGCCGGTGACCATCACGTCGTAGGCCAGCCGGCACACCCGCTCGATCGACACCGCCCGGTACACCGCCGCCGCGAGGTCGTGACCGGTGGCGATCACCCCGTGATTGGCCAGGATCACCAGGTTGGCCGACCCGATCTGACCGGCGAGTTCGGCTGCGCGCCATGGGGCGTCGATCTCGCCGTCGTACTTCTCGACCAGGTGCATGTCGTCGAGAAACAAGGCCCCGGTCTGATGCACCAGGTCGGGTAGCACGCCCAGTGCGGCGATCAGGCTGACGTAATACGGGTGGTTGTGGATCACCACCCGGGCATCCGGGCGCTGGCGGTGGATTTCGGTGTGCAGGTGGATGGCCGGGGTGACATCCCAGCGACCCCGTACCACGTGCGCGTCCTCGTCGACCACGCAGATGTCGGACGCGGTGAGCTCCTGCCACCACAGCCCCCACGGATTGACGTACATGTCGCGTCGCCCCTCGGGCTGCCAGGTGATGTGGCCGGCCATGTTCTCGGCGAAGCCGATGCCGGCGAGATGGCGGAATGCCACCGCCATCTTCTGCTCATCGCTCAGGTCCACGCCGATCGGTGGCATCGTCGACGGCGCCCACACGCCGAGGCCGCCCCGGCGTACTTCCGATGTGCTCATGATCGCTCCAGTATCGATCGGATGTTCTCGCGGAGTTGGCCTTTGGCGAGCTTTCCGCCAGACGACCGGGGGAGTTCGTCGAGCACCTCGAGGCGTTCGGGCAACAATTCCTTGGATACCCCCAGGGCCAGCAAGTGATCGACGAGGGCGGACAGCTCCAGGCTGTCGCCGGGGTCCTTGAGTTCGGCGAACACGCAGACACGTTCCCCGAACAGGGGGTCGGGCATGGCGACGGCGGCGGCCACCGCGACCGCGGGGTGGGTGGCCACCACCTCCTCGACCGCGACCGCGCTGATGTTCTTGCCGCCGCGCAGGATGAAGTCCGACGTCCGCCCGGCCAGCACCAGGTAGCCGTCGTCGTCCAGCTCGCAGATGTCGCCCATCCGCATCCACCCGTCCCGCGTGTACAGCTTGTCGTGGTCGGTGCCGCCCAGGTATCCCAGGCTCAGCGCCGGCCCCCGGCAGACGGGTTGTCCGCGGCCGGTTTCGGTGACGTCGTCGTCGCCGTCGAACAGCCGCACCTGCATCTCGGGAACGATGCGCCCGGCGGTCCGCAGCCGGTGGTGCAGCGAGTCCTTGACGGTGGTGGCGCTGAGCATGCCGGTCTCGTTGGAACCGTAGAACTGCAGGATCGTCACCCCGGTCAGATCTTCGAACTGCGCCGCCTGGGTATACGGCAGCGGCTCACCGCCGGTGAACACGATCCGCAGGCTGGACAGGTCATGCCGATGGGACGCCTCGCTGGCCAGGATCATCATCAATTGGGTACTCACGCAGCACAATACGGTCGCTCGGTGCCGTTCGATGGCCGCGCACGTCGCGGCTGGGTCGAAGCGTTCGATGCGCACCGTGGTGGCGCCGAGATAGATGGGGGTGGTGTGGGAGGTCCAGATCCCGAAGCCGAACGGCGTCGGGATGACCGGCAGGAAGACGTCGTCGGCGCTCAGTTCGCCGTTCGCCACCGCCTTCTGGTGAAAGTAGTGCCACCGGTTCTGGGTGTGCACCACGCACTTGGGCAGCCCGGTGGTGCCGGAGGTCGAGTTGATCAGGAACGCGTCGTCGGGTCCCACCGGCGAGAGCCCGTCGGCCGACCGGGGGGTGGTGTCGATGGCCAGGCCGCCGGGTCCGAGGACCACGGCACGTAATGCGCTTTCCGGAGCCGCGGCGACGACCTCGGCGGCATCCGTGGCGTGGGCGCTGTCGCTGACCAGAAGCGAAGGCTGGGTGGTCCGGATGATCTGCGCGGCCTCCCGCACCCCGGCTCGTGCCCCGAGTCCGACGCTGACCGCGCCGCAGCGTTCGATGGCCACCAGCAGGACGTGGATGGGGACGCTGTCGCCATGCCAGATGGCGACCCGGTCGCCGGGTGCCACACCCAGGCGATGCAGTTCGGCTGCCAGGTTGGTGGCGGCGTTGTCGAATTCCGACCAGGTGAGCCGGCAGTCGGCCGGGCCGGGCGTGAAGTCGAGGTAGGCCGCCTTGGCCGGCATGGCGGTGGCGTTGCGGCGGACACATTCGGACAGCGTGGTGTCCGACCACCAACCGGCGGCCAGGTAGTGCGCCGCTTCGGCGCTGGTCGTGGCGGCGGCGTCGACAGCCATCACCAAATCATATGAAAATGAGGAGCCTGGTCAATGGTCCCAGTGCCGCACCATCGTGGGGTCGACGGTGCCCGCCGACCCGGGGTAGTGCTGGGCGTTGATCAGGTGGGCGGCGGCCAGGTCGTGGGCCAGGCGGGAGTCGCCGGCTTCGATCGCGTCGATCACCCGGCGGTGCTCCTCCAAGACGGCCAGCCGCTCGTCGACGGGCACGACGCTGTCGCCCACCCTGGTCGACCAGCTCTGCTCGTGCGCGGACCAGAGCGTCTCGAGTGCGCCGGCGAGCATGATCATCGTCTGATTGCCGCAGTGCGCGACGAGCGCCTCGTGGTAGCGCCGGCTGGCCGAGATGGCCCGCGGAAAGTCGTCGGCGGCGTCGACGGCCTCCGCATGCAGTCGCCGTAGCGCCGGGACGACGGTGCTCGCGCGGTCGGCGCGCTCGGCGCAGAGCGCCGCGCAGGCCGGCTCCATCTGCCGCAGGGCGCCGCCGACGTCAGCCAGGGTCACGTCCTGGGAGCCCAGCACCAGCCCGATCGTGTAGGCCACGTTGGCGGCGTTGGGTCGGCGCACCACGGCACCGCCGAGCTTGCCGCGCCGCACCCGCAGGAGCCCCTCGGCCTCCAGGATCCGCATGGCCTCGCGCAACGACGGCTTGCTCACCGGGAATTCGCGCAGCAGCTCGTCCTCTTTGGACAGGATGCTGCCGTCGGCGAGCTCGCCCAACAGGATCCGCCGCCGGAGCTGGTCGGCGACCTGCTCGGCGAGACGGCGGAATGCAACGGTGGGCTCTGACACGGACCGGTCTCTGTCGCTGGCAAGTGTGTGCATCGTACGACGCCGGCAATACCAGGAATACCGATGCCGGCGGGCAGGGTTGCCCGAGGCGCGATCTCGAGTTCAGGAGGTATCGATGGCGACGATGGCAGCGGTCGGTTCGTTCGCAGGGTTGCCGATCACCGATCCGCAGGCGCTGCAAGACATCCGCGTCGACGTACCGCAGCTGCGGCCGCGAGACGTCCTCGTGGAGGTGGCGGCGGTGTCGGTCATTCCGGTGGACATCAAGCGCCGCGGGACGCTCGAACCCAGCGCCACACCGGTGATCCTGGGGTTCGACGCCGCGGGAGTCGTCACCGCCGTCGGCCCCGATGTCAGCACCCTGGGCGTCGGTGACGAAGTCTGGTACGCCGGAGACATCTCCCGTCCCGGTACCAATGCAGCGCTGCACGCCGTCGACGAACGGATCGTGGCGCGCAAGCCCCGCTCGTTGTCCTTCGCCGACGCGGCGGC
The DNA here is from genome assembly GCF_002723835.1 of Mycobacterium sp. shizuoka-1. Classification (GTDB taxonomy): domain Bacteria; phylum Actinomycetota; class Actinomycetes; order Mycobacteriales; family Mycobacteriaceae; genus Mycobacterium. The sequence continues at coordinate 50,263 of NZ_BEWG01000109.1, read as the reverse complement.
CCTGCCGTTGACCACGATCACCGCATGGGAGTCGCTGTTCGACCGATTCGCATTGAGCCGCGAGTCTCGGGGAGACCTGCTGATCATGGGCGGCGCCGGCGGCGTCGGGTCAGTGATGATCCAACTCGCCAAGGCGTTGACCGGGGCGCGGGTGATCGCGACCGCCAGCCGCCGAGAATCCAGCGACTGGGCGCGGGAGATGGGCGCCGACGTGGTGGTTGATCATCACGATCTGCGCAGCGCCGTCGCGGCAACCGCACCGGATGGCGTGGACTGGCTGTTCTCGGCGCACTCGACGGGCAATGTCGACGACTTCGCCGAGATCGTCAAGCCGTTCGGCCACGTGACGGCGATCGACGACCCCGCCGGCCTGGACCTTATGCCGCTGAAGAACAAGAGCATCGCCTGGCATTGGGAGTTCATGTTCACCAAGCCGCTGTTCGGGTTGCCGGGTCAGCAGGAGCTGCTGGCGAAGACCGCGCAGCTGGTGGACGACGGCGTCATCCGCAGCACGGTCACGCAGATCATCGATGACTTCAGCGCTGCGGGCCTGCGGGAGGCCCATAAGGCGGTGGAATCCGGCCGCATGGTCGGCAAAATCGTCGTCCGCCGGTGACGTCCGAGGCGGGCCGACCGTGCCTATCGGCAGGTCGGCCATCGCCGCGGGTGGCGGGCTTACTTGTGCGCGGGGCGCTTCAGCAGGTACCGAAGCCAGCGAACGTCGAGCAACATGTGATTCAAGTTAGGGCGCAAAAATAAGGTCGCGGGGTCCTAGCGGTAATACGTCGCTAAGAAAATTTGCCAGAACGCCATTATCTTCGGCCGGGCCCGCCGCTGCCCCGCCCCGCCACCGGACGGCGGATCGGCGCGATCAGGCTGCTGAGCTGTTACTTCCTCGGAACCATCTCGTGGTCATCGGGCCATCTTTTCTTCGACGCTCGACCAGTAGCTGAGCTCCCGGGCGGTCAGCTCGCCGCTCCTGATCGCCCCGAACGCGGCCGACTCCGCGGCGAACCGGGCTGTCGCGCCGGGCAGTGCGTCGGGTCCCTCGAGCCGAAAACAACTCGGCGCCAGCGGACCGAACAACAGCGCGCGGTGAAGGTCGGGCCAGCGGTCCAGCGCGGGTTCCACGCCCGCCGCCCGGGCGAACGTCACGGCCGCCAGATTCATCCGGGTCTTGCCCGGACCACGGGAACGGCAGGCCGCGACCGCGGCGCGCTGGTCGGCCTCGGCGGGCGGTGGCACCAGGCCGCTCCAGCGGTAAGCGATCCACCTGGCCTGCAGCTCCAGCGGGACGAAGTAGCCGCCGGACTGATCCCACATGCCGACGAACGCCAGCCCCGGCAGATCGGGGTGAAAGGTGTGGCGGTCGGCGGCCAGGTCTCCGGCATCGAGGTTCAGGATCGCGCGGACGTCGTCGTCGAGGAACGGCAGGCTCAGCGTGAAGCCGGTGCCGAACACGATCCCGTCGACGTGCTCGACGCTGCCGTCGTCGAACGTCGCGGCGGTCCCGTCGACCGACCGCAGCCAGGGGCGAACGCTGATCGATCCTTCCGCGACGGCGGGGAGATAGTTCTGGTTGAGCGTGACCCCCGCGGCAAACAGTGATTCGTCGGGTCGCGGGGCACCGTACTGGTCCGGATTCCCGGCCGATTCCAGCACGATCTCTTTGAGCTGACGCTCGACCTCACTCGGGGGCAACAGCTCGTTGGCGAGGGCGCCGTACCTCGTGAACATCCGGTGATCCGACGGCACGCCCGCGACGAACTTGGGCAGCACGTAGCGCTGACGGCGCTGGGTCACCACGACGTGCTCGGCCCCGCGCCCGGCCAGTTCGGCGGCGATCTCCAGCGCGCTCACCGCGCAGCCGGCGACCAGCACCCGCTTACCGAGATACGGCAACGGCCCGCGGTAGTCGTAGGAGGCGATCGCCCCCGCGGTGCCGGCGAAACTGTCCAGGCCGGCGACGCGGGGGATCGCCGGCGTGTGGAAGCGGCCGGTGGCCACCACCACGTTGTCGAACCGTTCCCGGTTGCCGCCATGGCCGACCAGCCAGCCGTCGCCGGCACGGCCGACGGACTCGACGCGGGTGTCGTATCGGATCCGGGTGTCGAGGCCGAACGTGCGGGCGTAGTGGCGCAGGTATTCCAGGACGTCGGAACCAGAGGTGAAGACCACGTTGCCGTCGTGCGGAAGGTCGCTGAAGGCGGTCAGGATGCGGCTGGTGTTGGTGTGCATTCCCGGCCAGACGCCGCTTCGGCCGGGCAGCCCGGTCCATTGACCACCCAGCGCCGGACCCTGCTCGAAGATCGACGGCTCGAATCCGTGTGCCAGCAGCCAGCGGGAGGCGACCAGGCCGCCGGGCCCGGCCCCGATCACCGCGACCCTCGCTGTCATGCCCGAGACTCTGCCACGGTGGCGCCACGGTGGTCGGCTTCTGGGATTTGTTGGGCGCCAGTCGACTTGGCCGGCATCCGGTCACGCTATCCGCTCGGCGTAGGGTGTCCGGCCTCGCTCGGTTGTCCGCGTGCTGAGGACAGCGGGCTTCCGGTCTGGGATGTCTTGTCGCGCAGGTGAATCCTCCAGCGGAACGGCGCGGTACCCCGGTCGCGAACTATAGTGAATAGATTTTCATACTTGAATAGTGATTCACGCGAGGTTACGCTCCGGATGCCGTTGCCTCAGTGCTCAAGGAGAGAGAATGTCTGCGCTCGCGTTCGTGCCTGCCGCCCCGCCGATACCCGCGCACCCGACCACCCCGATGCCGTTCATGCCCGAGGTGATCTTCACGATCTTCCTGGGCATCCCGGTGGTCGTCATGGTGTTCTTCGCGATCAAGCACCTGATCGTCGGCAAGGGGCCGTTGCTGTTCTTCTGCCTGATCGGCGGCGGTATTGCCTGCCTGTTCGAGCCGATCGTGGACACCTTGGGGCTGTGCTACATCCGGCAGGGCGCGGTGACGACGACGTTCTCCTCGATGGGCCGTGACTTCCCGCTGTTCATCAACTTCGTCTACATCTGGTACGTGGGCGGTCTGGCCTACCTGGCCTACCGCATCTATTCCACCGGGGTGACCCGCAAGCAGATGTTCCAGCTCTACGTCATCGACGTGTGCATCAACATCTTTCTGGAGAGCCCGGGCGTCCTCATGGGGGCTTACGAGTACTACGGACCGCAGCCACTGAACTTCTGGGGCCTGCCGTTGTGGTGGGTGTGCGTGAACCCGTTGATGCCGATGACCGCCGGGGCGTTGATCTACCGGATGCGTCAGCACCTGCCGGGATGGCGGCTTGCCCTGGTCGTCGCCTTCATCCCGATGTCGGACGGTATCGCCAACGGTGCTGCCGCCTGGCCGGTGTGGACGGCGCTGAACCTCGACGCCGCGCTGTGGGTGTCGCACCTCGCGTGGCTGGTGACCCTGGGCCTGGCCCTCACCTTCGTCTGGGTGCTGTCATTCGTCGTCGCGCGCCCCGATGAGGAGGTCTTCATCAAGTCGAAGGTCGGGATCCTCAAGGCAGCGGTGTTCGGGGCCGACGACACGGCCGGCGCCAAGGTGTCGGCATCGGTCTGAGAATCAGGACCGTTCGGACTTGGCGACTTTGGCGACGACGGTCTTGGCCTCGGCTGGGCTGAGCCCCAGCATGGCCAGGACGTGGCGAGCGAACGCGCGCTCGGCATGATCATTGTGACGGCCGTCGAGGATCTCCCGGATGAGCGCGAAGGCCGCGCCGATCACCGTTGTCAGCAAGACCTCGAGATCGGCGATCACGAAACGGCCGCTGGCAATCCCGCGTTCGACAGCCACCCGGGCATGGGGGTGCATGGCGGCGCCGAACAATGCCTCGGAGTGGCCGATGTTGACGATCAGTCGGGCGAAATCGGGCTCGGCGTACGCCAGGCGGATCACCCGCAGCGCGGCCAAAGCGACGACTTCGGCCGGATCGGTCGTGTCGTCGACATCGCTGATGGTGGCCGACGCCAGATCGGAAAGGCTCTCGGTGATCACCGCCTCCAGGAACGCTTCCTTGGAGGGGAAGTAGTTGTAGAACGAGCCGAGCGCGATGTCGGCCTGCTCGGTGATCTCCTGGATCCGTAGTCCGGGAACGCCTTTCGAGGCGATCAAGGTGCGGCCGGCGTCCAGCAACTGCCGGCGGGTTCGTTCGCGCTGACGTTCGGTCCGCGTCGCGGGTTTGTCGTGTGGCGGCACACCCTGATTCTTCAACATGAATGAATTTTCATACTTGATAGTCCGTTCATCGGACGTTATGTTAGCGAAGTCGAGCAGGTTCACGAAGAGGGATGGTGCGTGGTGAGTTCGAATGCGGGACCCGGCGGTGTGGCAGTTCATTCCGGGGACACCGATCTATTGATCCCACAGCCCGGACCGGGCGAGAGCTGGGATCCCCACCTGATCCACACGCATTACTTCGGGTTCTCGGTGCCGGAGGCCGCGATCGGCGCGTTCCTCTATATCCGCTACCAGCCGGCGTTTCCGTTGTCCCAGGGCGGAGTGTGCGTGTTCCAGGGCAACGACAACATCGAATTCACCGACATGGTCTTCCACGACTACGAGATCACGATGCCGTGGCCAAGAATCGACGGGAACACCATCACCACCGACAACGGCCTGTCGATCGAGTTCCTCGAACCCGGGCGCACGGCCCGATTGCGTTATCAGGCTGTCGACGGCCGAATGTCGTTGGATCTCATCGCCGACGCGGTGACGCCGCTGCTGGCTCGAGGGCACGTGATGCCCGGCGAGGACGCCCACCACGATCAGAACCGCCACCCCGGCGGCAGCGAGCAGTTCATGCGTGTCACCGGGGCGATGACCCTGGACGGGGTCACCTACGAGGTCGACTGCTTCGCGCCTAGGGACCGGTCGTGGCGCCAGGTCCGGGTGGAGCGGCGCGGTGCCGTTCCGAGTCCGCCGGTGGGGTGGTCGCCGATGTACTTCGGTGAAGACCTGATCTTCAACCAGATCAGTTTCGAACCGCTGGACACCGATCCACGCTGGGCCGGTCTGTACGAGGTGGGGGACCGGCCATCGCACCACTTCGCCTGGGTGCAGCGCGGCCCGGAAACCCGGGCGATCACCTCCGTCCGGCGCGACGTACTGGAGTATCACCCCACCATCCACCTGGCCACCCGCCAAGAGATCACCGCCGTCGACGATCACGGTGACACCTACCGATTTCACGGCGAAGCAATCGCCTCGGCGGTGCTGCCCGCGTGGCCCAACGCGTCGTTCCACGACAGCGTCTACCGCTGGCAGGACGACCAGGGTCGGGTGACCCACTGCACCTATCAAGAGATCTGGTTCGACACCTATCAGCGCGCGATGCGGAACCACCGCCTGCTCGCGGCACCGACCACCTGATATCCACGAGAGGGACACGACAATGGCGTTGAAGAACGAAATCGACACCGAGGACGCCTCGCGGCGCCTGGCCACCTGGCTGGAGTCGAAAATCGATGGGGCCGAACACGTCCGGGTGACCGATCTGGACGTTCCGGCATCGGCGGGACTGTCCAACGAAACAGTGCTGTTCACCGCCGCGTGGAACCAGGACGGGCAGGCGAACACCCGCGCGATGGTGGCCCGCGTGCAACCCGCGGGGCCTGGGGTGTTCGCCAGTTACGACCTCGGCAAGGAAGCCAAGGTCATCACCGCGCTCGCCGCCCAGGGCGTGCCGTTGCCCGCGGTGTACGCCTACGAGCAGGATCCGGCGGTGTTCGGCTCACCCTTCCTGGTGATGCAGCGAGTCGACGGTCGGGTCCCTTCCGACGACCCGCCGTTCACCGCCGGGGGCTGGGTTCTCGATCTGACTGCAGAACAGCGAACCACGATGTGGCACAACAGTCTCACCGCGCTCGCTCAGATTCATGACGCCGACTGGCGGGCCCTCGGCCTGGACTTCCTGGACACCGAGGCCCACGGCAGCGGGGTGCACGCGCAGATCGCGAACTGGCGCGAATCGTTCGGCTGGGCCGCCGAAGGCGAATCGAATCCCACCATCGAGCTCGCGCTGCAATGGCTCGCCGAGAACGTCCCCGCCCGCGAATCGTCAAAAGTGTTGAACTGGGGCGATGCTCGCGTCGGCAACATCATCTTCGGGGACGACCTGGCAGCGGCTGCGGTGCTGGACTGGGAGATGGTGACACTCGGCAGCCGTGAGCTCGATCTGGGCTGGTGGCTTTTCCTGATGCGTCACCACACCGAAGGTATCGGCCTGCCGCTGCCGAAGGGGATTCCCGATCGCGACGCGACCCTGGCCTACTACACGTCGATCACGGGGCACGTCCCGGTGGACATCGACTACTACGAGATCCTCGCGGCGACCAAGTTGGCCATCATCATGGTGCGGGCTGCACACATGATGATCGCGATGGGGCTGATGCCGGCCGACTCGCCGATGGCGGTGAACAATCCCGCCAGCCAGTTGCTCGCCAAGCTGCTGGGGCTTCCGGCGCCGACCGGTGAGACCGCCACATTCATCGGAAACCGCTGACCATGGATCGTGCCGTGCTGACCGACAAACCCGCCAGTTTGCCGGCCGACGCCGACGCGCGCCGCGGCGCAGTATCGCTGTGGGCGCTGCTGGGCGTGGGGTGGATCCTCTTCGTCGGGCAAGCGTGGACCCGGTGGGTTACATCGGACACTCAGTTCGGCGCGGCGCCCGTCCAGGGGCCGGATACGTTCGATGGCACCGCGCTCGCCGTGCTGCGCGTCATCGAAGTGGTCAGCCTGGTCATCGCCGCCGGCACCATCTGGGTGTTCCTCGTCAAGCCGTTGATCGTGCAGCGGCGACTCACGCTTGACGGCATGATCGTGATCGGCTCGCTGCTCGCATCGGGGATCGATCCGCTGATCAACTACTTTCACTACACGTTCGCGTGGAATGCCCACGCACTCAACGCCGGATCATGGCTGGCGTTCTTCCCACTGCATCAGGGGCCAACGCGATACGCCGAGGGACTGGCCTGGTTCGTGCCCCAGTATCTGTACCTGGGCATCGGTTTGGCCGCCATCGAGTGTCGCATCATCCTCGCGCTGCGGCGGCGCTATCCGGGTATCGCCAACATCCGGTCGTTCAGCATGGCATTCGTCGCAATCTTCGGGGTGGACATCGTCATCGAGCAGGTGTTCATCCGCACCCGGGTCTACGCGTTCCCGCGAACCTGGGAGGCGTTCACTCTCTTCGCTGGCACGCCGTATCAATTCCCGGTGTACGAGAGCCTGTTCGTCGCGATCTATGCCGCCGGGTTCACCTACCTGCGGATGTCCGCCCACGACAGTGCCGACGGAACTCCGTTTCTGCACCGTGGAATCGACCGCTGGTCACGCCAATTCCGATCGCCGGTCAAACTGCTGGCCGTCATCGGGTTCTGCGCGGTCTGGGCGGCGCTGGCCTACTTCATCCCCTGGAGCTGGATGTCGGTCAACCCGGACTCGATCATCACCCCGCCGTCGTACATGCTGCCCGGTCAATAAGGAGACATCACCCGTGCCAACCAAATCTCTTCCCGCTGAGGTCGACTACGTCATCATCGGGGCGGGCCACAATGGTCTGACGGCCGCCTGCTATCTGGCGCGGGCGGGTCATAGCGTCGCCGTTCTCGAAGCATCACCGACCGTCGGGGGCATGACATCGACGAACGCCACCCTGCCCAGCGCACCCGGACACCTCTTCAACGAGGGCGCCATTCAGCTCACCGGAATCTTCCAGTTGTCCGGTGTCGCCGAAGATCTCGAGCTGCACAAGTATGGGCTGCGGCAGATCTCGGTCGACCCCGCGCACGTTCAGCTCGCCCCCGACGGCAGCTCTCTGGCGATCTGGAAGGACGCCAGCCGCACCGCCGACGAACTGCGCCGCTTCTCGCCGAAGGATGCGCGTGCGTGGCTGGATCTGGCCAATGCCCTGGACCCGGCGATGGACCTGGTTGTCGCCTACATGAAGTCGCATCCCCTACAGCCATGGAATGCCGAGATGGGCAGGGCGTTCGCCAAGGCGGTCCGCCACCCCAAGCGGCTATGGTCGCTGCGCCACATGGCCACCGCGTCGCACACCGAATTCCTGGAAGAGACCTTCGAATCGGAATTGCCCAAGGGTGCGCTCGCCGCGATGGCCGCCTTCTCCCAGATGCGCCTGGACATGACCGCGTGGGCAATGATCTATCTCGGCGTGGTGCAGAAGGTGGCGAATGGAATGCCGGTCGGGGGTACCGGTGCGTTGCCCGCGGCATTGCATCGCTGTCTGCTCGCGCTCGGCGGAACCGTGCACACCGACAGCCGGGTGCGCGAGTTTGTGATGGCCGGCGACCGGGTCACCGGCGTCGAGCTCACTACCGGGCAGGTCGTCAAGGCGCGCAGCGCCGTGATCGCCACCTGTAATCCGGTGATAACGCTCAACGAGCTCTTGCCCGACGGCGTGCTGGACACCAAGCTGGCCGCCCGCGCCAAGGACATCCCGATCCGCAAAACGCACGCGACCTCGCTGAAGATCAATGTCGCGATCGACGGCGAAGTCTCGATGCGCCGGCACGAGAAGTGGCGAGGCAACGATCTCGATCTGCGCAAGTATCTGGTGGCGTGGCACACCCTCGAAGAACAGGACCGGGGGTGGAACTCGCTGGTTCGCGGCGAATGGCCGGACCCGGTTCCGGTGAGCTGCGCGATCATTCCGTCCGCGGTTGACCCCACTCAGGCACCTGCGGGCAAGAGCAACCTGTGGCTGTGGTCAGGCGTCATTCCCGTGACGCCACGGGAGCCGTGGGAGGACGTCCGGGACAAGGTCGGCGACTCGGTGCTGCGCGACAGCGCGCTGTACTACGAGGGACTCGACAGTCTCGAGATCGACCGGGCGGTGCTGGGCGGCCCGGATATCGAGCAACGTTTCAACGCACCGGCCGGAAACGTCTACCACGTCGATCCGTTGATCACCCGGTTCGGTCCGCTCAAGCCGGCTGCCGGCTTCGGTGCCTATCGCACGCCGGTCAAAGGTCTGTACCTGAGCGGTGCGGGCACTCACCCCGTCGGGGGCGTGTGCGCCCTGCCGGGAAAACTGGCCGCGCAGAAAGCCCTTCGCGACGCGAAGGGCTGAGGCGGCCGTCGCCGAGCGTGGGGGTTGTCGGGTATTCCGGTGCCTCGCATCGACGACAGGGCCCACGCTCGGTGCGGGACGGGACAAGCGCAATCATGGTGTGATGACCAGGTCGAGGACGGCCAGCGCCACGAAGACCGCGAGCACATAGCCTTCGAACAGCATGCGCAGTGCGGTCGGGGCAACCCGCAGGTCCATGAAGTGCACACCGATCAGGCGCACCTTGAGCAGGGCGATCCCGATGATCACGAAGGCCGCGGCTCCCGCGGAGTCGGCGCCCTGCTCGACTCCCACCAGAAACGACCCGAACGTCAGAGCCAGTAGAACCGCCCACACCAGGGTCAACCGACGCGTAGTCGACATCGTCACCTCACCAGGTAGAACAGCGCGAACAAGACGACCCAGAGCAGATCGACCATGTGCCAGAAGATTCCGCCGGTTTCACACAGCCGCCGCTGCGGCCCGGTGAGAGCCTGCCGGCGGGTGAGGACGATCATCCGGACCAAGATCGCCACACCGATCAGCACGTGCATCAGGTGGATGCCGGTGAACACGAAGTAGTACGAGAAGTATTCGCCACTGGCCACGCTCTTGCCGGCGCGGAACAATGCGCCCCACTCGACGGCTTTGACGGCCACGAATCCGGCCCCGCAAGTCATCGCGATCGCGAACAGCCGGGTTGCTTGGTGGTGCGCACCGGCCAGCACCCGGTGCACGCCGAGCGCAACAAGGAGTGAACTCGTCAGCAGCAGAACGGTATTCGTCGTCCCCAGGGCGACGTGCAGATCGGCGTGCGCGGCCGCGAACGATTCGGGGTTCTTGCCGCGCGAATACATAAACGTGGCGAAGAACAACGCGAACACCGTCATGTCGCCGAGCACGAAGACCCAGATGCCCTCCTCGCCGGGAATCCGATGCTCGCGCGTGTGGCCGGGCTCGACGTCGTCCAGCGTGGTCATGATGCCGATACCCGCTGTGCCGCGTGGCTTTCGTCGCCAGAGGTGCTGATCCACAACTGCCACGACATCACCAGGAACCAGACTCCGAAGAACACCGCGACCAACCAGAACGCCAGCAACCCGTTCCAGGCGAAGACCCCGTCCTTGAAGAGCACCACCAGCCCGCCGGCGGCGAAGATAAAGGCGCACCACACGTTGAAGTACCCCAACCACCGCGGCCACACGATCGTCTTGGCGCCGAAGATCGCGAAGCCGACGGCCACGCATTGGATGGTGGCGGCCGGCCAGTTCATCACGAACGGCAGCCACCCCAGATCATTGAGCGCCTGGGTGATTTGCGGATCGCGTTCCGGTCGGTAGGACGCGGCCGCGAAGGCGAAGGTGGGCAACAGAATCGCCACCACGGCCAGGCCGGTCCCGACCAGCTGGGTGTAGGCCAGCGCCGAGTATCGGGTGCCCTCCATCTGCCGAATGCGGACCGCCATCAGTGCGCCGAACGGCGCCTGCAGGCCCGCCGCGGCCAGCATGATCACCAGACCCATCCGTTTGAGGCCGGTGTCGGTGGACCAGAACTGGGCTACCTCGTCAGCGGTCCGCATGGGTGACATCGGCGGCAGCAGCCCGATCATGATGATGGCCGGGAACAGCAGCAGCACGAACACCGCACCGCAGACCGCCATGGTGCGCTGGATGTCACGGGTCATTGGCCGGGGAAGGGATCGTTCGGGCCGCTCTCGTAGACGTTCTCGATGAGCGTGGCGCGGCGGCGTTCCCGGCGCAGGCGGTCCTTGAGAGCGCCGAGGCGTCCGCCCTGATCCTCCAGCCGGAACTGTTTGAGCATCGTGCGTGCGGCATTCTGACCTGGCATACCGCTGATGCCGGCGACCGGGTGTGTGCCCGATCCGGTCAGGAACAAGCCCTCCACCGGGGTGCGGTAGCCGGCGAATCCGCTGACCGGCTTGTTGGGCCCGAACCGGCTGATGGTCGGGTCCACGTGGTAGACCGAACCGTCGATGGCCCAGAATCGTTCCTCGATGTCGGGCAGAACCAGCGGCCGGACCGCGACCTGCAGGTCGTCGACGCCCTTGTAGTACTCGTCGGCGTCTTTGATGATGCTGTCGGTGATCTTCTTGCGCGCCACATCCCAGCCCTCTTCGGGAAACGACGGCGTCAAGCCCGTCCAAAACCACCACAGGTCCTTGCCCGGGGGCGACATCGACGGATCGAACGCGTTGGTCACCTGAGCCAGTCCGGGGATGGCATCCGGTACCTGGCCACGCACACAGGCTTTCGCGGCCGCCTTGGCCTGCTCGTAGGTGTGGTAGCAGTTGCACGCCAGTCGTAGGTCGATACCGTCGCCGCGCCACTTCTCGTGCTTGGACATGTCCACCCGCCCGGACAACGCCACGTTCACCTTCGCATCGGCGATGCCGCGCTTGCGGGTCGGGATGTGATCGGCCGCCACTTGTTTCTTGTGTTCGAGAATTCCGCGGGGGAGCAGCCGGGTCAGCGTTGTCTTGGGGCTGCAGGCGGTCAGAACACCTCGTCGGGCACGGATTTCCGCGCCGCCGCGGACCCGGACGCCGACGCAGCGGTTGTGTTCGACGATCAGTTGTTCGACGGGCGAGCTGGTGATGATGTCGCCGCCGTTGTCCTTGATCACCCCGATGAGCGCCTTGGGCAGCGAACCGGTGCCACCATGGAACATCGCGACGCCGTACTTGGACAGCACCCCGAGGTAAATCAGCGACCATCCGGACAGGTCGGCGTCGAAGGGCATGAACGGGAGCGAGGTCAGCAACGGTGCCCGGATCATGTCGTGTTCGAAGCTTTCCTCGACGGCCTCGGTCTGCGAGCTGGCCATCCATCGCCCGATCGCGCTGAGCTGTCGACGATTCTTGGCGACACCCTTGGCCGCCTTGAGAATCGCGGTGATATCGGGCGCCACGACGTTGGTCTGCATCATCGGCAGGCCGATCTCGACGGCCGCGTCGATCACCTCGTACAGCTCGATCAGGGCACGTGCGTCCTTGCGGGAGAAGTATTCGAGTTCGGCGGCCGTCTTGCGGGGATCGCGCCACAGTCCCAGCGAGCTGCCGTCGGCGGCGAGCTGGAAGTGCGCGGGGTCGATGACTGTCTGACGCAGTCCGTAGCGCGTCGACAACTCCAGGTCGCTGTTGATCGTCGTGGTGCGGAACAGCGATGCCTGTATCGAGGCTTCGTTGATGGTGTACTCGGGAGCTTCCGGGGCAAACGAGTTCGTCGACGTCATACCGCCTGCGGTGGCGGCGGCCTCGACGACCAGGACATTAAGCCCCGCTTTGGCCAAATAGGCTGCGGCGACGAGACCGTTGTGCCCGGATCCGACGACGACGACGTCGGCTTCACGCGGGGTCTGGGCAGGATGTGACATGGCAAAACCTCATCGGAGATCGGGATGGCGGACCGAAAGCGATGGGCCGGAACCGAATTTCTCTCGGAACCGGCCCACCGTTTCGCGGGTTAGAGGGTGCCCGCGGGCTGGCGGGTGTGCTGTGCGCCGTCGAGGAGGATCGTCGGGCCGACCGGGATGGCCTGAGCCGGATCCTCCGGGTCGACGGCGATCCCGTCGCCGGGTTTGACGCCACCCTCCTCGCACATCTTGCGCCACAGTGCCTGACGGCCCTGACGGGTCGGGATGAACTTGCCGTAGGCGAAGACCCGCCAGAAGGTCCACTTGGGCGCGGGTCGGTCATTCGGCACGCCGACGAGCCGGTGCAGGATGAACATCCAGCCGACCATCATGGCCATCATGACCGCGGCGCCCAGCCAGCGCACCGGGGTGGGCAAGGTGGAGTTGTGGATCAGGATATGCGGAAAGCCCACGCCGAAGTAGGCGACCATCATGCCGAACGGAGCCACCAGCAGGAGCAGAAGCTGTTGTGCACCTTTGAGTCTCGGAACGGCGTAGGCGAGAATCGCGCCGATCGTGACGAAGGAGCCGCCGTTGATGAAGCCCCACCAGTACGGGAAGTTCAGGAAGCTGAACGGCTGCACGCCGTAGTAGAGGTAGGTGCCGAGGTTGATGCCTGCGGTCTCCATGACGGCATCGGTGACGATTCCCATGCCCAGCAGCATCACGAAATGACTGGCGTGGGCGCCGTTGCGGATCACGAAGTAGCAGAAGTACGCCTCCAGCCCCAGAAACGCCACGTAGCACGGGGGGATCAGCAGGGGCACGGTGATGCCGAAATTGGTGAACGCCGGCATCAGGTTGTTGGCCCAGTGCAGGTGCCCGAGCAGGTCGAGCATCGGTTCGAGCAGGCTGCAGATCAGACCGCTGGCCATCACGATCAGCGGGATGAAGTTGCGACTCTTCACCGCGGCCCGAATCGCCCACGGCAACGCGAGGACCATGACCAACGCTCCGGCGATGAGGAAGAAGGCGATCTCAGCACCCAGGCTGACGCTGAAGTCACCGGGGGCCGGCTGGATGTTCGGCGGCCAGCCCTGGCCTTGGACCAGGGGCGACCAGCTCGCGCTCAATATCGGACTCATGGGTTCGGCGTCTCCTTAGGATCTGGCTTCCGCGTGCCCGCTGACGTGCGGTTTCTTCGGTAACCCGCGGTCGCGGTGCCGCCCGGCACTGTGGACCAGCTCACACTAACATCGTGTCTAGACATTGTGTATACCCAATTTGAAATCGGATTAAATTGGAGGGACGCGCTGCCCGGCGCGGGTGTTGACGACGGTAAGGTGACAGCGATGACTGAGGCGACGCGTCGACCACGCTCGGTTGATCTCAACGGGGTGCCGCCAGTCGATGCCATCTACGCGGCGACGGGGCGGCTGATGGAGCGGCACGCGTTCAGCGACATCAGCGTGGCGCAGATCCTCACCGAGGCGAACATCTCGCGCGCGACGTTCTACTTCTACTTCGCCTCGAAGTTCTCGGTCCTGTCCGGTCTGCTCGAAGCGGCGATGGAGGACATTTTCGGCACGGTGCAGCCGTTTCTCGAACGCTCGCCCGACGATTCGCCGTCAATCGCGTTGGAGCGCAGCATCCGTGCGGTGACGCGTGCCTGGCACCAGCACCGTGCCGTGCTACAGGCGGCAAATCAGCACTGGCACAGCGAACCCGCGCTTCGCTCGCTGTGGCTGGCGGTCGTGGAGCGCTTCGTCGCCGCCGGAGCGGCGGAAATCGATCGGGAACGTGCGGCGGGACTGATCACCTCGGATCTGCCCAGCCGTACGTTGGCGGCCACCCTCTTCTGGAGCACCGAGCGGGTGCTCCACATCGCCGGCATGGGGGTGGATCCCGAACTCACCGACGAGGAGGCCATGGTCGACCCGCTTGTGGCGATGTGGAACGGCACCCTCTACGGCAGGTGAGGGTGGACGGCGCCGGCCATCGCCAGCGACGTCATCACAAAACGTTCGATCATCGCCCGCTCGTCGTCCGGTGGGATGTTGCGGCGCAGGATGATCGACGCGTACACGGTGTGCAGCCAGTCGGATAGATCTCGATTCGACAAGTCGTCGCGAAGCAGGTGCCGCGAGCGGCCATGATCGAGCCAAGGCTGCCAGAACCGCACGGCACGCTCTACCAGTTCCGGCTCCCACAGCGCCTCGTGTGCGGTGATCGGACTGCCGTCGCCGAGTAGTGCCGACAACTCGGGGTCGTTGCGCAGCGTCTCGATGATCTGGACGGAGAGTTCGACGAACGATTCGGTGAAACTCCCGTCCGGAACGCTGGCGCCGGGGGTGGCCGCATCGGCGATTTCGACAATCCGCTCGATCGCTGCGGCCAATACCAACTCGCGACGATCGAAGAACACCTTGTACACCATCTGTCGGCTGTAGCCGGCGCCGCGGGCGACATCCGTCATCGTGACTGCTCGTATTCCTCTGGAGCGGAACAACTCCCGCGCCGACCTGACTACCCGGCCCCGGGCTGCTTCCCGTGGGGTCTGAGTCATGTCGGCGCGCTATTCGGGTTGGACGTGCCCGTTGACACGATGGCCTGCATGGCGTCATTATCGCCTAGTCGATTACAAATTGCCTGGTTTGTCTACTGGAGGTTCTCGCGATGTCCTTGGCCTCGAGCCCCGGTGACGCTGTCATTGAGAAGCCGGATCGGTCGGATCCGCCACCGCTCGGACGGCAGGGGCCCGCGACGTTCCTGGCCCTCATCGGCGCCGCGTGGTTTGTCATCTGCGTCGAAGTCGTTGTGCGTTGGGTGAGCTCGGGTGAGGAATTCACACCGGCGCCCCGCATCGGGCCCGACGTCATGGAGGACTGGCGGCTGGTCGCACTGCGAATTTTCGAGGCGATCAGCCTGGCGGTGATGGCGGCGTTCGTCTGGTACTGCGTGGTCAAGCCGCTGCGGGAGACCGGCTCGCTCGGCCTCGACGGCAAGTTCGTCATCGGGGGCATCATCTGCTTCGTCGCCGATGCCTTCCTCAACGTGCAGCAGTACCTGTTCGCCTGGAACAGCGCCAACGTCAATCGCGGGGTCTGGGTCCGATTCCTGCCGTTTCATAATCCGGACGCACCGAGTCGTTACGCGGAGTCGTTGATCTGGGGCCCGCCCATGTACATCTACTTCTGTGCGGGCGTGGCCATCGTGGCCTGCCACGAGGCGCAGCGCGTGCGGCGACGGTGGCCGGCCATGTCGAAGTTCCGGCTGTTCGTTTTTGTCTTTATTTTCGAATTCATTTTCGATTTTGTGGTGGAGAACGTGGTGATCAGAACGACGCACGCCTACGCCTTCGCCAAAACCTATGAGCCCTTGACCTTGTGGCCGGGGGAGGTATACCAGTTCCCGATCTATGAGTCCGTGCTGGTCGCCTGTGTGGGATGCGTCTTCACCTGGGCGCGGATGGAGGCGCAGGAGCGGCCGGCGGGGGAGTCGCCGATCGAGCTCGGAGCCGAGCGGTGGCGCCCCTCACTGCGTCCGCACGTCCGGAATTTCGCGGTGCTTGGATTCTGCATGCTCACTTTGGTGTTCGTGTACCACCTGCCGTTCAACTGGCTCGGACTGATCGGAACGTCGTATGCCCACCTGCCCAGCTATCTGCTGCCCGGCTGATCGGAGGATGTGATGGCACCCGTGACGACGATCGGAATCGACACGCCGGTCTGGCCGGTCGGCCAATGGGTCGCCACCACGCTCACCTTCGGCTTGGCAGTGGCGGTACTGGTCTGGGTGGTGCGCCTGTGCCGCCGAGAGTCGATCGGATGGCCGCTGGCGGTCCTGGCCAGCGGCACGCTCACGTGCCTGATGGAGCCGCTGTTCGATCACCTGTATGGATTGTGGTTTCGTGAACAAGGGCAGTGGCACCTCTACACCACGTTCGGTAGCCACCAGCCCATTTGGGTGCCCGCGGCCTACTTGACGTTCTATGGCGGCGCCACGGTGTTCATCGCCCGCACCCTCGCCCGACGTCCGACCATGCGCACTGTGTGGACGATGTACGCGTTCATCGTGGTTATGGCCATCGCGGCAGAGATGACCTATATCAGCGTGCTCAACGTCTACGAGTACCAGGACAGCCAGCCGTTCGTGGTGCTGGGCTATCCGATCTTCCTCGGCTTCACCAACGCGATGTCGGCTCTGGTGAGCGGCATTGTGGTCTACCGCGTCGCACCGCAGCTGAGCGGATGGGCGCAGCTCTCGCTGATCCCGGTCGTGCCGATGGCCTTTGCGGCCGGATTGTTCGGATCGGGAATTCTGTACCTGTCGGTGCGCCACTCGGTCGAGCACCCGCCGATGCTGATCGTCCACCTGGCGGCATTGACCGTGGTCGGCGCCATCGCAGGCACAGTGGGCCTACTGGGCCGGCTGCTGGTCGCGCCGAAACGCGACGTCGCCGAAGCCGTTGTCATCGAGCAGAAGTGCCAGTGAGGGTGTCGACAGCTACGGGCTCGCGACCACGCCTCGTCGGTCATGCCCACGCTAGGGCATCGTGTAGCCACCGCTGACCGAGATCAGCTGCCCGGTCACCTGGCCGGCGGCCACCGGCGAGGCGAAGAACAGCACCGCCCGCCCGATGTCGTCGGCGGTGGTGAGCGCACGGGTCGGGGTGTCCTTGAGCATGAACTCGATCTGCTTGGGGTTGAACACCTCGTCCTGGCCGACCGACCACAGGCTCGAGGCCCCGACGGCGTCGGGGCTCTCCGGTATCACCAGGCCGGGGCACACGATGTTGGAGCGAATGCCGTGCCTGCCGTGTTCGCGGGCCGCGGTGCGTGCCAATGCCACCATCGCTGCCTTCGACGCGCCGTAGACGCCTTGGCGGATCTGGCCGAACGCCGCGTCGCTGGCAATGAACACGAGCGATCCGCCGCCGCCCTCCTTCATCGGTCCGATCGCAGCCTGGGTCGCGGCGATCGCCGAAAAGAGGTTGATCTCGATGGTCCGCTGCCATTTGTCGCGGTCGGTGTCGGACGCGAGGAATCCCGGGACACTCCAACCGGCGTTGTTGACCAGCACGTCGACACCGCCCCAGCGTTCGACCGCGGTGCCCACCGCGGCCTCGGCGCCGCCCGGTGTGGTCAGGTCGGCGATCGCGAGTTCGACCTGGGCGGCCCCGGCGGCCAACGCCTCGGCCTTGACCTTCTCGGCCTGCGGTTCGTCGATGTCGTTCAAGACAATCCGGGCGCCCTCCGCGGCGAATTGATGCACGATGCCGCGTCCGATGTTCGATGCGCCGCCGGTGATCACGACGCGAGCGTCGGTCAATCCCAGATCCACGATGACCCTTCCCGGTCGGGGCGCACTTGTTGCCACCCCAGAAGTTGGTTTAACCTAGATTAGAAATTGTGATTAGATTTGTCCATATCCGGCTTCTGAGGAGACCCAGATGAGCGTCACGACGTCGCTCGACGGTCACGTCGGGTGGATCACGCTCAACCGTCCGGATCGAATGAACGCGATCACCGTTGACTTGGCACGTGCACTGCGTGATGCCCTCGGATCTCTCGGCAGTGATCCGGATGTGAACGCGATCGTGATCCGCGGCGGCGGCGGAAACTTCTGTGCGGGCGGTGACTTCGACGAGGTCGAGCGGCTGCGTGCCCAAGGACCTGCCGCGTTGACCGAGTTGTTCGCAGCCTTTCGCGACGCCTGCGATGCCATCGCAGGCGTGGAGATCCCGGTGATCGCCGCTGTCGAGGGGTCTGCGGCGGCGGGCGGATTCGAGCTGATGCAGGCCGCCGACATCGTCCTGGTCAGCGAGACAGCCAAGATCGCCGACAACCATGTCAACTACGGGATGGTTCCCGGCGGCGGTGGCACGGCCCGCCTCCCGCACCTCATCGGTCGGCAGCAGGCGCTTGGCGTCCTGCTGTCCGGCGACCGGCTGTCCGGACTCGACGCGGTCCGGCTGGGGCTGGCCTACCGGTCCTTCTCCGCCTACGAATTCGATTCGGGAATAGCCCATTTCGCCGGCCGGCTGGCCGGGCGCCGCCGCGACGCAGTGATCACCATCAAACGGCTCGTGGCGCTCAGCGTCGACGACGGGCTGCACGCGGGACTCGACGCCGAGATGACCGCGGTGGTCCGCCACATCGTCGGGGACGCCGGCTCCAGCAGTGTCACCGCATTCCAGAACAGGGAGGTCCACCGATGACGACATCGATCGACGCACCGGTGGTCGTGCAGGTCGCCAACGGAGTCGCCCGTCTGCGACTGAACCGGCCCGACGCGTCGAACGGCCTCAATGTCGAGATCCTCAAGGCGCTGCACGAGGCGATCCTGGCCTGCCACGCCGATCCCGCGGTGCGTGTGGTGATGCTCACCGGCGAGGGCCGAAACTTCTGTGCCGGGGGTGACGTCAAGACGTTCGAATCCAAAGGCGCGGCATTACCGGACTACCTTCGGGAAGCCACCGCCTGGCTGCAACTGGCCACCGCGGCGCTCATCCAGTTGCGGGTACCGGTGGTCACCGCCGTACAGGGCTTTGCCGCCGGCGGCGGGGGATTGGGACTCGTCTGCGCATCCGACATCGTGGTGGCCGGCCGGTCGGCGCGATTCTTCTCCGGCGCGGTGCGGGTCGGCATGGCTCCCGACGGTGGTTCGTCGGTGACGCTGGCGCAACTGGTCGGACTGCGTCAGGCCCTGCGGATCCTGCTGACCAATCCCACGCTGACCGCGGACGAGGCCGCCCAGATCGGTCTCATCACCGAGGTGGTGGACGACGACGCGCTGACCGCACGCGCCGACGAGGTCGCCGCCCAACTGGCGCAGCTGCCCACCGCGGCGCTGTCAGCCACCAAACGCCTGGTCTGGAGCGGAGTCGGCCAGTCGGTGGAGCAGCGGCTGGCCGAGGAGGCCCGCACCGTATCGGAGCTGTCGGGCACCGCAGATGCGTTGGAGGGGTTGCGTGCGGTGATCGAACGTCGACCGCCGAGGTTCTCATGACCGTCCTCGTCGCCGACGCCGGTTCCGTCCGTACCATCACGCTCAACCGGCCCGAGGTCCGCAACGCGATCGACATGCCGCTGCGGATCGCGTTGGCCGAGGCCATCGAGGCCGCCGACGCCACTCCCGGGGTGCGGGTGGTCGTGCTGACCGGCGCCGGCGGGTCGTTCTGCTCTGGCGGCGACATCACAACGATGACGCGGATGTCCGAAGATGCCGCACTGCAGCGGATCAACCTGGCGCAACGGGTGATTCGCGCGATCTGGACGACCCCCAAACCGGTGCTGGCGGCGGTCGAGGGCGCAGCATTCGGGGCAGGTGCCGCGCTTGCCGCCGCCTGCGACCGGGTGATCGCCGCCGCCGACGCCCGGTTCGGGGCTACCTTCACCAATGTCGGACTGGCCGGTGACATGGGCACGTATGTGTCGCTGCCCGCCCGGATCGGGATGGCGCGGACCCGCCAGTTGCTCATGATGCCGACGCCGGTGAGCGCACCTGATGCTCTGGCTCAGGGGCTGGTCGACGCGGTTGTCGATCCGGGGTCCGCGCTGGCCGCTGCGCAGGACGACGCCGCGAGCCTCGCGCAGCGGCCCGCCCGCGCCCTCGGTGTCATCAAGACGATGCTGGCGATGGCCCCGAGCATGCACCCGCTGGACGTCTTGGACCGGGAGGCCGCCGAACAGGCGCGCCTGTTCGACAGCGACGACTTTGCCGAAGCGATAGACGCGTTCGCCGCCAAGCGAAGCCCGGTATTCGGAACCACACAAGGAGCACCGCAATGACCTCGGTCATCGATCCGGCCGCGGGTACCGCGGGCCGCTACGACCGTCTGATCCGGCCCGACAGGGTGCACGGGTCGATGTATACCGACCCCGCCATCTTCGCCGAAGAACTACGCAAGATCTGGTACCGCAGTTGGGTGTTCGTCGGCCACGAGAGCGAGGTCGCGAGGCCGAACGACTACGTCCGCAAGAAGCTGGGACTGCAGGACGTGATCATGACCCGCGATCGCGACGGGCAGATCCATCTGCTGCTCAACCGGTGCAGTCATCGGGGAAACCAGGTCTGCGAGAATGCGAAGGGCAACTCCAGCACCTTTCGGTGCCCGTTTCACGGCTGGACGTTTCGCAACACTGGTGAACTGATCGGGTTTCCGTTCTTCAAGGGCTACGGCCAACGCCAGCTCGACATGCCGATGGGCCGAGTTCCGCGGATGGACTCCTACCGCGGTTTCGTGTTCGGTAGTTTCGCCCCCGACGGGCCCAGCCTGCGCGAGCACCTCGGTGCGGCGGCCGGGGAGATCGACCGCCTGTGCCAACTGTCTCCGGACGGCACCGTCGAGTTGAACGCCGGATGGCTGCAACACCAGACCCGGGCCAACTGGAAGCTGGTGGTGGAGAACGAGACCGACGGCTACCATCCGCAGTTCGTCCACGGGGCGATCCTCGGCGTCACCCAATCCACCATCGGCCCGCTGTACAGTGACTCGTCGACCGCGGTGACGCGCGACCTGGGCAACGGTCACAGCGAGAACGATCTTCGCCCGGAGTTCCGCAAGTTCGCCACCCCGATGCGCTGGTTCGGCACCACCGAATCCAGAGTTCCCGAATACGTGGCCGCGATGCGCGCGCGCCACGGCGAAGCGGCCGAGAAGATCCTCATCGAGGGCGCCCCGCACGTGATGATCTTCCCGAACCTGTTCATCGCGGAGATCCAGGTGTTCAACCTGCAGCCGGTATCCGTCGCCGAGTGTGTGCAGTACTCCACCGCCGTGCAATTGGTGGGGGCGCCGGAGCTCAACAAGCGGTTGGTGTCACAGTGCCTGGCATCGGTGGGGCCGGCGGGCATGCTGCTCGCCGACGACACCGAGATGTACGAGCGCAATCAGCAGGGGTTGGAGGCGCTCACCCCGGAGTGGCTCGACGTGCGCCGCGGGCTCAACCGGGAGCGGGTCGACGAGCAGGGATTCACGATCGGCACCAACACCGACGAAACCGGGATGCGGGCGTTCTGGTCGCATTACAAGCAGCTGATGGAACAGGACTGAGCATGACCACCAGTGTGACCGCGCCGGCCGAACTGCTGCCGGTGCCGATCGAGTTCGACAGGGTCGAGGTCGAGCAGTTTCTCTTCCTGGAGGCCCGCCTTGCCGACGAGAACGACTACGACGCCTGGGAGTCGTTGTGGACCGAGGATGCGCTCTACTGGGTGCCGGTTGCCGGCGCCGAGGCCACACCCGGTCAGCGCATGGCGATCATCTGTGACAACAGAAGCCGCATCGGGACCCGGCTCAAACAGATCCGTACCGGCAAACGATTCGCGCAGGCACCGCCGTCGAACATGCGCCGCCTGCTGAGCAACATCGAATTCCTCGGCGGCAGAGCAAATCCCGCCGGCAGTGTCGACCTCGAGGTGGGGGCCAACTTTCTGCTGTTCGAATCGCGCGCGCGGGGGACCCATCTGTGGGGTGGCCGGACCACCTACCGGCTGCGCCGAACCGACGGCGGCCTGCGACTGGTCTACAAGAAGGTCGTCCTGGTGGACAATGACCGGCCGCTGCCCACCCTCGGCTTTCTGATCTGAGGCGCCGATGGATTCCGAACGAACACCCCTGGGTGTGGTCGCCAGCGAATTCGCCGAGGTGTCGGTGACCGTCGACCTCGAAGCCAACGGACCCCGACTTCGGCTCGAAGATCTGCGCACCAAGCGGGTCCGCTACCTCGACGCCTTGGAACTGGAGACCATCGTGTGGCTGCCCGACGAGCGTCTCACGGCGCTGCTCGACCCGTCGGCAAACCGCTGGCGGGGAGAGGCATGAGCGACACTCGCCGAGGCAACGGTATGAGGCGCGCCGCGATCGTCGCGCCGTTGCGTACCCCGGTGGGAACCTTTGGTGGCGCCTTACTGCCGCTGCGTGCCGAGGATCTCGCTGCGCGGGTCACCCGTGCTGTCATCGAACGCAGCGGTGTCGATCCCGCATGCATCGAGGACGTGGTCTTCGCGCAGTCCTACGCCAACTCCGAAGCGCCGTGCATCGGCCGGTGGGTGGCGCTGCATGCGGACCTACCGATCAGCGTGCCCGGCCTGCAGATCGACCGGCGTTGCGGCGGTGGACTACAGGCCGTGATCACGGCGGCGATGACGGTGCAGACCGGGGCGGCCGATGTCGTGCTGGCCGGTGGGGTGGAGTCGATGAGCAACATCGAGCACTACACCACCACCGCGCGATGGGGCGCGCGGTCGGGAAACCAGACGCTCTATGACCGGCTGGACCGTGGCCGGGAAATGTCGCAACCGGCATGGCGGTTCGGGCCGATCAGCGGAATGATCGAGACCGCCGAGAACCTGGCCCGCGACTTCGGCATCGGCCGTGCGGCGGCCGACGCGTTCGCCGCCCGCAGTCACCGACGTGCGGCAGCCGCCCAGCAGTCCGGCGCGTTCGCCGACGAACTCGTGGGTGTGCCGGTACCGCAGCGGCGCGGCGAACCCGTCACCGTCGACCGCGACGAGGGCGTGCGTCCCGACACCACGCCCGAGACGCTGGCCCGGCTGCGCACCATGTTGCCGGACGGCACGGTGACGGCGGGCAACTCCAGTCAG
Organism: Mycobacterium sp. shizuoka-1; assembly: GCF_002723835.1. Taxonomy (GTDB): domain Bacteria; phylum Actinomycetota; class Actinomycetes; order Mycobacteriales; family Mycobacteriaceae; genus Mycobacterium. The sequence continues at coordinate 27,197 of NZ_BEWG01000109.1, read as the reverse complement.
CAGAACGACGCCGCCGCGGCATGTCTGGTGGTCGCCGAGGACCGGCTCGAGCCACTCGGTCTGGAACCCATCGGCTACCTCGAAGGGTGGGCGGCGGTGGGATGTGAACCCTCCCGGATGGGCATCGGCCCGGTCGGCGCCGTCGAGAAGCTCTTCGCCAGAACAGGTCTGGGATTCGACGACATGGACCTGATCGAGATCAACGAGGCGTTCGCGGTGCAGGTGTTGGCGGTGCTCAGCGGCTGGGGGTGCACGCTCGAGGATGTGGAGGATCGGCTCAACGTCAACGGCTCGGGGATCTCGCTGGGCCATCCGATCGCCGCGACAGGAGTGCGGATTCTGACCACGATGTTGCACGAGCTGCGTCGGCGCGGTGGCGCACTCGGGCTGGAGACCATGTGTATCGGGGGCGGCCAAGGGCTGGCCGCGGTGTTCCGTGGAGCGTCCGGATGATGGGATTGCTCGCCTACGCCAGCTACGTGCCTCGATTCCGGCTGGCTGGCACCGACATCGGAACACCCACGCGTGATCGAGTCGTCGCCGGGTACGACGAGGACTCGACCACCATGGGTGTGGCCGCCGCGGCGGAGGCGCTGCGGGATCGGACCCCACCTGCGGCGCTCTACTTCGCCACCTCCAGCCCGGCGTACGCCGACAAGACCAACGCCACCGCGATCCACGCCGCACTCGGGCTGGTCCCCGACGTGTTCGCCGCGGACATGTGCGGGACCGGCCGCAGTGGATTCGCGGCTCTTCGCGCCGCGGCGACGGGCGGGGGGCTTGCGGTGTTCGCCGACGTCCGTGTCGGGCGCCCCGGCTCGGCCGACGAGAAGTCGGGCGGCGACGGTGCGGCCGCACTGTTGTTCGGCGAGGGCACTCCGATCGCCGACATCCTCGCAACTACCGCGCTCACCGACGAGTTTCTGGACCGGTGGCGAGTTCCCACCGACATCACCGGCCGCCAATGGGAGGAACGTTTCGGCTTCGGGCGCTACTGCGCACTCGTGCGCGCGGCGACCGAGCAGGTCCTGGACGCCGCGGGCGTGATCGAAGCCGACCATGTCGTGCTGGTGAGTCCCAACGCCGGGATCATCAAGGGCGCAAGGGCTCTGGTCAAAGGCCGTAAGTCGATCAGGTCGTCGCCGATCGGGCACAGCGGGGCCGCCGACGCGGCGATTGCGCTGTGTGATGCGCTCGATGTCGCGGAGCCCGGCGACACGATTCTGGTCCTGTCGGCGACCGACGGCTGCGACGCGATGGTGCTACAGGCCACCACCGCACTGCCGGGCGCCCGCCAACCGCACGCAGTGGCGACCCAACGAACCGGCGGCAGCACCGTCGACCACCTGACATACCTGTCCTGGCGGGGGTTGGTCACGCTCGAGCCCCCCAGGCGCCCCGAACCGGACAAGCCGGCCGGGCCGCCGTCGGCACGGACGCAGGAGTGGAAGTTCGGCCTCACCGGAACATGCTGCGAAGAATGCGGTTTCATCCACCTTCCGCCGCTGCGGGTGTGCCGGGCCTGCGGGTCGGCAGCCCCGATGCGGTTGATCCGCATCGCCGAGCTCGGCGCCACCGTGGTCACCTACACCGTCGATCGGCTGGCGTACTCGCCCTCGCCACCGATGGTCCAGGCCGTGGTCGACGTCGACGGCGGCGGCCGGTTCACGGTCGAGGTGGCCGACGCCGGACCACGGCAGCCGCAGGTGGGTGACCGGGTCGGCTTCGCATTCCGGCGGCTGTTCACCGCCGACGGCGTGCACAACTACTTCTGGAAGGCGGTGCTACGCGATGGGCAGTAACGGAATCGCCGGGCGGGTTGCCGTCGTCGCCATGGGCTGCAGCCAGTTCGGCGAACGATTCGACACGTCGACCGAGGATCTGATCATCGAGGCCTACCAGGAGTGCCTTGCCGGATCCGGCGGGGTCGCCGCTGCCGATATCGACGCCTACTGGCTCGGCACACTGAGCTCCGGGATGTCCGGCCTGACCCTGAGTCGCGCGCTGGGCAGTGACGACAAGCCGGTCACCAGGGTCGAGAACATGTGTGCCTCGGGTTCGGAGGCATTCCGCAACGCCTGCTATGCCGTCGCCTCCGGCGCCTACGACATCGCCATGGCGGTCGGCGTCGAAAAGCTCAAAGACTCCGGCTATTCCGGATTGCTGCGGCAGGATCCGCCGGGCGATGGGACAGCGGCCGAGCTGTCGATGACGGCGCCTGCGGCGTTCTCGCTTCTCGATCCGGCCTACTGCTCGCGATTCGGTGTGCACCCAGATGAGATGCGTGCGGCGATGACCCATGTCGCCTGGAAGAACCACGACAACGGCTCACGCAATCCGAAGGCGCAGTTCCGCAAGTCCGTCGCCAAGGAGGCTATCGACTCCGCGCCCAAGGTCGCCGGCCGCCTCGGCGTCTACGACTGCTCGGGTGTGTCCGACGGTGCGGCGTGTGCGTTGATCGTCCCGGCACAGCGGGCCCACGAATTCACCGACGCCCCTATGTATGTGCACGCGCTGTCGTTGGTGGCCGGCTCCACCCGGGGTACCACCGATTCCGGTTACGATTTCACCACCTTTCCCGAGGTGGTGAAGTCCGCCAAGGACGCCTACGCCCAGGCTGGTATCGACAACCCCGCCGCCGCGCTGTCCCTGGCCGAGGTGCACGACTGTTTCACCCCTACCGAGATCGTCTTGATGGAGGACCTCGGCTTCGCCGAACCTGGCCAGGCCTGGAAGGACGTGCTCGGCGGTGAGTTCGACGCCGGGGGACGATTGCCGGTTAACCCTGACGGTGGCCTGAAGAGTTTCGGTCACCCGGTCGGGGCCAGCGGGCTGCGGATGCTCTACGAGGCGTGGCTGCAGTTCCGCGGCCAGGCCGGCGCGCGGCAACTGTCCGATCCGCACACCGCGCTCACCCACAATCTCGGTGGCCGCCCGGGCGGTTGTGTCTCGTTCATATCCGTGGTGTCCCGCGAGCCACGTTGCGGCTCTTGATCATCGACAACTTCAAGGAGATCGGCTAGTGCCAGGATTACAGGACCGTGTCGTCATCGTCACCGGCGCCGGGGGAGGGTTGGGCCGCGCCTATGCGCGGTTCGTGGCCGCCAACGGAGCCTTGGTCGTCGTCAACGATCTCGGTGGTGCCCGAGACGGATCGGGGTCGGGTACCAGTATGGCTGACGCGGTGGTGGCGGAGATCCGGGCCGACGGCGGCAGGGCCGTCGCCAACTACTCGTCGGTGGCGTCGGCCGAGGGAGCCGCCGAGATCGTCGCCACGGCGCTGGATCAGTTCGGCGCCGTTCACGGCATCGTCAGCAACGCAGGAATCCTGCGTGACGGCGCTTTCCACAAGATGACCGATGAGAATTGGGACGCCGTCCTGCAGGTGCACCTGACCGGTGGTTATCACGTCATCCGGGCCGCGTGGCCACACCTGCGGGAACAGGGTTACGGCCGCATCGTGGTGGCCACCTCCACCAGCGGGCTGTACGGCAACTTCGGGCAGGCGAACTACGGTGCCGCCAAAGCCGGGCTGGTCGGCCTGGTCAACACCCTCGCGATCGAGGGCGCCAAATACGACATCACCGCCAACGCGATCGCGCCGTTGGCCGCCACTCGGATGACGGCGGACATCGCGCCCCAGGAGGTTCTCGACAAGCTCGACCCGGAGCTTGTCGCACCGGCTGTCGGCTACCTGCTCTCCGAGCACAACAGCGACACCGGTTCGGTGTTCGTCGTCGGTGGCGGTCTGGTGCAGCGGGTCGCCCAGTTCCAGAATGACGGCGTCACCTTTTCCGAGGCGCCTAGCCTGGCCGAGATCAGCGAGCGCTGGTCGGAGATCAGCGATATGAGCCAGGCGAAGCTCGGCACCAACCCGGTATGACCGTCGGGCCTGCGCGCGCCTACTGGGCGGCCGACCGCTCCACCGAACTGGTCGGCTTCACCGTGGCCGAATTGGTGGCCGAACGGGCTCGCAGTCACCCCCAGCGCCTCGCCCTCATCGGGACCCGCCACGGCAGCGCGACCGCGGCGAGACTGACCTACGCGGAATTGCTGACGGAGGCGGGCCGGGTCGCCACTGCGCTGGCCGGGCTGGCCGACCGGGGCAGCCACATCGCGTTGTGGGCGCCCAATGTTCTCGAGTGGCCGGTGATCCAGTACGGTGCCGCGCTGGCCGGCATGGTGTTGGTGGCGCTCAACCCGGCACTGCCGGAGGACGATTTGTCCTACGCCCTGGCGCATTCCGGCGCCACGGTACTGCTGCATGCCGACGTCAATCGTGACCAGCCGATGGCCGACGTGGCCGCCCGGGCGGCCGCCCGGATACCCGGGCTGCGGTGTATCTCCTTGTCGGCTCGTGCGACGTGGTGTGCCGACGCGCTGGATCCGGCAGTGCTTGACGGAGCGGAGTCCGACGCCGACAGCGTCGCGATGCTGCAGTACACGTCGGGGACCACCGGCCGGCCCAAAGCGGTGGTGCTGCGCCATCGCGCACTGGTCAATGTCGCCAAGCTCACGGTCGAGGCCGCGGGGGTTCCGGATCGGGCGGTATGCCTCAACCCGCTGCCGATGTTCCACACCGCCGGCTGCGTGATCGCCACCCTGGGACCGCTGTGGGTCTCGGGGACGGTCGTGTTGACCGAGCGGTTCGCCCCCGGCCCGGTGCTCGCCGCGATGCGCGAGGAGGCGGTTCAGGTGCTGTTCTACGTGCCCGCGGTGTTGTCGGCACTGGTGGAGCACCAGCGATCGAGCAGTCTGCCCGCGCCGCGGCTGACGGTGATCATGGGTGGTGCCGCGCCGGTGGATCCCCGCCTCATCGATGACGCCAGCGGATTGTTCGGCGCCGGCGTCTACAACCTCTACGGTCAAACCGAACTCGCGCCGGTGTTGAGTCTGACGCGCCCCGGGGACGCTACCGAGGATCGGCGCCGCACCGTCGGCCGCCCGCTGCCACAGGTGGACTGCAAGGTGACCGACCCGGTGACCGGACGAGTGGTCGCGTGTGGGCAGGTGGGGGAGCTGTGTGCGCGCGGCTACCAGCAGTTCGTGCAGTACCTCCACGATCCTGCCGCCACCGCGGCCGCTCTCGACCCGGACGGATTCGTGCGGACCGGCGATCTGGGCATGATGGACGATCGTGGCTATCTGACGATCACCGGCCGGCTCAAGGAGCTGATCATCCGCGGCGGTGAGAACATCTCGCCGGCGCATGTCGAACGCGTTCTGTCCCAGCATGAGTCGGTACTCGAGGCGGTCGTCGTGGGCCTGCCCGACGACCGTCTCGGTGAGATCGTCGCCGCAGTCGTGAAGACCACTCATCGAGATGATGCTCTCAAACAGGGCCTGGTGGACCACGCCCACCGCAGGCTGGCCCGCTATCAGATCCCGAGTCGCTGGTATGTCGCCGACCGATTTCCCACCACCCCGACCGGCAAAGTTCGGCGCTTCGCGCTGCGCGACGAGATTCTGCAGGGCGGGCTCACCGAACTGTGAACACCGACATCGGGATGCGCCGGGACGCACTTCGAGCGCTGGTCCCGGTATGGCAGCCGCGGACCCTGGCCGATACGCTCGCGGACTGCGCGGCACGATTCGCCGATCGGTCCTTCGTGATCACCGACGATGTCACCCTGACCTATCAGCAGGTAGCTGACGAATCCGCCCGGCTCGCAGGTGGGTTGGCCGCACTGGGTGTCCAGCCGGGCGACCGTGTCGGCGTGGTGATGCCGAACTGCGCGGAGTTCGTCACGGTCAAGTTCGCCATCGCCCGGCTCGGCGCCATCGCCGTCCCGGTCAACTATCTGTACCGGCACGACGAACTGCGCTACGTGCTCGCCGATTCCGGCTGCCGTGTGGTTGTGGCGACAAGCCGTTTCGGCGAACTCGACTATGGGGCGATGCTGGACGACATCGCCCGCGGCTGGGAGGGCCCTGCGTTCACCGTCGTGCTGACGGCGCGCACCCGGCCGGGTGTGTTGTGCCTCGACGATCTGGTGGGGACGGCCGACGCGACAGCGCCGGTGTCGGCCGACGCACCGGCCGACCTGCTCTACACCTCGGGCAGTACCGGATTTCCCAAGGGCGTGTTGACATCCCATGATGCTGTGCTGCGGACCGCCTACGCCTCCGCGCTGACGCGTGCCTACGAAGACGGCCGGCGGGTGCTGTTTTCGCTGCCGTGCTATCACATGTTCGCCTACATCGAAGGCTTGCTCTCGGTCATGTTCGTCGGCGGTGCGGCGATCCTGCAACCGACATTCAGCGCGAAGGGGTATTTCGCGGGCATCGCCCGGCACGGCGCCACCGACATGCTGTGTGTGCCCACGATGGCGCTCGCGATGGTCGAGAGCCCGGCGCGCGGCGACTACGATCTGGATTCGCTTCGAGCGGTGCTGTGCGGATCGGCGCCCGCGCCGATCCGGCTGTGGCAGCAGATCCGGGACGCGCTGGGAGCCAGGGAGATCGTGACCGGCTATGGCATGACCGAGTGTGGTGGCGCGATGACGCTGACGCTGCCCGAGGACCCGTTGACCAGGTGTGCGCAGACGGTCGGGCGTCCCAAGCTCGCCGGCGCCGCCGGAGTCGAGGACACCGACGCGCTGGTGGTCTATCGGACCGAAGATGGCGAGTTGGTCTCTCGCGGGCCTACCACGATGATCGGGTACTGGAATCGGCCCGCCGAGACCGCCGAGGCGATTCGCGACGGCTGGTTGTACTCCGGTGACATCGGCGTGGTCGGCGCCGACGGCTACCTGCGCATCACCGGACGCAGCAAGGAGCTGTACAAGAGTGGCGGCGAGTTGGTGATGCCCAAGGAGATCGAGGATCTGCTCGCCGGCTACGACGACATCAGTCAGGTTTATGCCATCGGTCTGACGGATGACCGGTGGGGCGAGATCGGCTGCGCGGTGGTGGTGCCGGTCCCCGGGTCGGCGCTGACCGAGGACGAGGTGCTGGCCCGGTGCCGCGCCCGGTTGGCCCGATTCAAGGTCCCCAAGCGGATCGTGTTGTGTACCGCCGACGAGTTGCCCACGACGGCCACCGGCAAGGTGCAGAAGTTCCGTCTGGTCGAGCGGCTCCAACGCGACTGACCGCGCTGGATGCCGTCCAGTCTGCCTTTGCTGCGTGGCTTTCACATCCCACCATCAGTATTTAATCGAAACTAAAAAGTATGCTACTGTCCGTTCTGGCAGGTTGGTTGAACTGCTGATATCAGTTTTGACTCCAGATTAGACAGGATGCGTTGGCGGTGTCTGACCTCTCTGGCGAAGCACGGGTTGTGGCCGTGCAGCAGCTCTATGACGCGCTGGCCGCCGGTGACCGCGAGGCCGTCGACGCGCTGCTGCACCCCGATTTCGTCGGTCACGCGGCTGAGGGCCTGCCATTGGGCATGGGAGGTCGCCACGTCGGACCTGAGGCCATGCGTACCAACCTGTGGTGGCGAATCGGTCAGCACTTCACCGCGCGCGCGGTGGCCGGCGACTTCCAGCTCTTCGACGACGGACGGCTGATGGTGATCGGCCGCTACCGCGGCGCAGCGCGCCGCAGCGGACAGCTGCTGGACGCCGAGTTCATCCATCTGGTCGAGTTCGGCCCCGACGGGCGGATCACGACTCTGCACCAGCTCACCGACACCGCTGCCTGGCATGCGGCGCTTGACGAACCGGCCCGGCTCGAGACGATCGACTACCGCGTCGATGCCGGGGTGGCCACACTGTGTCTGCAACGGCCCGCCGAGCGCAATGCCATCGACGTGAGGGTGGCGAACGAGACCCTCGTGGTCGCCCGGCGCATCGCCGCGGACACCTCCGTGCGGTGTGTGCTCATCTGCGGGGACGGGCCCTCGCTGTCGGTCGGCGGTGACATCGGGTTCTTTCTCGACGGTGGCCGGGAGCGATTCGGTGATCTCTTCGTCGAGATGACGACACCGTTTCATGAGGCGTTCGCAATCCTGAGCGGTATCGACGTACCGATCGTCACCGCCGCGCACGGTGCGGTGGCCGGCGGCGGACTGGGCTACGTGTATGCCGCCGATCTCGTCATCGCCGCCGAGGGAACGCGTTTCGTCACCGCGTTCGCCGGCTTGGCGGTGTCCGGGGACGGTGGTGGTACGTGGCATCTGCCTCGCATCATCGGTGCCCGCCGGGCGGCCGCGGCCTATCTGCGCAACACCCCGATCAGCGCCCGGGAAGCCCTGGAGTGGGGACTGATCAACGAGATCGCCCCGGGCGATCAGCTGCGTCGACGAGCCACCGCCGTCGCCGTGGAACTCGCCAACGGTCCGACGATGGCGTACGCCACCATGCGACGGCTGCTGCGTGAGTCGTGGCATCGCGATCTGCCGACCCAGCTCGTCGCCGAGACCCAGGGGCTGCGGGTCACCGGTGACACCGCCGACGCGGCGGCAGCCATCGCAGCCTTTGCCGCCAAGACCAGCCCCGAATTCACCGGAAGGTAAACCGATGCCCGGACTCGTCCACGATTCCGCCGAACACCGCGCCATTCGCGACACCGTCGCGGCCATTGCCGATCGCTATGGCGCACAGTACTTCCTGGAGCGCGCCCGCACCGGTGGCGACATCGAGGAGCTGTGGAAGGACCTCGGTGCGGCGGGCCTGCTGGGTGTGCACCTGCCCGAGGAGTACGGCGGCGGGGGCGGCGGGATGGCCGAGGCCGTCCTGGTGGTCGAGGAACTCGCCGCACACGGTATGCCCCTGCTGATCTGGGTGATCTCCCCGGCGATCTGCGGAAGCATCCTGGCCCATCACGGGTCGGAGGAAATGAAGCGACGCTGGCTACCCGGGATCGCCGACGGATCACAGAAGATGGCGTTCGGGCTCACTGAGCCTGACGCCGGATCCAACAGCCACAACGTCAAAACAACAGCACGGCGGACCAATTCGGGGTGGTCGATCTCCGGTGCGAAGTACTACATCTCGGCCGTCGACCAGGCCGACGCGATCCTGCTGGTGACCCGTGATGCCGACGAATCGACTCCCGAGCAGTCCCGATTGTCGTTGTTCGTCGTCCCGACCGATTCGCCCGGGCTGAGTTTCCAGCAGATCGACACGTCCATTGTCTCGCCCGATCAGCAGTTCACCGTGTTCCTCGACGAGGTCGAGGTGGGCGAGGACGCCCTCATCGGCAGTGTGGGCAACGGCCTGCGGCAGGTGTTCGACGGCCTGAACCCGGAACGGATCCTGGTGGGGGCACTCTGCGGTGGGCTGGGCCGCTACGCGGTCGGCAAGGCTGCGGACTACGCCAGAGAACGCACCGTATGGTCGACGCCGATCGGAGCCCACCAGGGCATCGCCCACCCGCTGGCCGAATGCCATATCAATGTCGAAGTGGGCCGGCTGGCCACGATGCGCAGCGCTGAGCTGTTCGACGCCGGCGCACCGGCCGGCGAGGCGGCCAACATGGCCAAATTCGCGGCATCCGAAGCCGCGCTCGCCGCCCTGGACCAAGCCATCCAGACCCACGGCGGCAACGGGCTGGCCCACGAGTACGGGCTGTCGGAGCTGTGGTTCGTCACCCGGCTGATGCGAACCGCTCCGGTCAGCCGGGAAATGGTCCTCAACTTCATCGCGCAGACCTCACTGGGCCTGCCGCGCTCGTACTGATTGTCCGATGGGAGAAATGTCCATGACAACAACCGACCTCGATTTCGACGTCATCGTGATCGGCGCCGGAGCCGGCGGGCTGTTCACGGCGGCGCGGCTGGCGCACAGCGGCTTTCGCACGATGGTCGTGGAGCGACTCGACAAGGTCGGGGGACGAGCGTCCACCGACGATATCGACGGGTTCAAGGTGAACAACGGTGCGATCGTGATCGAGGTCGGCGGTATCACCGAGCAGACCTGCGCGGAGGTCGGCGCACCGTTCGACATCCGGGAGCCCAAGCCGCCGCTGCTCTACCGCATCGGTGGCAAGGACGTCGACGTCACCGGCGGTGGATGGGGCCTGTTGCTGGGCAAGCTGACCCGGCAGGGTGCCAAGCTGGTGAAGGGGATCGGCGCCGCCCGCAGTGACGCCGGACTGCCCGAGGACGAGATCTCCACCGCACAGTGGGTGTCGAAATACACCAAGAACGAAGGTGTGCACGGGATCTTCCGCAACATGTGTGCGTCGATCTTCGCGGTCAGCTCCGAAGACCTGCCCGCGCGGGTGTTCCTGACCTACTTCACCCGCAAGAGCGCCTTCAAGCGGTTCGGCTTCCATCCCGAAGGCACCATCGGCATCTGGAAGGGCCTGGCCGCCGCCGTCGAACGCGATGGCGGCCAGGTGTGGCTGTCGACACCGGTGACCGGCATCGCGTCCGCAGGCGGCAGGGTGACCGGCGTCGAGGCGGTTCGCGACGGCGCCGCGGTCACGGTGAACGCACCGATCGTGATCAGCGATGTCGGACCCGCGGCGACCCTGAGGCTGCTCGGCGAGGATGCGGTGCCCCCCGACTACCGCGATCTGGTGGCGCGCGGTGACCGGCCGACGGCGATGATCTCGGTCAACTTCGCCAGCGCCGAGCCGCTGATCGCGGCACCCGGCATGCTGAGCTTCGCGAAAACCCGCCGGCTGGCCTACATCGCCAACTTCACCGACTTGTGCCCTGAGATGGCGCCGCCGGGCTGGCATCTCTACGTCGGCACCTCGGTGCCCCGACCGTCGATCGGAGACTTCGACGAAGCCGCCGAGACGGATTTCCTGTTCGCGGACCTTCGTGACACCATCGACGACTTCGACAGCCGGGCAAGGATTCTCAATATCGCCGTCACCCGGGACGACTGGCCGCCGCAGCGTGCGGTCGCCGGATTCGACCTGCCCCACGAGACCCCGGTCGAGGGCTTGTGGAACGTCGGCGACGCCGTCAAGGAGTACGCCAACGGCGGCACGACGGCCTGTGCGGAGACCGCGAAGCTGGTGGCCGACAAGATCGTCGCCAGTTACCGCCCGGCCGTTCGGCGCTGATCATGTCGGAAACACTGAAGCGGCTGTGCGCATGGTCAGGGCCTGCGACGGTCGTGGTCGCGCTGACCGGCTGGCTCATCGCCGGTGTCCTGCCGCTGCCACTCGGTTCGTCCAGCACGACCGAGGAGGTAGTGGCCTTCTACGGCCACGACACCCGGGTGCTGATCGGCTTGGTGATCGCGCAACTCGGTGTCTGCCTGGTGTTCCCGCTGATCGCGTTGATCTCACTGACCCTGCTGCGTATCGAGGGCCGCTCGCCGCTGCTGACCATCATCCAGACGGTCACCGGTGCGGCGACCGGAGTCCTGCTGCTGATGCCGATGCTGCTGATGGCGGTGATCGCCTTCCGGCCCGACCGGACGCCGGAACTGACGCTCACCCTCAACGACATCGCCTGGCTGCTGTTCCTGACGCCGATCGCGCCGTTCATGATCCAGAACATCGCGATCGGCGCGGCGATACTGGGGGACAAGAAGGCCCTGCTGCCGAGGTGGGTCGGCTATTTCAACTTCTGGGTGGCGGCCGCATTCATCCCCGACGTGTTGGCATTCTTCTTCCACGACGGCGCCTTCTCGTGGCGGGGTGTCTTCGTCTTCTGGCTGGCCCTGTTCGCCTACGCGGCATTCCTTGTCGTCATGGGCATGGTGCTGCGCAACGCCGATCTGGATCGCCCCGTCGGACAACCATCGTCGTCAACCGCCGAGGAATTTCGATGAAACTAGGCATGCCGCTGAAGTACTTCGGAGCGGATTTCCTCGAAACCGTCGATCGACTCGCCGATTTCGAAGCGGCCGGCGTCGACCGGGTGATGATCGCCGAAGCGTACAGTTTCGACGCCGTAAGCCTGATGGGCTACGTCGCCGCCCGCACAACCAGCGCGGAGTTGGCTTTCGGCATATTGCCGATGTTCTCACGTACCCCCACCAACTTGGCCATGACGGCGGCGGGAGTCGACCTCGTCAGCGGCGGACGGTGTGTCCTGGGCATCGGTGCGTCGGGGCCACAAGTTGTTGAAGGATTCCACGGTGTCAAATACGACGCTCCCGTCGCCCGCGCCCGGGAGCACGTCGAGATCTGCCGAAAGATCTGGCGGCGAGAGCCCACCGACTATCGCGGCAAGTACTACACCCTGCCGCTGGCGCCCGACGATGGTGGATCGGGCCTGGGCAAGGCGCTCAGGATTATCGGGTATCCGGTGCGTGACCGTATCCCCATGGGGCTGGCGGCGATCGGGCCCAACAACGTGCAACTGGCGGCGGAACTGTTCGAGGAGTGGCAGCCATTCCTGTTCTACCCTGAACGGCTCGATGAGGCCTTCGGAGAAGCGGTGAAGGCCGGCACCGCTCGCCGAGATCCGGCACTCGGCCCGTTGGGCATAGTCGTGCAAATGCCGCTGCTGATCACGGAGACCGAAGCGGAGGCGGAGCAGGCCCGGCGCTCGGTGCGCGAACACGCCGCACTCTATATCGGCGGGATGGGGGCACGCGGGCACAACTTCTACAACATGCTGGCCGCGCGTTACGGCTTTGCGCAGGAGGCCAGAGTCATTCAGGACCTGTACCTGTCCGGCGATCGAGCGGCTGCCGCCGCGTCGGTGCCGGACGACCTTGTTCGCGGTATCTCGCTGATCGGACCTGCTGAGCACATCGGCGAACGTGTCACAGCGCTGGCGGGGGCCGGTGTCACCTGCGTGCTGGCCGAACCGCTGGCCGCGACTCACGAGGATCGGGTAGCCCAGATGGCCACCGTCAAAGGCATTGTGGCCGATGTCGCCAGCGGCAACGCTGTCGCGTGAGAGGAGACAGATGTACGTGTTTACCGGCCTAGACGCACTTGCGGCCGCCGCCGGACAGGAGCTTGGGCCCACCGAGTGGGTGGAGATCACTCAGGACCGTATCGACATGTTCGCCGGTGCCACCGACGATCATCAATGGATTCACGTCGACCCCGAGCGCGCCGCCTGCGGTCCCTTCGGCAGCACCATCGCCCACGGTCTGTTGACGTTGTCGCTGCTGCCTAGATTCATGCACGAGCTCTACACCGTGGAGGCCGTGACGATGGCCATCAACTACGGCTTCAACAAAGTGCGCTTCGTGCATCCGGTCCCGGTCGGTGCGAAGGTACGCGCCCGCTGCACCATCGCCGAGGTCACCAGCGTCGACACCGCCGTACAAGCAACCATGGTCACCACCGTCGAGATCGAAGGTGGTGTCAAGCCGGCGGCGGTGATCGAATCGATCGTCCGCTATATCGGGTGAACGATCCGATGGCGGCTCGGCCCGCTCAACGTCTGGGTCGTGTTCGTGATGTCGTCGTTCTTGTCGGGGTCCTGACGCCAGCGCCGAAACTGCTGCTGTCGCGCAGAAGTTCGAGTATCGGTGACGGTGGCTACAGCCTGGGCGAAGTGGGATCGCCCAGGGTTTCGTCGGCTTCCTGCTCGATGGCACGCAGCAGCAACAGCAAGGCGCCCCAGAGACTGTAATAACCGACCCGACCCGACGCGGGAAGACCGGTCTGGGACGACGATCGGTGAGCGATGCCATGCCGATGGCGCCCAGCCGCCGAACAGGCACAGCGCGAAGGCGGGACCGCGCCAGGTGCAGAGAACCTGGATTCGGCGCGACGGCGCGCAATCCGGGTCGGCCGTTGCCTGGGGCGGGGGAGAGGGCGGGAAGGCATATCGCAAAGGGCTTCTCGGGGCGACCCGAAGGTTGACTTGTGCAGACCCGGATGTGACGATGGCCATCACGGACTGTCGCGACACGGTAGTCTCACACCTACAGTTTTGAATTGAAAATAAATTAAGGAGAACGATGGGGTTCACCGACTCTGCCGAGGTGGCGAAGTACATCGGTGGCATCTTCGAGGCGGCCTTCGAGGACCCGGAGATCGGTCCGAAGCTCGTGGCGACCGGCTTGGTGGTGGCATTCGACTTCACCGATCCCAACGCCGTCGTCGTCATCGACATGGCCAACAAGTCGACCCGGGAGGGCGTGGCCGGGGGGAGCGCACCGACTGCCACGATGTCGATGACTGCCGACACCGGCAACGCCTATTGGCAGGGCAAAGTGAACCTGCCGCTGGCCATGGCGAAGAAGAAGATCACTGTACAAGGCAACGTGGCGAGCCTGCTCAAGCTCGCACCGCTGGGCAAGAAGCTCTACCCGACGTACCTCGCCCGGCTTCAGGACGACGGCCGCACCGACTTGATCGTCTAGCGCCATGTATCCGGGAACCCATGCGGCCATCGACCCCCAGCGGCCCGCGGTGATCATGGCCGGCACCGGCCGGACGCTGAGCTACGGCGAACTCGACCAGCGTTCGACCCAGCTGGCGTCGGCGCTGCGCGGATTGGGACTGCAGCCCGGTGACGTGATCGCCGTGCTGAGCGACAACACTCCTGAGGTGTTCGAGATCTATTGGGCGGCATTGCGCTCGGGTCTCTACATCACGCCGGTGAACCGGCACCTTGCGGCCGCAGAGATCGCGCACATCCTCCTCGACAGCGGCACCCAGGTGCTGTTCGTCTCGGCGGCGCTGGCGCCGCTGGCCGGTGGCGTCGCCCCCGAGGTGCCGCAGGTGCACCACCGCTACGCATTCGGTGGCTCTGTAGACGGTTTCGCTTCATATCAGGACTTGCGTGACTCCGGTGACCCGAGGCAGCCGGACACTCAGCCGCGCGGGGCGGAGATGCTGTACTCGTCGGGCACCACCGGCCATCCCAAGGGAATCAAGCTGGCCATGCCTGCGGTCTCGGTCGACGAGCCAGGTGTCGACCTGATCGCCATGATGCTCCAGCACGTATTCGGCGTCACCAGCGCCGACGTTTACCTCTCGCCGGCGCCGATCTACCATGCGGCACCACTGAAGTGGTCGGCTGCCGTGCACGCCCTCGGCGGCACCGTGGTCGTCATGGAGAAGTTCGACGCCGCCGCGGCCCTGGCCGCCATCGAGCGTTACCGGGTCACCATCACCCAGATGGTGCCGACGATGTTCGTCCGGCTCCTGCAGCTGCCCGATCAGCTGCGGGCCCAGGCCGACGTCTCGTCGCTGCGGCTGGCCGTCCATGCCGGTGCGCCCTGCCCGCCCGAGGTCAAAGACGCGATGATCCGTTGGTGGGGACCTATTCTCACCGAGTACTACGGTGCGACCGAGAGCCACGGTACGACCGTGATGTCCAGCGCCGAATGGGAGAACAAGCGTGGTTCGGTGGGCCGGGCCGTGCTCGGGGTGGCCCACATCTGCGACGACGACGGCCACGAGCTGCCCACCGGGCAGGTCGGACTGGTCTACTTCGAGCGCGACCAACCCTCGTTCAGTTACCACAACGACCCGGAGAAGACCGCGGGCTCGCGCCATCCTGCCCATGACAACTGGGCCACCGTCGGCGACATGGGCTATCTCGACGAGGACGGCTACCTGTTCCTGACCGACCGCAAGTCCTTCATGATCATCTCGGGCGGCGTCAACATCTATCCGCAAGAGGTCGAGAACGTTCTGGCGTTGCACCCCATGGTCTTCGACGCCGCAGTCATCGGTGTGCCGGACGCCGAGATGGGCGAACAGGTCAAGGCAGTGGTGCAACTGAGAGACGGCGTCGCGCCGTCTGACGAACTCGCCGCCGAGATCATCGGCTATGTGCGTGAGCGCGTTGCCCACTTCAAGGCACCACGTTCGGTCGACTTCGTCGACGAATTGCCCCGATCGGAGACAGGAAAACTCGTGAAACGAATTCTGAAGGCACGGTATGTGGAGGCATCGGCATGAGCGTCCAGCCCGACATCGCGTCGTCGACAGCCGCCGAACGGCCACCCTATGACCCGGTGAGCATCTCGTCGTTGGAATTCTGGGCGCAGAGCTTCGACGAGCGGGAGAAGGCGTTCAAGATCCTCCGCGATGAACGACCGGTCAGCTGGCACCGGCCGATCCAAGGTTCGATGATGGAACCGGAGATCGACGGTGTCTGGGTGGTCACCCGCCATGAGGATGTCTGTTACGTCAGCAAGAACCCCGAACTCTTCTGCTCGGGCCAGGGCATCACCTTCGAAGCCGTCCCCGAAGAGATGCTCGACGCCATTCAGTCGTTCCTGGGCATGGACGGTGCGAAGCACTCGAGCTTGCGCAGGCTCGTCAGCTCGGTGTTCACGCCGCGTCAGGTTGCCAAGATCAAAGACCAGATCGAGCATCAGGCCCGTTCGATCGTCGACGATCTGCTCAGCACGAAAGAGGGTGACTTCGTCGAGCAGGTCTCCAAGCGGCTGCCGATGTGGACGATCTACGACATGCTCGGCCTTCCCGAAGAGCAACGTGACGAAGCGGCCCGGCTGGCCGAAGGCATGGTGGCCTGGGCCGACCCCGATGTCGCTGCCGGACGCGAACCCGCCGAGGTGCTCACCGATTCCATGGTCGGGCTGCTGGAGATCGGCATCGGACTGGCCCAGGCCCGCCGCGAGAAACCGGAGAACGACCTGATGACCTCCCTGGTCCAGGCCGAGGTGGACGGCAGGAAGCTCACCGACGACGAACTCGGTCCCTACTTCGTCCTGTTGTCGGTGGCCGGTAACGACACCACCAAGACGACGACTACCTTCACCACCATCGCGCTGGACCGGTTCCCCGAGCAGAAGGCGTTGTTGCAGAGGGATTTCGACGGTCATATCAAGCCGGCCATGGAGGAGTTCGTCCGGTGGACGACTCCCGTGATGACGTTCCGGCGCACGGCGACCCAGGACACCGAGCTGCACGGTCAGCACATCCGCAAGGGCGACTGGGTGACGATGGTGTATTCGTCGGCCAACCGCGACGAGCGGGTGTTCACCAACCCCTACGAGTTCGACATCACCCGCACACCCAACCCTCATGTTGGGTTCGGGGGCGGCGGTCCGCACTTCTGCATGGGTGCCTTCATGGGCAAGATGCAGTTGGAGTCGATCTTCCGCGAATTGATCTTCCGCGCACCGAATCTGCGTGTCGGCGAGCCGGAATATCTGACCGGCAATTTCATCACCGCGGTCAAGCACCTGCCCTACACCCTCGACTAGGAGACAACCCACATGGCTTCCTTTTCCGGCCGGCGATACGTCGTCACCGGCGCTGCCTCCGGGATCGGCCACGCCGTCGCCGAGCAACTGCTGGCGCTCGGCGCCGAGGTGACGAGCCTGGACCGCAACACCCCGACTGCGCCCGTGCAGGCACACATCGAGGTCGACCTGGCCAATCCACGCAGCATCGACGCGGCGCTCGAACAGCTGAACGGTGACTACGACGGCCTGCTGAACGTCGCGGGTATCCCGGGCACGGCCGCCAGCGAGCTGGTATTCGCGGTCAATTCCCTTGCGGTGCGCCATCTCACCGAAGCGTTCTTCGACCGGCTGGTGCCCGGCGGGTCGGTGACGATCGTGTCGTCGACGGCCGGGTTCGGCTGGCCGGAGCGCCTCGGGGTGATCCGCGACCTGCTGGCTACCGACACCTTCGAGGAGGGAGCCGCCTGGTACAAGGCCAATCCGCAGCAGGGCAATGCCTACAACTTCTCCAAGGAGGTCACCACCGTCTACGCGTTGTCGATGGGTTTGGCGATGGCGCAGATGGGCTTCCGGATCAACGCGGTTCTGCCCGGCCCGGTGCAGACGCCGATCCTGGTCGACTTCGAGGACACCATGGGCAAGGACACCCTCGACGGCCTCAAGGAACTGCTGGGCCGCCACGCCGAGCCCGAGGACATCGCCGAGTTGGTGCTGTTCCTGGCCTCCGACGCCGCGCGCTGGGTCAACGGCCAGGCGATCGCAGTCGACGGCGGAATCAGCGGAGCAGTTGCCTCCGGCGTCGTCCCGGCACCCGAAATCTGACTGTTGCCGTGACGATTCACGACGTTGCACCCCGTACTGCCGGTGAGGTGGTCAGCGAGATCCGCCGCGCCGTCGCCACCGGCCGGACCCGCTCACTCGACTGGCGGCTGGCGCAATTGCAGGGCATCGAGAGGCTGTGTGACGAACGCGAGGCCGACATCGCCGAGGCCCTGGCCGCCGATCTGGGCCGTACCCCGGTGGAAGCGTGGTTGGGAGACGTCGCGTCGACCAAGGCCGAAGCGGCGTTCGCGCGCAAGCATCTGCGTAAGTGGGTTGGTCGCAGACGGGTTTCACTCCCGATGGCTCAGCGTCCCGGCCGGGCCTGGATCCAGTACGACCCGTTGGGGGTCGTCCTGGTGATCGGACCATGGAACTATCCGTTCTACCTGCTGATGGGGCCGGTGGTGGCGGCCGTGGCGGCAGGCAACGGTGTCGTCATCAAGCCGTCGGAACTCGCGCCGGCGACATCGGCTCTGGTCGCGCGACTGGTGCCGCACTACCTGGATCCGGACGCGATCCGGGTGGTCGAGGGCGATGCCCAGACCACCCAGGATCTGCTGGCGTCCGGATTCGACCACGCGTTGTTCACCGGTGGCACCGAGATCGGCCGCAAAATCATGGCCGCGGCCGCCGACACCCTGACCCCGGTCACCCTGGAGTTGGGCGGCAAGAGCCCGGCGATCGTCGCCGCCGACGCGGATATCGACGTCACGGCCCGCCGGCTGGCCTACACCAAGCTGATCAACTCCGGGCAGACGTGCATTGCTCCCGACTACGTGCTCGCCGACGCCGGCGTTGCCGACGAACTGGCGGCCAAGGTGGTCGCCAACATCGCGGAATTCCGCAGCGCTCCGACCCTGCCCATCGTCAACGAGCGCCAGTTCGATCGTCTGACGGCGCTCATCGCGTCCACCAGTGGCACCGTCGTCGCGGGCGGGGGCTCGCGGCGCGCCGATCTTCGGATCGAGCCGACGGTGATCGTCGATCCCTCACCGGGCGACGCCGTAATGGCCGACGAGATATTCGGCCCGATCCTGCCGATCATGCGGGTTGAATCGACTGCAGCCGCAGTCGAGTTCGTCAACTCCCGACCGAAACCGTTGGCGCTGTATGTGTTCACCAAGAACATTCGGCAGGCGCGGGACATCATCGATCACACGCCCTCGGGCGGCGCGGTCGTCAATCACGCGATGATGCACTGCCTGGTGCCCCAGCTGCCCTTCGGCGGGGTCGGAGCCAGCGGGATGGGCGCCTACCACGGCCAATGGGGGTTCGAGGCGCTCTCACACCGGCGCGCGGTGCTGGCCAAGCCGAGCCGGCCCGATCCGTCGATCGTCTATCCGCCGTACAGTGATCGCGCGCTCAAGCTGATGAGGAAGTTGTTCTGATGCGTGTGCATGTCGACCGCACCAAATGCTCGGGAATCGGGCTGTGCGAGATGACCGCCCCGGCGGTGTTCGAGATCGGTGACGACGGTCAGTCGCGGGTGATCGACCCCGAACCTCCCGAATCCGAGCGGGCAGCGGCGCAGGACGCGGTGTCGAGCTGTCCGACCGGGGCACTGTCGATCGAGAACTGATCGACCCGGATTTCATGCATTACCACCCAGGAGACTGTCTTGGCTTTCGTGATCACCCAGAACTGCTGCACCGACGCCAGCTGTGTGCCGGCCTGTCCGGTCGACTGCATCCGGCCCGTCCCCGACGGTGCCGGCAGCCCGATGCTCTACATCGACCCGACAGCCTGTGTGGACTGTGGGGCGTGCCTGCAGGTATGCCCGGTCGGCGCGATCTACTACGAGGACGACCTGCCGCAGGCACAGCAGCGGTTCCGGGAGATCAACGCCGACTTCTTCGCCCGCCGGCCGCTCGCGACGCGGGCGGTGCCACCGCCGCCGGTGCGTCCGGCGGTCGAGCCCGGCGCGCTGCGTGTCGCGATCGTCGGATCCGGCCCGGCAGCCGGCTACGCCGCGGCCGAACTCCTGGCCACTGACGGTGTCGAGGTGAACGTCTTCGAGCGGCTGCCCACGCCGTTCGGATTGATCCGGTCCGGCGTGGCGCCGGACCACCAACGCACCAAGGACGTCGTCAGCGTGTTCGAGCCGGCGTTGTGCGGCCCGGGAGCCGGGTGCTACTTCAACGTCGCGGTCGGTTCCGATATCAGCCACGACGAGCTGCTGGCCCACCATCATGCGGTCATCTATGCCGTCGGCGCCACTGCCAGTGCGGATTTGGGCATCCCCGGTGAGGACCTGCCCGGCCATCACGCCGCCGCCGACATCGTGGCATGGTACAACGGCCATCCCGACCGCGCCGGCGACACCCTCGACCTCGGCTCACCGCGCATGGTGATCATCGGCAACGGCAATGTGGCTCTCGATGTCGCGCGGGTCTTCCTCATGGCACCGGATGTCCTCGCGCGCACCGATATCGCCGATCATGCGCTGCAGCAGCTGACGACCGCGGGCGTCGAGGAGGTCGTGATCCTGGCCCGGCGCGGCGCCGCGGACGCGGCGTTCTCGGTCGGCGAGTTCCTCGCGGTGGGCGAACTCGACGGGGTCGACGTCGTCGTCGACGGCGATCTCGGCCGGCGTCCGGAGGACGACTTCGAAGGTGCGCTCAAGTACGACATCGCCGCCGGATACCAGGCCAGACCGGCCGTCGCCGGACACAAGCGGCTGGTGTTCCGGTTCTCGATCACACCCGTCGAGATCGTCGGTGCGAGCCGTGTGGAGGGTCTGCGAGTGCGCGATACGTCGGCGCCGGCAGGGGAGCACGAGACGATCGACACCAGCCTGGTACTGCGGTCGATCGGCTACCGCGGCGTACCGATTGCGGGTCTTCCCTTCGACTCTGCGCGCTCCGTGGTGCCCAATGACGAGGGCCGGGTGGTGTCCGACGGGGGGTTACTGAGCGGTGTGTACGTCGCCGGCTGGATCAAACGGGGCCCACGTGGTGTCATCGGCACCAATCGTGGATGCGCTCAGGAGACTGTCGGCGCGCTGTTCGACGACTTTGCGGCGGGCCGGCTGACGCGACGTGTCGGCTCCAACAGCGACATCGACGCGCTGCTGCTCTCACGCGGGGTGGCGGTCGTCGACTGGCGAGGCTGGCGATCGATCGATGCCGCCGAGCGGGACCGCGCAGCAGGCACGGACCGCCCACGGGTGAAGCTCGTTGACACAACCGAATTGGTGGCCGCGGCGACGTCCGGTATCACGCGGTGACGCCGGGCCACCGCGTGCGCTGACCGGGTCCGCTCCGGAGCGCGCGATTCCCGCGGAAGTAAACATGGGGTGCAGTTCGGCCAGCCGCGGACGCTGCTGCGCATACCCCAGCTGACCTGGCGGGATCGTCTACATTACGGCGGACAGTGGGCGCACGTCGGTGCGCCGGCGCTCAGGAAGCGGCGATATCGCGGCCGATGATCTCTTTCATGATCTCGGTGGTGCCGCCGTAGATCGTCTTGATCCGGGTGTCCAGATAGGCGCGCGCAACCGGGTATTCGGTCATGTACCCGTATCCGCCGTGCAGTTGCAGGCAGCGGTCGATGACGCGCTTCTGCAGCTCGCTGACGTACCACTTGCCCTTCGCGGCGTCCACCGGAGTCAGTTCGCCCGCGTTGTAGGCCAGCACAGAGGAGTCGACGTAGCTCTGGGCGATGTCGATCTCGGTGCCCATCTCGGCCAATTCGAAGCGCACATGCTGCTTGTCGGTCAACGGGCCGCCGAACGCCTGGCGGGACTGACAGTAATCGACGGTGAGCTCGAAGATCGCCCGGGTGGTGGCGATCGCCTCCGCGGTCACCCCGAGGCGCTCGCGCGGCAGGTGACTCATCAGATACTGCAGTCCGCGTCCCGGCTCGCCGAGCAGGTTGGCGGCTGGAACCACCGCATCGTGGAAGAACAACTCCGCGGTGTCCTGACCGGGAAGCCCGATTTTGTCGAGCTTGCGCCCGCGTTCGAAGCCGGGGGAGTCACGCTCCACCACGAACAGGCTGAAATCGCCTGATCCGCCAGTGGAATCGGTGCGCGCGGCCACCACCACGACGTCAGCCATGATTCCGCTCGAGATGAACGTCTTCTGGCCGTTGAGGATCCATCGATCGCCGTCGCGCCGAGCCGTCGTGCGTATCCCGCGCAGGTCACTACCGGCGCCAGGCTCGGTCATCGCCAGCGCGCCGATGATCTCGCCGGCGGCGAAACCGGGCAGCCAGCGCTGCTTCTGGTCCTCGTTGGTCAGGTCGAGCAGGTAATGCAGCACGAGATCGTCCTGCAAGCTGACGGTCACGCCGAAGGACAGCGCGTTGATCCTGGCCACCTCTTCGCACACCACCATGCGATAGCGGTAGTCGGGCTCCGCGGCACCGCCGTACTCCTCGCCGATCTGCAGCGCATAGATTCCCGCCTTGGCCGCACGGGCGAAGACGGAGCGGTCAATCCACCGGTGCTGATCCCAATCATCCTGATGGGGAACGACTTCGCGGGCGAGAAACTCTCGCACCGTCTCGCGGTAGGCCTCGTGGTCGGCGTGGTACAGCGTGCGTTGCATCTCAGAGCCGTTCGATGATGGTGACGTTGGCCTGCCCGCCGCCCTCACACATCGTCTGCAGGCCGTAGCGACCCCCGGTGCGCTCCAGCTCGTGCAGCAGCGAGGTCATCAGGCGTGCCCCCGTGCAGCCGATGGGGTGGCCCAGCGCGATGGCGCCGCCGTTGGGGTTGACCGTGTCGGGGTCGGCTTCGATCTCGGCCAGCCAAGCCAGCACGACCGGGGCGAAGGCCTCGTTGATCTCGACCGCATCGATGTCGGCGATGGACAGGCCGGTGCGCTTGAGCGCATGCTGGGTCGCGGGGATGGGGGCGGTCAGCATCATCACCGGATCGGCACCGCGCACCGACATGTGGTGGATCCGGGCCCGCGGTGTGAGATCGAAGCGGTCGACGGCGGCCGCGGAGGCGATCATCAGCGCGGCCGCGCCGTCGGAGATCTGGCTGGCCACCGCCGCGGTCAGCACCCCTCCTTCGACCAGAGTGGGCAGGCCGGCCATCTTCTCCAATGACGTGTCGGCTCGGGGACCCTCGTCGATGCTGATGCCGGCGATCGGGGTGATTTCCCGTTCGAACCGGCCCTCGGCGATGGCGGCGAGGGCACGCTGATGGCTGGCGAACGCGAAACGCTCGTTGTCCTCGCGCGACAGTTTCCAGTGCTCCGCGATGAGCTCGGCGCCGCGGAACTGTGAGATCTCCTGGGCGCCGTAGCGATCCAGCCAACCCTGGCAGCCTGTCCACGGGTCGACCGACCCGAACGGTTCGCCGGCACCGAAAGCGCTGAGGATCGGGAACTGGCTCATCTTCTGCACGCCGCCCGCGATGATCAGATCCGCGGTGCCGCTCATCACGCCCTGAGCCGCGAAATGCACTGCCTGTTGGGCAGATCCGCACTGGCGGTCGATCGTGACGCCGGGGACGGATTCGGGCAGTCCGGCCGCCAGCGCCGCGGTGCGGGCGATGTCACCCGCCTGGGCGCCGATGTTGTCCAGGCAGCCGAGAATGACGTCGTCGATTGCCGCCGGATCGATGTCGTGGCGCTGCACCACTGTCTTGATGACATGGGCGGCCAGGTCGGCGGGATGCACATCGGCGAGGCCGCCCTTGCGCTTGCCCACCGGAGTTCGTACAGCGTCGATGATGAATGCCTCGGTCACCAGATTAATTTAACATAGAATCAAAAACGATCCGAACCGGGCGGCCTTGATCGCCGAGCGTGTGGCATCCCGTCGAGGATCATCAGTGGCTTCACCGATTACGCCCACGCTCGACGTGGGCTCCCGCGGGCTGACAGCTAACCGGTCGTGCGCGAGGATCGCTTGCGAGCGGCGCTGGTCTTGGGGGGCGAGCTGATCCCGCTACGCACCAGACCTTGGGCGTTGGCGACGATGCTGTCGAGGGAGCCGCGCCGCGGATCCCACCATTCCGCAGCCCAATTGAGTGCGCCCAGCACCAGGCCCTGCACCACCCTCGGGTCGAGGTCGGCGCGCATCTCACCGTCCGCGGCCGCGTCGTCGAACAGTCGCTGCCAGATTCGGCCGTAGGCCGCGCTCTCCTTGCGCTCTCGACTGCGCAGGTGATCGGGGATCTGACCCGAGTTGCGGATGGAGGCCGTCGCGTAGTCGGAGAGCTCCAGTTCATGTCGCAGGTGCGCTTCCACGGCGACCATGATGCGGTCCAACGGCGGTGTGCCGTCGGGTAGCGTGTCGAGGGTCTCTTGCAGATGCTGCCGCATATCGCTGATGCCGCAGAACATCACTTCTTCGATGAGGTCCTCGCGCGAGGAGAAGTAGTAATAGATGGCCGGAGCCTGCAACTGGGCGTATTCCGCGACATCCGACAGCCTTGTCCCGGCGAACCCTTTCACGCTCAACACGTGTGCCGCAGCGTCGAGAATGCGCTGACGTGTGCGTTGTGACTTCGACTCGGAGTCGGGGGAGGCACCTGCCGCGGATTTTCTAGCCATCGTTCAATGATATTGGTCGGTTCCCGCCGCTGTGGAAAGACCATGCCGGATCAGGCATTGAGCGTTGTCGACGACGGCTTCGATCGAGCCGCGGCGCGGATCCCACCACTCCACCGCCCAGTTCAGCGCACCGAGAACCAACATCTGCGCCACGTAGGGATCGAATTCGCGCCGCAACCCGCCCTCCCGGGAAAGATCGTTGAGCAGACCCCGCCATACCTCGCCGTAGCGTTCTTCCTCGCGGATCTGCCGCTTGCGGATCGCCGTCGGGACCTGACCCGCATTGCGGATGGCCGCGGTCGTGTAGTCCGAGATCTCGAGTTCGTGGCGCAGGTGCGCCTCGGCCGCGGCGAGCAGACGATCCAGGGGAGCGGTGCCGTCGGGCAGGGACTCCAGTGCGGCCATCACGTGCTTGCGCATGTTCGCGATGCCGGCCCACATCACCTCTTCGATGAGTTCGTCCCGGGAGGCGTAATAGTAGTAGATCGCCGGTGCCTGCAATTCCGCGCTGGCGGCCACATCGGTGAGGCGAAGGCCCGCGTATCCCTTGGTGGACAGCACATGTGCGGCAGCATCCAGGATGCGGGCTCGGGTGAGCGCCGACTTGGATTCGGCGGCCACGTCATCGGTCGCGCCATCGGCGGTATGCCGCGAGGGAAGGGTCCGCCTGGCCATCGCAACATCATAGGTCGCGGCATGGTTCCCAAGGGTCGGTACAAGCGCGCCGGCAAACGTTGCCGTGGTGTCCGGATCGCCGCAAGGCCGCCCGCATAACCGCTTTGGAAGGTTGACGCACTATGACCTACGCCATACGATAGGGTCCCTTGACGCCGAGATGTACGCCCGGTCGGGCGCTGCGGAGCGTGTTGGCTGACGCTAGAACAGCGTGCGGTGCTGGCGCGTTAAGCAGACACAATGACGAATTCGATGACGGGAGACCAGCGGTGGTCAGCCATGAAGGGACCGGCACCGGGATTCAATCTGCTCATTCCGGCAGGCCAAAATTTTTTTGTTCAGTAAATTTAATTTTAATTAGAAGTAATCAGAGTGGTCGCGTGCTAGCGAGCCTCCTGACCGGGGAGCAAACCTGAACGGGTGCGACGGGTGGCGGCGGTGCCGGCGGTGGCCGACTGCGGTGGCGGCGTGCCCGTGACCGGACAATCCGAAGGAACCCTGGGGCTCGCCGAGGGCAACGGCAAATCCCACCCCGGTGCAGTCGCGGTGATGAATCGTTCGTCGCAGCCGACCAGTGCCGTCGCGCCATCGGTCGGACGCCCGCGACGCTCGGGTCGGGCGGCGGCGCGCACGGCCGGGGGCAAGTTCATGGCGAAGATCGCCACGATCCCGGTGCGCAGTGCCGCGACCACCGGACGCTGCGTGATGCTGGGCGCCAGAGTGATCCGCTATTCCGTGACCGACACCCTTACGCTACGGCTGCCGTTCGGTGAGCTCATCATCCAGGCCTGGTCGCTGCTGAAGGTGACAGCGTTGCCTGCGGTCCTGATGGCTATCCCGTTCGGGGCGATGGTGGCGGTCCAGCTCTCGGGTCTGGTCAACGAGGTCGGAGCCAATTCCCTGGTCGGTTCGGCGACCGGGGTGGCCGTGCTGCGCCAGGGCGCGCCGGTCACGGCGGGTCTGCTGATGGGCGGGGCGGCCGCCTCGGCGATCGCCTCGGACTTCGGGGCCAGGGCGATCCGTGAAGAACTCGACGCGCTGCGGACCCTCGGCATCGACCCGGTCAGGCGGTTGGTGGTCCCGCGATTCCTGGCGCTGCTGGCGATCACCCCGATCCTGGTCGTCATCGTCATCGCCATGGGGGTGGGCGCGGCGTTCCTGATCGCGACGCTGGTCAATGACGTCACTCCGGGCAGCTTCTGGTTGTCATTCGGTTCGTTCGCCAAGATGATCGACGTCTGGTTCACCCTGGGCAAGGGGTTCGCCTTCGCCACCATCGTCGCCGTGATCTCGTCCCAACGGGGTATGGAGGCCAAGGGCGGCCCCCGCGGCGTCGCTGATGCGGTCAACGCGTCGGTGGTCCTCAACGTGCTGCTGATCGTGGTCGTCAACCTGGCGATCACTCAGATCCAGACGATGTTCTTCCCGATGGCGGTCGCGTGATGGCGTCCTCGGTCGCGTCTTCGGCGGCAACGACTTTCACTCGACTACTGCAAGTGCCGGCAACTGCCCTGGCCGAGGCATTCCGAACCGCCGGCCAGTGGGTGGTGTTCATCGCCCAGACGATCTGGTTGCTGCCCATCACCGTTCGCCGCTACCGGCGCGAGACCCTCCAGGTGGTGAACAACCTCGCCTGGGGACGGGGCTCGATCATCGTCGACGGTGGCGTGATCAGTGTGCTCGCCATCCTCGGGATCACGGTGGGCGCCATCGTCGCGATCGAGGCATTCGCGACACTGAACCTGATCGGGCTGGGCCCGCTTGCCGGTGTCATCGGCGGCTGGGGAAACGTGCGCGAGATGGCTCCGCTGGTGGCCGGCGTCGCCTTCGCCTCCCAAGCCGGCTGTCGCATGACCGCCGAGATCGGATCGATGCGCATCGCCGACGAGATCGACGCCGCCGAAGCCATGGGTCTGAGGTCGATTCCGTTCGTCGTCGGGACCCGAGTGGTCGGTGGGTTGGTCTGCGTCGTCCCTGGATTCCTGCTGACCCTGGTCGTCAGCTTCATCACCTCCGACACCGTGATCCGAGTGCTCTACGACCAGCCGGGGGGAACCTACAACCACTACTTCGTGCAATTCCTGACACCGTCCGACATCGCCTACTCGTTGCTGAAGGCGGTCGTCTACTGCACGGCCGTGACCCTGATCCACTGCTATTACGGCTATTTCGCCTCGGGTGGGCCGGTGGGGGTTGGCGA
>NZ_BEWG01000108.1 GCF_002723835.1 Mycobacterium sp. shizuoka-1 | reverse complement strand
GTTTCGGTGTGGGGGATGAAGCGCAGGACGAGGTCGGGGCGTAGCCCGGTTTCGCGGGATACTTCGTCGGCGGTCTTCCAGGGCCCGGTCGCCGGGGACTGGGTGGCGAAAGTCGTCATATGGTGTACGTCCCTCCGCTTGATTGGATGACGGCGGCGCCCTCGCGGTCGGCGGCGTCGACTCGGCGTGGTGCTGCGACCATGCCTTCGCGGGCCTGGTCAAGGCTGGTGTTGTAGGTGGTGATGTCGGTGCTGATGGCGGTCACGAATGATTGCAGTTCGGTGGCGATCGCGGCGCTCTTGGTGTCGGCGCCGGTCGGGACTGCGGGAAAGTCTGAGGATAAGTGCATGCCAACGCTGGCGCCGGCCTGTGCGCCTGCTGCGGTCTCTCCTCGAATAGCCATTGCTCCCCCTACGGTTTCTCCTTGCGAATTCAGTCTAAAGGTTTGCCTGGGTTCTCGACAGAGACGACGGCGTGGGGGAGGCGGGCACGTATTCGCTGGTCGCGGGTGCCGTTATGGCGGCGGATGGTCGATCAGGTGAGGGTGGATGCACCCTCGGTAGTTCTCTTATTATAGCTTTAACGCCATAACTTATAGTAAGACTGTCGCTTGTTGTATGTTTCTGCCGAAAGGTTGTCTATGGACTGGCCGGCGCACTCCACGGCGAGCCGCCGATGGACTCCACAGGGCCGGCGCGGCAACCGCGAGGACCGGTTGCTGACCGAGATCGAGGTGCAGATCCCTCCGCTGATCGCGACTCTTCCTGTCGCTGTCACCGGCGACACAGCGCGCAGACACGAAGACGCGGTCATTGCGGTGACGCGGCTCGACGCCGGGTTCGGTCAGCACCTGGCACCTCTCGCCGATTTCTTGGTTCGTAGCGAGTCTGTAGCTTCTTCGAAGATTGAGCAGGTCGACTCAGGCTGGCGCGCGTTCGGCCGGGCAGTGGCCGGCGCGAAAGCCAGCGCCGAGGCCCAGTCTCAGCTTGGGGCTGTGCACGCGCTGCTGGCGTTGGTCGATGCCGCCGCGTCCGGGCCGATCGAGGAGGCGGCGATCTTGGAGGCGCATCGGCTGCTGATGGCTTCCGATCCGTATGCGGACCGTCCAGGCTCGTACCGGAGCGTGCAGAACTGGGTGGGCGGTAGTGATTACTCACCGGTGGGCGCGCTGTTCGTTCCGCCGCCGCCTGAGATGGTGTCGGGTTTGATGGCGGATCTGATGGCTTTCGCTGGGCGGACCGATATTCCGATCCTCGCTCAGGCTGCGATCGCGCATGCTCAGTTCGAGTCGATTCATCCGTTCTCGGACGGAAACGGTCGGGTGGGCCGGGCGTTGATTAGTGCCATCTTGCGTCGGCGGGGGCTGACCGCGCGGGTCACTGTGCCGATGGCTTCGGCCATGCTTGCTGACACCGACCGCTACTTCCGCTGTTTGACCGAGTACCGCCGGGGCGGGGCCGAGCAGTTCGTGGGCTATGTGGCGGATGTGGCGGTACACGCCAGCGAGGCGGCTGCAGAGTCTGCGGCACGCCTGGCTGTGTTGCCTGACCGTTGGCGTGAGATCGCGCGGCCGAGGGCGAACTCGGCTGACGAGGCGTTGATCGATCGCCTTCTCGACGTGCCGATATTCAACGCTGATACAGCGCAGGCTATGACCGGGACGACGGAGGCCAGCACCTATAAGGCGTTGAGTCGGCTCACCGATGCTGGTGTGTTAGAGCTGCTTTCGACCGGAAAGCGTAATCGGGTCTGGGCTGCCAGCGACGTCCTCACCGAGCTGGATGCGCTCAGCGAGGCCGTCGGGCGGCGCAGCGCTTCCGGCTAGTTTTTCCCCCGACGGCCCCGGGGCCGAGCCCAGGAGCGTCGCTGCCGCGGGCCGCCGCTGCTTCTTTCCGTGCGCGTGGTGCTCACCAACCGTTGAGGGCGTCAAGGACTAGCCAGCTGCCGCCCGATATCTCTAGGTGAGCGGCGTGTGGAGTCGACGTCTACGACGGGGCCGCGGCTTGGCGTAGGTCCGTCGTCGTGGCCGGGTTATCTGTAGGAAGTCGTCGACGGTGGTGGGCTGCGCTGTGGCCCCGTTGGTTCTGGTTGGGTCCGGTCCGGCTATGACGGATGCGGTGTCGCCGCAGGGATGCGGGATTCGAGGAGTCGGCTGCGAAGTGCTTCGTTCTCGGTGCGAAGCTGCGCGAGTTGTTCGGTGAGTTCACGGTTGCGGGCGATCGCGGTGGCGAGTTTGGTGCGTAGCGATTCCAGGCTTGCCGCGCGCCCTGTTGCGGCCGTCGCCGTGGTGGTCGTGGTGGTGCGGAGGTTGGTGATGTCGTCGCGTAGTTGGCTGTGCTGGTAGAGGAAGCTGGTCGATACACCGGCGTCGCGGGCGACGTCGACGAAGGTGACGGGCTGACCGGTGTTTCGCAGTCGGGTGATCGCGCGGCGGGCGCGGGCGGTGGCGTCGGTGGTGCGGGCGGCGGCTGCTGCGGTCAGGCGTGCGGTGCGGCGTTCGCGGTCGTCGGCGCTCACTGAGGTTCCTGCGTGGTGTTCGGGTCGATTTCGCTGATCAGTTTGGAGACCTTGTCGAGCATCGCCGTGTTCAATTCGACGGCGGCTGCGTCGCCGCGCTCGTGAGCGTCGGCGGTGAGGCGTTGCAGTTGGTCGCGGTGCGCGATATGGGCGCCGAGGAAGACCCGGCCGCCGGGGTCGTGGAAGGAGCAGTCGAGGCAGGGGTTGGGCCGGAATTCGCAGCGTTGCGCCGTTGGGAGAGTGCAGAATCCGTTGGGCAGCGCGGTGGTGAACCGGGCCCGGAGCCGCTCCACGTCGGCGTCGGTGTTGGTCGTGTCTGTTGCGGCGCTGTTCCAGAATTCACGTGCTTTGCGGGCCAGGGTGTCGTCGGTGATGCGGGCGTATGCCGAGGTCATGGTGTCGCTGTGGTGGCCGAGGAAGTCGCGCACTTCTTGTTGGGTCCAGCCGTTGTTGAGCAGTGTGGTTCCGATGGTGTGCCGGAAGCGGTGCACATCGCCGCCGGAGATCGGCTCGCCGGTGATGGTCGAGGTGGTGATGCCGTGTTCGGTGAACAGTGCGGCGAGGCGGTGCCGCAGGCCGCTGGTCGACCAGGGTTGGGTGCGGCCGGCGGCGGCGTTGGACCGGGCGCCGGGGAATAGGTGCTCGGCGTCGGGGCCGTAGGTGTCGCGCACGCGGGTCTGCTGGTCGAGGACGATGGTTGCGAGGCTGTCCGGGATGGGGAATCGGCGCCAGGCCCGGGTTTTGGGCATCCAATATTCGATCCAGTAGCCCGCGTCGGAGCGGTGCAGGCAGTCGATGGGCAGGGCGACCAGTTCGGAGATGCGGCAGCCTGCCCACCGGGTGGTGGCGATCATCGACCGCAGGGTGGGGTCGGTTGCGGGGTTGTCGACGATCAGCGTGTCGACGCGTTCGATTACGTCCGGCGGGAACGGGCGGGGGCTGCGGGTCTTGCGGTGCACGTTCTCGCCTCGTCGGAGGAACACCGCCGACCCGAGAGCGGGCACGATCTGGGTGTCGTGCAGCGACTCCAGCAGGTAGGCGGCGGTATTGGCCAACCGCGCGTCCGCTTGGGTGTCCGGTCGCCGGGTCCACGCCAGGTAGTCAAGGAAGACCGGCCTGGTCACCGCGGACGGTTCCGGTGATTCGTCGTCGCGGGTGAGGAACCGGGCGAGCTGGCGGGTGGCGCGCACCCACTGGGTCAGCGTGCCCCAGGCCAGGGTGGCGGTGGTGAGCTGCCGGCGTGCGAGTTCTTTGACCGCGTCACGCAGCCACGGCACGGTCACCGTCGACCAGTCCACGGCGGTGTGTGTCGATCCGGATTGGGTGGCGTCGAGAACGAATTCGAATCCGTCTCGCCAGTGCCAGTGGTCGTCGGCCCACGGGTCCGGGTTGGTGGCGCCGTCGAGGAGTCGGAAGAAGCGCCGAATGTAGGGTGCGCACAGGGAGTCGAACGAGCTCGCGTGCGGCCAATGCTGCCGGCACAGCAGAAGCCACTCGCCGGCGGGTCGCTCGGTGAGGGAGTCGGTGATCCGGCCGTCGGCGGTGTCGATGAGCACCATCAAGAAGCGGCGGAGGCTGGTGTTGGGGGTCCAGTCGCCGCGGCGCACCTTGGTGGCGACGACGAACCGGATCTCATCGGCCGCGATCTGCGGTAGCCGCCGGAAGTCGACGATCTGGGCCGAGAGGTGGCCGCGCGGGGCGCCGACGGGTTGGGCTTCGAAGGTTGCCCATGCGGTGAAGTCGGCGGGCTGGCCGGCGCGGAACCATTGGAAGTAGTGCGCGTAGCACAATCCGCGCCGCTCGGCGCCTGCGGAGTGGGGGCCGCCCAGCCAGTACCGCTCGCTGTTGCATGCGTCGACGGCGCAGGGGTCCGCCGCCTGGCGGCGGCGGTCTCCGGCCGGTTCGACCACCTGCCACGTCGGCTGACACCACGGCCCGTCGGGTACCCGTAGCGGCGAACGGCGGCCTCTGCGCGTGGAGTCAGGGTGGGAATCAATGTTTCTCATGGCCTGCCTCGCGCTGCGGTGGCGCCCACACCAGCTGCTCGGTGCGGCGCAATCGGTCTGCCAGATCGTCGCTGGCGAGGTGGATGTAGACGTCGGCGCTGGCGGCGTGCGACTGGCCAAGCCGGGCAGCGATCTCAGCCGACGTCCATCCGGCCTTGGCCAGCGCAGTTGCGTGGGTATGGCGCAGCATGTGTGGGTGCAGCCCGTCAAGGCCCGCTACGGAGCCGATGTGCTCGATGATCTGGTAGGCGTTCGAGTACGACAGCGGCCCGCCGACCGGGGGCCGGGACAGGTTGACGAACACGTAATCGCTGTCCAGGTCGGAGATCTCACTGAGGAGGTAAGCGGCGTACAGGTCGAAGAACCGGCGGGGCGCGGCCACCGCGAATTGCGCTCGCTGCTTTGACAGCGCCCCGTTGGCGTTGTCCTCCCGGCGGCACACCTGCACTCGCTTGCGCATCGGGTCCAGGTCGGCGTGCCGTAGGCCTAACGCCTGCCCGACCCGCAGGCCCAGGTCATAGAGCGCGGAGAGCAGCAGCCGGTCGCGGTGGGTCGACGCCGCCGCCAGCAACGTCGCGAAGTCGGCCTCGAAGTCGATCAGCTGCACGGTCTCTGCCGGCTGCTTGCCCGGCCGGGTCAACCGGGAGACCGCGCTGGGGTGGCGTTGCTCGATGTGGGCCAGGAAGCTGTGTGCCCGGCGCGGGAGCCGCGACGGGTTGCGGGTCAACACCAGATCCTGCGGTCCGCGGCCTTCGACGCGGTGGAACTCGTAGAACTCGCGCACGGCCGCGCTCACCGCTTTGACCGTTCCCGGCGCCCGGCTACCGGACCGGGTCGGCAGCGGGGGCAAACCGGCCGACAGCGCCCCCACGAAATCACACAGTGCGTCGAATACTACGGCGTCCCAGTCGATTCCGCGTGCGCCCAGCCACCGGTAGAACAAGCTCAGGTGGCGCGCATACGAGCGGACGGTGTTCTGCGACCGGCCGATCGCACGCAGCCAGTGCAGGAACTGCTCGACCTCCCCGACCGGTAGGCCTGAAGCGTCTACGACCGTCCACGACGCCCGTCCGTGGATGGTCACCGGTGCCGCCTTCACTCGGCATCCCGGGTTTCCTCGGGGCGCCGGGGCCGCACCTGGATGTCGGGCCGCAGGTCTTCCTGCGGTTGGCGGGCCGGCATCGGCGCGGCTGCGGCGGTGTCGGCAGGAAGTGCCCCGGGCAGCCACTTCATGTCGCGCTTGCGCCACGTCGCGTATTGGGCCTGCACCTTGGCCATCGGAACCTCGAAGCGGTCCCAGTCGACGCCCGGCGCGTTGACCCAGATCCGGCGGATATGGGTGTCGGTGACGATGTCGTAGTCCCAGGTCAGCTCGCAATGGGTGGGATCGCCGATCAGGCCCAGGGTCGCCGAATCCTGGGTGAAGAACGCGGTCCGCCGCGGGGTGGTCGGTTCCATCTCGTTGTGGTGGATCATCATGTGCGTCTTGCCGCGGCTGTTGATCTCGGGCCAGCGGTAGGGCTTGACGACCGTGTGTCCGGGTGGATGCATGCCGCGGGTGCTCAGCCACACATCGGTGCCCGCCGCGACGGCGGCCGCAACATATGTGCCGCGCCCGAGCCCTTGCATCACGGTTCGCAGATGTGCGGAGTGCCGGGCCGACAAGGCGTTCCAGTCATCGACGGCGGCCAGCAGCATCGCCCCCACCCCGACCGCCACCTGGTTGAGCAGCCGTCGGGCCTCCTTGCGGGAGACCGGACGGTCGGGTGTGTTGGGTTGATCCATCGGAGCTGTCACGACCCCGCCTTTCAGCCGAAAACCTTGCATAGAATCGTGCGGACCGGGGTAAAGTTTGAGGCCGGAAGACACGCCGATCGCATACGGAGCAGCCGGTCTGCAGGCGTCACGGGCTGGAGTTGCGCTATCGTCACACCAGCCACACACGCCCCACGTCCGTTAGTGGGCGTGAACTGGGAAAACGCAGATCAAACGGTGTTTCTGCGCGAATTCGCGGCGGCGGCGGGCTAGTGTCGAAAGACAGCACCGAGACGGTTGGGGAGGCGATCTGTGACGGCACCGGACCCGTACGACGACGCGGCGAACAGCGTGATGGTGCAGTTGACCCGGTTGTCGCGTGGGTGGTCGAAAAAGCGCCTGGCCGACGAGGCCGGGGTGTCGGCCTCGCACGTCAGCAGGGTCGAGG
Source organism: Mycobacterium sp. shizuoka-1 (assembly GCF_002723835.1). Classification (GTDB taxonomy): domain Bacteria; phylum Actinomycetota; class Actinomycetes; order Mycobacteriales; family Mycobacteriaceae; genus Mycobacterium. Next base: position 8,640 of record NZ_BEWG01000108.1, on the reverse strand, counting down.
CGGGGCTGCTGCCCCTGGCAGGGAAGGCCTTGCTCGACTACGCGCAGGCCATGGAATGCCGCCCGGAAGCGCTGTGCGTGCCCTTCACCCGGTCCCCGGCCCAGGGCAGCCACTTCCGGGCCAACCTGAGTGCGGCCGAGTGGAAGCGTGACCGCGTGTGGGCGCGCGCGAATCTTGTCGCGATGCGGATCGGCCGCCTGGTGTCCCGCGCCGACATCAACCCCAAGCTTGCGCTTCCCGATCTCGACCCGGCCGACTACGCCTCCGAGCTCGGAGAGATCACCGTCGCCCAGGTTCTGCGCCGCCTGTGGCGCGTCGCCGGCCCGATCCGCTCGATGACCGAATTGCTCGAAGCCGCAGGGGTGTTCGTTGTGGTCGATGGTTTCCTCGACGACGAGATCGACGCGGTGACCCTGCGAGCAAGCGAGTATCACCCGCACCTGGTGTACGTCAACGCGGCCCGGCCGCCCGACCGCATGCGGATGACGCTGGCCCACGAACTCGGCCACCTGGTCATGGATGCGATGACGCTGGTCAGCCCCGCCGAGGCCGAGCGGCGGGCCAACAGTTTCGCCGCCGAGTTCCTCGCCCCCATCGCCGACATCGGCTTTGACTTGGACCGCGTGTCAGTGCGGGCCGTGCATGAACTCGATGAGCTGCGCCTCACCTGGGGTGTGAGCGCGTCGTCGCTGGTCGTGCGGGCCCGCGAGCGAGGTGTGCTCTCCGACTACCAGTACCGCTCGATGTTCCGGCTGCTCAACGAGACCGGCCGCATGTATGGCCCCCGCCCCGGCGTGGCCGAGGAGATGCCCCGTCTCGTCGGCGACGTACTCGGCCAACTCGCGGCCGGCGGCTACACCGCCAGTGAACTCGACGACATTACGCTGCTCACCGGCGCGCAACGCGGCGCGCTCTTCGGCGTAAGCGACAGGCCCGGCGCCCGGCACCTCACGATGGTCTAAACACCGGGCGCGATCGTGGGCTGGAATCGCACCCCGGTCCGCGACGAGCAGTGGAAAGCGCCGGTCCACTGGACCAAGCAGGGGCAAGCCCTTGAGCAGGACCACGCCGCAGGCGGCCGCCGATGCCGTGTGGTGAACGACAGTGGTGGTGCGCTCGGACGGGTCGTCCTGCGGCGCAGATACCTGCGTATCTACGCCGAACTGCGGTGGCAGACCAACAACAAAGAATGCAGCACGTACCTCTGCCAGGTATCAGGCAAGAGCCGAAGCGCAAACCTGGCGGCCGCCTGGCGGCGAGCGCACAGTCTCGGCCTGACCGCTGCCGGCCGTGACGCAAAGGCGTGATAAGTCATCGGCAAACACCACACCTTGCTGACCTCCTCGCCTGGCTGGTTACGCGATGGATGATGCCGGTGGTCAACGCGATATCGCGGAGGCGGCTACTTCGGCCACCGGATCATGGTCCCGGCCTGGCTGTGCCAGTGGTTTGGTGCGCCCGGCCCGGACACCGTTGGCGATGACGACGATTTCGGCGAGTTCGTGCACCGCGACGACCGCGGCCAGGCCGAGCACACCGGTGAGGGCGAGCGGGATGAGCACTGCGATCAATCCCAGTGAGAGGCCGACGTTTTGGAGCATGATGCGCCGGGCTCGCCGCGCGTGGGCCAGGGCCTGGGTGAGGTGGCGCAGGTCTTCACCCATGAGGGCGACGTCGGCGGTTTCGATGGCCACGTCGGTGCCCATCGCACCCATCGCGATCCCCAAATCGGCGGTGGCCAGAGCGGGGGCGTCATTGACGCCATCACCGACCATGGCCGTCGAGGAGCGTTGGCGCAGTTGACCGATCAGCGCCGCCTTGTCTTCGGGCCGCAGATCGGCATGCACCGTATCGATCCCCACCTGGCGGGCCAGGGCTTGGGCGGTCGCTTGGTTGTCGCCGGTGAGCATGGCGACCTGATAGCCGCCGCGGCGCAGGTGTTCGACGACCTGGGCGGCTTCGGGCCGCAGTTCGTCGCGCACCGCGACCGCCCCAATGACCTGACCGTTGTCTTCGACCAGCACGGCGGTGGCGCCGGCGGCCTGCATGGCCGCGACGTGTTCGGACAAGGGTCCGGGGTCGAGCCAGCCGGGGCGCCCGAGCCGTAGCCGGTGGCCGTCACGGTGGCCGAGCAGTCCGGCCCCGGTCACCGCCTCCACATCCTCAGCTGGTTGGACCGGCCCCTCGGTGGCGGCGAGAATCGCTGCAGCCAGCGGGTGTTCGCTGCGGGCCTCCAACGCCGCCGCCACATCTAACACGTGGTCGCGGCTGTTGCCGTTGGTGGTGGCGACGTCGATGACGGTGGGCTGGTTGGCGGTCAGGGTGCCGGTCTTGTCTAGCGCGACGGTGCGCACCGCGCCGAGGGCTTCCAGCGCGGCGCCGCCTTTGACGAGGACGCCGAGCTTGGAGGCGGCGCCGATCGCGGCGACGACGGTGACCGGCACCGAGATGGCCAGCGCGCACGGGGAGGCGGCCACCAGCACGACCAGGGCACGTTCAATCCACACCAGCGGATCACCCAACACGGAACCGATGGCGGCGATCAGCGCGGCCGCGACCATGATCGCCGGAACAAGCGGTTTGGCGATGCGGTCGGCCAGGCGCTGGCTGGCGCCCTTGCGGGACTGCTCAGCCTCCACGATCGCCACGATGCGGGCCAACGAGTTATCAGCAGCGCTGGAGGTGACCTCGACTTCGAGCACCCCGGTGCCGTTGATCGATCCGGCGAACACATCACTGCCGGGTCCGGCCTCCACCGGAACGGATTCGCCGGTGATGGCCGAGACATCCAGTGCGGTGCGCCCCGAGGTGATGGTGCCGTCGGTCGCGACCCGTTCGCCGGGCTTGACCAGCATCCGGTCACCGACCCGCAACTCCGCTGGCGGGATGGTGATTTCGGCGCCGTCGCGCAGGACGGTGGCCTCGTCGGGCACCAGCGCCAACAACGCGCGCAGTCCCCGGCGGGTCCGGGCCAGTGAGTATTCTTCGAGGCCCTCGCTGATGGAGAACAGGAACGCCAGCATGGCGGCTTCGCCGACCTCGCCGAGGATCACCGCGCCGATGGCGGCGATCGTCATCAGCGTGCCGACCCCGATCTTGCCTTGCGCTAACCGGCGCAGCGTCGAGGGTACGAACGTGTAGGCCCCGATCGCCAACGCCAGCGCATACAGGCCGATTTCGACCACATGGGGGCCGCCGGACCAGCCGACCGCATAGCCGGCCAGCAGCACCACCCCCGCGGCTGCGGCCGCGCGTAGTTCGGTGATCTCCCAGAGCCGTTCGGGTTCCTGCTCGCCTTCGTTGCGGTCGTCGCTGCCGCAGCCGCACGCCTCGCTCATCGCGCTACCTTCCGTTCAGTCGGGTGGCCGTAGTTGGGGCACAAGGCGACGGCGTTGCCGGTCGCCTCCAACACCGCCTCGGCCGCGCGAAACATGTCCAGCAGTTCCGGCCGGGCCAGCCGATACACCGAGGCGCGGCCCTGGGGCCGGAAATCCACCAGCCCACAGTCGCGCAGGCACGCCAGATGCGACGACACCGTCGATTGCGCCAATCCCAACTCACCGGTCAGATCCACCACCCGAGCCTCACCACCAGCTAGGCGGCGGGCGATCGCCAACCGGGTGGGATCGGACAGACTGTGAAACAACGCCACCGCCCCCGCCAACTCGTCGCGCGATGCACTCGGCGGCGCAGCACCCATACTTTTCATCGACATATCGCGATGATAGCCTACAACATAGATTGATCGGAATTAGTCGATGACAGCGCTTGCGATTGATGAAGGCTGAGGTGGCGCGGTGAAGCTCAACACCATCGAACGGGCAGCGATGAACAACCCGATTCGGGCTGCCCATCAACACCATCGGGAAGCCGCATGGTTTCGCCGCCTCGCCGGTGGCGACCTCACCGGCCAGGACGTACTCGAGACCGGCTGCGGACGAGGTGTCGGCTCCGAAGTCATCCTCGACCGGCTCCAGGCCCGCCACGTCACCGCATTCGACCTCGACGACACCATGGTCGAGCTCGCCCGCAAACGCCTCCATCACAGGCCCGTATCCCTGTCAGTCGGCGATGTCTGCGACATCCATCAGCCGACCGCCAGCCACGACACCGTCGTTGACTTCGGCATCATCCACCACGTCCCGCACTGGCAGCTGGCCGTCGCCGAGATCGCCCGAGTGTTGCGCCCCGGTGGGCTGCTGTTGTTCGAGGAAGTTCCACGCCGCATGCTCGACACCTGGGCGTTCCGCACATTCACCGTGCACCCACGCGAAAACCGCTTCGAGTCAGACGAATTCGCCGCTGAACTGGCCCGCCACGGCCTGCACGGCACCGCCCGCATCGAACACCACCTTCGCGGGCTCCTCTTCATCGGGGCCGCCCGAAAGATCTGACCTGCCACCCCCGCGACCACGAAAGCCGACCACGATGTCCGCGATGTACGCCATCATCGCCTTGCTCCTCGTCGCGGCTTTCTGGCTGCTCGACGGCTACGTGCGAGCCCGTATTCAACGCCATCGCACCGGCGACAGCGGCATCCGCATCCCTCGCACACCCAAACAGTGGTGGGCCCGAGGAACCCTGGCCTCCGGCATGCTGCTGCCCGGCATCGCCGCCCCCATCGCCGAACTGCTGGGCCTGCAGCCAGTGCCACTGTTGGACCACGGGCCCAGCCGCGTCGCCGGCATCATGCTCGCCGCACTGGGCGTGTTCGCCGCGTTCGGCGCCCAACGCGCAATGGGATCTTCGTGGCGCACCACTGTCGACCCCACCGAACGCCCGCCACTGGTCACCACCGGCATTTTCGCGATCGTGCGCAACCCCATCTACACGTCGATCAACGTCATGGTTATCGGACTAACCTTTGCGGTTCCCAACGGTATTGCACTCGCCGGCGTCGTGATGATCATCATCGGTAGTCAACTGCAGGTCCGCCTGATCGAAGAGCCCTACCTCACCGCCACCCACGGCCAGGCCTACCGCGACTACTGTGAGGCTGTCGACCGGTTCCTGCCCGGCATCGGGCGGATCAGACGGGCGTAGTGTCACCGCCGGCCGTACCGACCAAAGGTGGAGCCACGGGGAATCGAACCCCGATTTGAGCCTTGCAAAGGCCCCGTTCTACCGTTGAACTATGGCCCCGTCATGGATATGACCGTGGCGGTATCACCGCTGGTCACACCCACTTTCATCTACCTCTCCTAGAGATAAGATTCGTTCCGGATCCTCCGGCACCGAGTAGGACGGCCGCGACGAGAACGGTCCTGCGGATTCGTCGAACCAAGCGCAGCAGTGCGACTGCGGCCAGTAGCGCCGCGATTCCCAGTAATGATGCCGCGACCGGTCCCTGCTTGGCGAGAGCGTCGAGCAGGTCAGCCATGGCGCCGTCTCCTGTCTGTGCCTCGGGGGTCGACCGTGATGGCGACGAGGACGTACAGCCAGCCGGCGGACACACCAGTTCGCCTAACAGACATGCGAGGGAGCACCCATAGCGGTGGTCCAGTGTTGCAGTGCAAGTAGAGATTTGGTCGCCTGACTGGGATACGCCAGGTTCGATTGGTCTGGCCGTCCTGGGTTCGAAGGTGGAGCCGGCGTGCGTGGTCGAGGTCGCTGTCGGTGAATCCTGCTGTTCGCGCAGATTTGAATGTTGCGCGTTGGCCGCGCGGTGAAATGATGGTCATTTCGGTGCGGTCCGGCGTGATTTGCAGGGTGTTGTTTCCCACTGCTATTCGGGTCCCGTGGATCGGTCGGCGTGGCCGTAGAGCCATTGTTCGCGGGCCTCTTCGTGGCGGGCATGGGCGGCGAGCCGTTGGCGGCGTAGGTCGCGGATGCACCGGCGGGTCAGGCGGCGGCCGCGGCGGCCGCGGGGGCGGGCGTCGGCGAGCGCTTTGAGCTGCGCTGCGGTGAGTCCGGCGGGGGCGCCGGTGGTGTTGTCGTGGGCGGTAATGACGATGTTGCCGCGCAGCAAGGGGATGTCGCGTGCTTCGAACTCGGTGTAGGCGGCGAAGATTTCGGTGGCCGGCATGTTGACGCGGTGGTGGTTGGGCCGGGTCGAGGGGGTGAACCAGAAGTCGATTTGGCCGTCGCTGCTACTGAGGGATTCGAGATCGGTGTTGCGCACAAGGTGTGTGATCGTCTCGGTTCCGTTGAGGTCGACGATGTACAGACAGCCGTTGTGGCTGGCGTGTAGTGCTTTGAACACGGTTCCCCTTGGTCTTTCGGTTATCAGTGCACCGGGTGCAGGTCCGCATCGCGGCTGGCGGTGTTGCGGCGGCACTTGGCGGCGTGGACGTAGCGGCGAACCAGACGGCGTTCGTCTCGCCGGCCGGGCCGGGTCTGGAAGAGGTGGTCGAGTTGTGGCTGAGTGCAGCTGGCCAGGTTTCCGTGGGCGTCGTTGGCGGTGATGATGACGTCGCCTCGCAGCAGCGGCACGGAGGTTGCGGTGAAGTTTGTCAGCGCGAGCAGCAGTTCGGTGGCGCGGCGGTTGACCGGTTTGAGCGAGGGCACGAACCAGAACGTGTAGTGGCCGGCGTGACTGGTCAGGCTGGCGTGATCACTTGTGCCAATGGTGGTCGCGATGGTGGTCTCGTCGGTGAGGGTGATCGCTGTGAAACGGCCGTCGGGGGTGACGTGTAGCGCGGCGGGCATCAGTTGGGAGTCCTTTGGGTTGTCAATGTTTCGCGGTCCGTGGTTTCGACGCTAAGGCGGTGAAGGACCCAAATCCAGAGGAGCTCCGAGCTGCGGTGATGGGCTGTGCAGGTGTCTCGGCACTCGTGTTTAGCACGGCTCGCTGCCGGTGTCGGCGGTGTTGGCGCGCTCGGGGCGGGTGGTCGTCGCGTCGTCGTCCTCGGCAACGTCCTCGTCGCGGTACTTTCCGTTGGCGGTCAGATCGACGTCGTCGGTGACGTCCTACTGGTCGTCGTCGGTATTGAGTTCGCGGGTATCGGTGTTCTCTGAGTCGGTGTCGTCTTTGAGGGATCGCGGTGTCTTGACGTGCTCCCCGCCATGAATGGCGGGGATTCCCGTGCGGCTATGCCGCTGTCGGGGTGCTTCCTGCTTCAACGCCCACTGCCGCAACGAGTTGCGAACTTACAGGGGCTCCACAGGCGTTTAGCCTCTCTGCCCGCCCGGCAGCGAGAATGATCTTGGCGGCGTTGTAGTCGCGGTCGTGGACGGTATGGCATTGCGGGCATGTCCAGGTTCGGATCTGCAACGGCAGTTCGTCGAGCCGGTGCCCGCAGTCCGGGGTCGAGCACGTTTTGCTCGACGCCAGCCACCGCGACACCGTGTTCACGGTCCGCCCGTAACGGTCGGCTTTCTCGCCGATGATCTTCACGAACTGGCCCCACCCGGCATCGTGGATCGCCCGTGCGAGCCGGCGGTTGCGGACCATCCCAGCGATATTGAGGTCTTCGACATGGATCGCTTGGTTGTCGCGAACCAACGCCAAAGCCTGCTTGTGGTGATAGTCCCGCCGGGCACGGGCAACCTCGTTATGCGCTACCGCGACCTTGCGCCGCGACTTAGCCCTGTTGGCTGATCCTTTCTGCCGGCGGGACTTCTCCCGCTCCAATCGCCGCAACTTGCGCAGCTTCCGCCCCAGATGCTTCGGGTTGGCGATATCAGACCGTGCGCCATCGGTCGCTGCGATCGTGGCCAGTCGGGCGATCCCGACATCAACCCCAATCTCCCGGTCCACCGGTGGCAGTGGTGTGGCCGGCACGTCGACGACGAAGCTGGCGTAGAAGTGCCCGTCCGGTTCCCGGATGATCGTGACCGAAGAGGGCGTCGACGGCAGCTCGCGTGACCAGCGCACCCGCACCTCGCCGACTTTGGCCACAATGAGCCCGCCGTTGTCGCGGATCGAGAAGCCGTTGCGGGTGAGTCGAAACGACTGCCGGTGATCCTTGCGGGATTTGAACCGCGGCCGCCCCACCCGCCGGCCCCTGCGCTTCCCGGCGGCAGAGTCGAAGAAATTACGCCAGGCGCGTCGGGAATCGTTGACCGACTGCACCAACGCCACGCTGGGCACCTCAGCCAGCCAGCCCCGTTCCTCGGTCCTCTTCGCGGCAGTGATCACCCGACGCTGAATCTCGCTGTCGGACAGCTTCTCCCCAGCCTGATACGCCTCGTCGCGCTCCCGAAGTGCGTCGTTGAACACCACCCGGGCGCAGCCGAACACCCGCGCCAGAATGGCCTGCTGGGCCGGTGTCGGTTCGATGCGGTACCGGTAACGCATCTGCATACCCACAACCCTAAAGGCGACCCATGACAAACCAGACCTATCGCCGCGCCCGGCACAGCGTTTCCTTGCTCCACGCCCATCTGGTCTTCGTGACGAAGTACCGCCGGAAGGTATTCACCGACGCCATGCTCACCTACTGCGAAACCACCATGCGCGAGGTGTGCGACGACCTGGGCGCCGAACTGGTCGAGTTCAACGGCGAAGCCAACCACGCGCACCTGCTGGTCGCCTACCCGCCCACGCTGGCGATCTCCACGCTGGTTCAGCGACTCAAAGGCCGCACCGCCTACGCGGTGCGCCGTGAATTGAACCACCCCGGGTTTGATGCACACCTTCTTTCGAGGGAAGGTTGTTTGCATCATGCCGAACAAGTACGACGACGAGTTCAAGGCCCG
>NZ_BEWG01000107.1 GCF_002723835.1 Mycobacterium sp. shizuoka-1 | reverse complement strand
CCGCGCCCAAATCGCTCAACTAGAGGTCCAGCAGCGCGGTCTCCGGCGACTCGATCAGCCCACGCAGATCGGTCAGGAAAGCCGCCACCTGGGCACCGTCGGCGATGCGATGGTCGAAGGCGCACGTCAACGTCATTGTCGGACGGGCAACCACGGTGTCGTCGACCACCACGGCGCGCGGCTTCAACGAGCCCATGCCGAGGATCGCGGCCTCCGGGTGGTTGATCACCGGGACGCCGTCGTCAAGACCGAGCGCGCCGAAGTTCGACACCGTGAACGTCGAACCGCCCAACTGCGCGGGCGTCAGCGTGCCCGCCCGGGCCCGCTGCACAACATCGTCGACGGCCGCGGCAAGTCGCCTGGTGGAACACCCGCGGGCGTCGACGACCGGAACCAGCAGGCCGCGCTCGGTAGCCACCGCGATACCGAGGCGGACGTCGGGATGAAGCCGGATCTCTGGTTCGGCTCCGGATTCCATCCAGGTGGCGTTGAGCATCGGGTGCCGGCCCAAAGCAATCACCAACATCCGCAACGTCAGCACGAAGGGCGCCACGTCCAGCGTGTCCCGAAGCCGCAGCAGCGCGGTGCCATCGACCTGGACACTGGCGTGTGCGTCGGGGATCTGGCTGCGCGACAACGACATCTGGGTAGCCATGCGGGCTTGGACACCGCGCACGGGGACCGTCCGCGGTGGCGCTGCCGGCTCCGACGTACCCGCCGCGGCCAGCACGTCGTCGCGGGTGATGATGCCGTCGGCGCCCGAACCGCGCTGCAGCCCCTGAAGATCCACCGCGAGATCGGCCGCGAGCTTGCGAACCTTGGGCGCGGCGCGTGCTCTTCTGCTGCGGTCCAATCCGTCGTCGACGCCGTAGCCGACCAGAACCGGCGATCGCGCCTCGGTTTCGATGCGCACCAGCAGCGTGCCCACCGCGAGCGTCTCCCCCTCCGCACCGCCTAGTTCGACGACCCGCCCGACATAGGGGCTCGGGATCTCCACCTCGGCCTTGTTGGTCTCGACCGTGCACAAGGTCTGGTTGAGTTCGACGACATCGCCGACGCTGACGGCCCAGCTGGTGATCGTGGCGTCCTGCAGCCCCTCACCGAGATCCGGAACCAGGAAGTCGCTCATGGCCGTTGCATCGTTCTCGCGACGCAGTCCAGCAGGCGGTCCACCCCGGGCAGCCACAGTTTCTCCAGCCGGGCCGGCGGATACGGTGTGTCGAAGCCGGTGGCCCGCTGCACCGGCGCCTCGAGGTCGTAGAACAGTTCTTCGGAGATCCGCGCCGCCAACTCAGCGCCGAACCCCAGCGTCCGCGGGCCTTCATGCAGCACCACCGCGCGACCGGTCTTGGCGACCGACGCCGCAACGGTGTCGAAGTCCAGCGGGCTCAGCGATCGAAGGTCGACGACTTCCAGGCTGCAGTCGGCGATCTCGGCCGCGTGCAATGCGGTGCCGACCAGCCCGCCGTAGGTCAAGACCGTGACGTCCGCACCTGCGCGGCGGATCGCCGCCGTGCCGATCGGCGGGGCGGGTACCGCCAGGTCGACCACCTCGCGCCCCCAGTAGCGGCGCTTGGGTTCGAGGTAGATCACCGGATCCCGGCCGGCGATCGCATGCCTCAGCAGCCAGTAGGCGTCCGACGGGGTCGAGGGCACAACGACTTTCAGCCCGGCAGTGTGCACCCAATAGGACTCGGTGGACTCCGAATGGTGCTCGACCGCGCCGATGCCGCCGAACGACGGGATTCGGACCGTGACCGGCATGTCGACCTGACCACGGGTCCGCATCCGATACTTGGCGAGGTGGCTGACTATCTGGTCGAACGCGGGATAGGAGAACCCGTCGAACTGGATCTCCGGAACCGGCACGAAACCGCGGATGGCCAGGCCCACCGCGATCCCGATGATCGCCGATTCGGCCAGCGGGGTGTCGAAGCAGCGTTGCTCACCGAACGTTTCGGCCAAGCCCTCGGTGATCCGGAAGACGCCCCCCAAGGTCGCGACGTCTTCGCCGAACACCAAGACGCGCTCGTCGCCGGCCATCGCGTCGTGCAACGCACGGTTGATCGCCTGCGCCATGGTCAGCGCGGTGACGTGGGGCAGCTCGGTCAGGACGGGCCGGCCCGGCTCACCCGTCCCGTCGCCGCGCGTCGGGGGTCGGTCGATGATCTGCGTCATCTCATGCCTCCTATGCCAATTCGGCGCGCAGTTGGGCGCGCTGGGCGGCCAGCACCGGGGTGATCTCGGCGTACACGTGGTCGAACACCTCGTCGACATCGACGTCGGGCGCACCGACCACCCCGTCGCGCAGCTCGGCGCGCAGCCGCGCCGAGCGTGCCTGCACCCGCGCCTCGAGCCGCTCGGTAAGCGTCCCGGTGCGCTGCAAATAGGTGCGGTAGCGCGAGATCGGGTCGCGGGCAGACCATTCGGCGAGTTCGCCGGTCGTGCGGTACCGGGTGGCGTCGTCGGAGGTGGTGTGCGGTTCCATCCGGTAGGTGACCGCTTCGATCAGGGTCGGCCCGCCACCACCGCGGGCCCGCTCGGCCGCTTCGACCATCACCGCGTAGCAGGCCAGGATGTCGTTGCCGTCCACTCGGATTCCCGGCATTCCGTACCCGGCCGCCCGGTGCGCGATGGTGGGCCCGGCATATTGGCGGCTGGCCGGCACCGAGATCGCCCACTGGTTGTTCTGGATGTAGAAGATGCACGGCGCCTTCTCGACGGCCGCCAGGTTCATCGCCTCGTGCGAGTCGCCTTCACTGGTGGCCCCGTCACCGAGGAAGGCCACCGTGAGCGAATCCTCGCCCAGCCGTTGGGCTGCCATCGCCGCGCCCACCGCGTGGAGTGCATTGGTGGCGATGGGGATCGCGATCGGTGCGCAGCACTTCGCGGTGAAATCCAGGCCACCGTGCCAGGCGCCGCGCCACACGGCGGCCAGTTGCGTGGGAGCGATACCGCGCACCAGGAACACGCCAAGCTCACGGAACTGAGGAAACAACCAGTCGGTCTTACGCAGACAGGCCGCCGCACCGACCTGGGCGGCCTCCTGGCCACGGCACGATGCGTAGAGCGCGAGCTCACCCTGACGCTGCAAGTTGACGAATTCGACGTCGAGATCGCGGGTGACGACGAGATTCTCGTACAGCCAGGCGAGAGTTTCCGGCGGCAAGTCGCGACGATAGCGCGATTCCGCAGTCGCGGTTCCATCCTGCGCGACGAGTTGAACCGGTTGATCCATAACCGCCTCCTCTGCCGGTGCAGAGGCGGTCGGAGCAAACCTGTTGTGGCAGGCTCCAGCTAGCGGCCGGGGTCGGGCGCTAGCTGGACGATGCGCTCTGCTCGCCGAAGCACCGGTGCATCCACCATTATGCCCTCGAATTGGAAGACACCGCGTTCATCGCGGGCCGCCTCGAGGACGTGTCGCGCCCAACCTACCTGTTCAGGGCTAGGAAGGTAGGCCTCCCTTATCGCCGCGATCTGACTAGGATGGATCGCCACTTTGGCGTCGAAACCGACCGCGACCGCATCGTCGGCCTCGGCCCGCAGACCGTCGAGATCCTTGATGTCGAGGTACACCGAATCCAGCGCGAGCCGCCCGTATGCCTTGGCGGCCAGCAAGCTCTGCGAGCGGACGTGCACCGCGACGTCGCGGTAGGAGCCGTCGGGGTGCCGGTTGGCGGTGCCGCCGAGAACGGCGAACAGGTCCTCGGCTCCCCACATGACGGCCAGCGTGTTGTCGGCCCGGCTCGACTCCACGACGTGGAGCGCACCCAGCGGGGTCTCGATCAGGACGACGACATCCAACGGAGCCAGGGCGGCCACTTGCGCACCCGATTCGGTCTTGGCCAGCATCACCGTGGTGTACGGCGTGCGGGCCAGCGCCTCGAGGTCGAGCCGATGATCGGCGGTGGTCGCCGGGTTTATTCGCACCACGGTGCGCCCGGGGTCGAGCTGGGTTGCCACCAACGCCTCGCGGGCGGCGCCGCGGTCCTTGGCCGCCACCCCGTCCTCGAGATCCAAGATCACGACATCGGCTGCAGCGGCAGCCTTTTCGAATCGCTCCGGGCGGTCGGCGGGGCAGAACAGCCAAGCCGGCCCCGGATTGTCGAGTGCCATCAGGCCGGCCTCTTTCGCACCATCGTCTTGCGGGTGGCGGTCGCCACCACCTCACCGTGCTGGTTACGCGCGGTGTGGGCGAACGTGACGATGCCCTCCCCGGGCCGGCTCCGAGATTCCCGCTTGTCGGTGACGACGGTCTCGGCATACATCGTGTCGCCGTGGAACAACGGCTTGGGGAATGCGATGTCGGAGAAGCCGAGGTTGCCGACGATGGTGCCCTGGGTCAGCTGCGTGACAGACAGACCCACCAATGTGGACAACGTGAACATGGAGTTGACCAACCGCTGATGGAACGGCGGCAACGCATCGGAGAATGCCGCATCCAGATGCAATGCCTGGGTGTTCATCGTCAGCGTGGTGAAGAAGACGTTGTCGGCCTCGGTGATGGTGCGGCCGGGCGCGTGCACGTACCGCACCCCGATCTCGAATTCCTCGAACCACAGGCCGCGCTGGACGACGACCTTCTCCTCGGTAGGATCGCTCACCTACAGCCCCATCTGCCGGGCGATGATCATCAGCTGCACTTCTGTTGTCCCTTCCCCGATTTCGAGGATCTTGCTGTCCCGGTAGTGGCGGGCCACGGCGTATTCGTTCATGAAACCGTACCCGCCGTGGATCTGCGTAGCGTCACGGGCGTTGTCCATGGCCGCCTCGCTGGCCACCATCTTCGCGATCGCCGCCTCCTTCTTGAACGGCTTGCCGGCCAGCATCAACGCCGCCGCGTCGTAGTAGGCGGTGCGTGCCGCGTGCGCGCGGGCCTCCATGCGGGCGATCTTGAACTCGATCGCCTGGTACTTGCCGATCGGCTGACCGAACGCGGCACGCTCGGCGGCGTATTTCGCGCTCTCGTCGACACAACCCTGCGCTGCGCCGACCGAGAGCGCCGCGATCGCGATCCGGCCCTCGTCGAGGATCCGCAGGAAGTTGGCGTAACCGCGGCCCCGTTCGCCGAGCAGGTTCTCGGCCGGAACCCGCACGTCGTCGAAGGTCAGCGGGTGGGTGTCCGACGCGTTCCAGCCGACCTTGTCGTAGGCCGGTTCGGCGGTGAAGCCGGGCGTCGGCACCGGCACCAGGATCGACGAGATCTCCCGGTTGTCCCCGGAGCCGCCGGTGACCGCGGTGACCGTGACCAGCCGGGTGATGTCGGTGCCGGAGTTGGTGATGAACTGCTTGGAGCCGTTGATGACCCAGTGCCCGTCGTCGAGTCGGGCGGTGGTCTTGGTGGCGCCGGCGTCGGTGCCACCGCCGGCCTCGGTCAGGCCGAACGCGCCGAGTGCCTGCCCGCTGGTGAGCTGCGGCAGCCATTCCTGCTTCTGCGCCTCGTTACCGAAGCGGTAGACCGGCATCGCGCCCAACGACACCCCGGCCTCCAGCGTGATCGCCACACTCTGGTCGACCTTGCCGAGTTCCTCCAGCGCCAGACACAGGGCGAAATAGTCGCCGCCCATGCCGCCGTACTCCTCCGGGAACGGCAGGCCGAACAGACCCATCTCCGCCATCCCGGCGACGACCTCGTAGGGGAAGGAATGCTCGGCATCGTGCTGCGCCGCCACCGGTGCGACGACCGAGCGGGCGAAGTCACGCACCGTGTGGGCGAGCTGCTGGTACTCGTCGGGAAGCGTTCCCGTGGAAAGGAAGTCGGTCATTATTGTGCTTTCTGTTCATGAGCCGCGGTGACCTTCGCCAGCAGCTGCCCCACCTTGACCTGGTCGCCCACGGCGACATGCAGTGTGACCACACCGTCGACGGGCGCGGTCAGTGAATGCTCCATCTTCATCGCCTCGACGGCGACCACCACGGTGCCGGCAGTGACCTCGTCACCGTCGGACACGCCCACCGCCACAACCGATCCGGGCATCGGACTGACCAGTTCGGCGTCGCCACCAAGCTCGTCGCCAGGCCGCACGGGTGCCTCACGGACCTCCTCCAGCGCCACCGTACGGCCTTCACCGGCCAGCCAGATCTGGTGTACGTCGGTGGCCACCGTATAGGTGCCGCGCAGTCCGTCGATCGTCACGGAGAGGCCATCACCGGCCAACTGGGCTGACAGCGAACGAGGTTCGCCGTCCTCGATGCGGACAACCGCGTGATCGGGTGTACCGGTGATGTGGACGTGATCGGTTCGCTCGCCGCTGCGCAACCGAATGCTCGTCGGCGCGGGCGCCCCGATTCGCCAGCCGGACGGCACATCCCACAGGTCCGCCGGCTCCACCGGCCAGCGCTGTAGCCAGCGATAGGCCGCGGCGGCGATGAATGCGTCGTCGTCGACCGGCCGCCCGGCGAACGAGGTCCGGTCGATCAGGCCGGTGTCGAGCCGGCCCGCCGCCACGTCGTCGTCGGCCAGCAGGAAACGCAGGAACTCGACGTTGGTGCCGACCCCCAGCACCGCGGTCTGCGAGAGCGCACGGTCGAGGGTGCGCAGCGCGGCCGCGCGGGTGTCGCCGTGCGCGATCACCTTCGACAGCATCGGGTCGTAGTCGCTGCCGACCGTCATCCCCTGGGCTAGACCGGAGTCCACCCGGATCCCCACGCCCGAGGGCTCCCGCAGGGCCAGCACCGGCCCGCCGGTCGGGAGGAAGCCGGCGGCGGGATCCTCGGCGTACACCCGGGCTTCGATCGCATGCCCGGTCATCGTGATGTCGTCCTGGGCGACGGGCAGCTTCTCCCCCGCCGCGATGCGTACCTGCCACTCGACGAGGTCGTACCCGGTGACCAGCTCGGTCACCGGATGCTCGACCTGCAGCCGGGTGTTCATCTCCATGAAGAAGAACTCGTCGGGGTGATCGGCCGAGACGATGAACTCCACGGTGCCCGCGCCGATGTAGTCGACGCTACGGGCGGTGTCGCAGGCCGCGGCGCCGATCCGCGCGCGCGTGTGGGCGTCCAGCAGCGGCGAGGGTGCCTCCTCGATGACCTTCTGGTGGCGGCGTTGCAGACTGCATTCGCGTTCGCCGAAGTGCAGTACGGTTCCGGTGGTGTCGGCGAGCACCTGAACCTCGATGTGCCTGGGCCGCAGGACGAATCGCTCGAGGAACAACGTGTCGTCGCCGAACGCGGCAGCCGACTCGCGCCGAGCGGCGGCCAGCGCCGCCGGCAGCTCACCGGCGTCGTCGACGCGCCGCATACCTTTACCACCACCCCCGGCGGAGGGCTTGACCAGGATCGGGAAGCCGATGCCGTCGGCCGCCTCGATCAGTTCGGCGTCGGTCAGTCCGGGCCGGGCGATGCCCGGCACCACCGGCACCCCGAAGGCCGACACCGCGGCCTTGGCGGCGATCTTGTCGCCCATCGTGCGGATCGCGCCCGACGGCGGCCCGATGAACGCCACCCCGGCGCGTTCTAGAGCCGCGGCGAAATCCGAGTTCTCGGAGAGGAAGCCGTAACCGGGATGGACGGCCTGCGCGCCGGTGCGCACGGCCGCGGCCACCACCGCGTCGATGTCCAGGTAGCTCTGCCGTGCCGGCGGCGGCCCGATCCGCACCGCGACGTCCGCCTCGACGACATGGCGGGCACCGGCGTCGGCGTCACTGTAGACGGCGACTGTGTGGATGCCCATCGCCTTGCACGTGCGGATGACGCGAACCGCGATCTCACCCCGGTTGGCGACTAGGACACTGGTAAACATCGTCACATCCTGAAGACGCCGTAGGACACGGCCTCGACGGGAGCGTTGGCGGTTACCGACAGTGCCAGTCCCAGAACGGTTCTGGTATCAGCCGGATCGATGACGCCGTCGTCCCACAGCCGTGCGGTCGAGTAATACGGATTGCCCTGGTGTTCGTATTGAGCGCGGATCGGCGCCTTGAAGGCCTCCGACTCCTCGGGGGTCATGTCGCCGCGCACGGTAGCCAGCACCGACGCCGCCTGTTCACCGCCCATCACCGAGATCCGGGCGTTGGGCCACATCCACAGAAACCGCGGCGAATAGGCCCGTCCGCACATGGAGTAGTTGCCGGCACCATAGGAGCCGCCGATGACCACGGTCAGCTTGGGCACCCGGGCGCACGCCACGGCCGTCACCATCTTGGCACCGTGCTTGGCGATACCGCCGGCCTCGTAGTCACGGCCGACCATGAAGCCGGTGATGTTCTGCAGAAAAAGCAGTGGCACCATCCGCTTGTCGCACAGTTCGATGAAATGTGCTCCCTTGAGCGCTGATTCGCCGAACAGCACGCCGTTGTTGGCGACGATGCCGACCGGATGACCGTGGATATGCGCGAATCCGGTGACCAGAGTGGTGCCGTATTCGGCTTTGAATTCGCTGAATTCGCCGCCGTCGACGATGCGGGTGATCACCTCATGCACGTCGTAAGGCACTCGGGCGTCGACCGGGACCACGTCGTAGAGCTCGTGCTGGTCGGCGATCGGAGCGACCTCGGGTCGCACGTCCCACGGCCGCGGCTCGCGCGGACCCAGCGTGGCCACGATGCGGCGAACGATGCGCAGGGCGTCGCGGTCGTCGTGGGCGAGGTGGTCGGTCACGCCGGAGGTCTTGGAGTGCAGATCGCCGCCGCCGAGTTCTTCGGCCGTCACCACCTCGCCGGTGGCGGCCTTCACCAGCGGTGGGCCGCCCAGGAAGATGGTGCCCTGATTGCGCACGATCACCGCCTCGTCGCTCATCGCGGGAACGTAGGCGCCGCCGGCCGTGCACGAGCCGAGCACGGCGGCGATCTGCGGGATGCCGGCCGCGCTCATCGTGGCCTGGTTGAAGAAGATGCGGCCGAAGTGGTCGCGGTCGGGGAACACCTCGTCCTGGCGGGGCAGGAATGCACCGCCCGAGTCGACCAGGTACAGGCACGGCAGCCGGTTCTGCAGCGCTATCTCCTGGGCGCGCAGGTGCTTCTTGACCGTCACCGGGTAATAGGTGCCGCCCTTGACCGTCGCGTCGTTGGCCACGATCATGCATTCGCGTCCGGAGACCCGGCCGATTCCGGTGATGATGCCGGCGGCCGGGCATTCGTCGTCGTACATCCCGTCGGCGGCCAGCGGTGCGACCTCGAGCAAGGCGCTGCCGGGATCCAGCAGGCCGTCCACCCGGTCACGCGGTAACAGCTTGCCGCGCTCGACATGTCGGGCCCGCGCGCGCTGCGACCCGCCGAGCGCCGCCGCGGCCAGCTTGCCGCGCAACTGCTCGACGAGCTGCAGGTGCGCCTCACGGTTGGCGGCCGCTGCTGTCATCAGTCTCTGTCCCGTCGCAAATTGAGTTAATGACGACTAACTCGTGTAAGGTTAGTGAAGATTAACCGAAACGTAAAGACATGCCGCCGGAGACCCCCATCGAGACGCCCACCCGCCGCAGCAGGCAGAAGTCGGATCGCCGATCTGCCCTGTTGTCGGCTGCAGAACGGCTCATGGCGGAGAAGGGCTTTGCGGCTGTCCGGCTCGAGGACATCGGGGCTGCGGCCGGCGTCAGCGGCCCCGCGATCTACCGGCACTTCCCCAACAAGGAAGCGCTCCTGGTCGAACTTCTGGTCGGAATCAGCACCCGGCTGCTGGCCGGCGCGCGCAGCGTCGTCGCCGAAGCGGACGACCCGGTCGCGGCGCTGACCGGGCTGATCGAATTCCACCTCGACTTCGCCCTGGGCGAGTCGGATCTGATCCGCATCCAGGACCGCGACCTTGCACATCTGCCGGCCTCGGCGCAACGGCAGGTCAGGCGGGCCCAGCGCAGCTACGTCGAAATCTGGGTCACCGTGCAACGCGAGGTGCATCCCGATCTTGCGGAGGCCGACGCCCGGCTGATGGCCCACGCGGTGTTCGGTCTGCTCAACTCGACCCCACACAGCATGAAGCCCCTGGCGGCCAAGGAGGCCGACCAGGGGCGTTCACGCGACGTCCTACGGGCTATGACGATGGCGGCCCTGTCGTCCGCCGACCATCACACCCGGTCCGCTGTCGGTCAATACCAGTAGCGCCGGCCGGCGACCGGACGCCCGATGCTGCCCAACAGCCACAGAACCGCGCCGACCACCAGCAGGATGATGCCGATGGTCCACAGGATCTGAATCTTCAGGACGAACCCAAGGATGAGCAGGATTGCTCCGAGAACGATCATTGCTTCCTCCAGATAATCACGTGCCGAACAGTTTTCGTCGTTACTGGCTGGGCTGCGGCAGGTTGCAGCTTGCGACTACGGGATTGACTCCCGCATAGTTCAACGGGCCGGCCACCACCGTCAGGGCGATCGACCCAGCCGTGGCGCAGTTGGCTTGGCTGTTGGAGAAATATCCGCGCTGCCAGGTAGCGAAGACTCCAATCACCAGCCATACGATCACAATCACGCCCAGGATTCCGCGGCCTCGCATGGTGGATCCTCCTCGTTCGTCCGCAGCACTTGGCGCACAAGGTTTTACCCGCCCGAAATTTTCCTAAACATCACGACCGTCAAAAGCTGCGGCCAGCCAATCGGCCACCGCCCTGGCCAGCGCGGCATGGTTCTCGCGCTTGACGATCTCGTGCCCGTCGTCCTCGAAGAGCAGATAGCGCACGGCCCGGCCACGGGCGCGCAACGCCTCGACGATCTGCTCGGATTCGCTGACCGGCACATTGGTGTCCGTGCCGCCGTGCACCACCAGCAGCGGCGCCGTCAGCTTGTCGACTCGCTGCAGTGGCGACAAGGCCGCCAACAGATCGCGATCGGCGATCGGATGGCCGTATTCGGGATAGGACGCCGCCGCGATCCATGGCTCGGTGTTGCGGAAGAAGGTGTTCAGGTCGCTCATGCCGCAGATGCTGACCCCGGCCACGAACAGATCGGGGTGGAACGTCAACGCGGCCATGGTCAGATACCCGCCGTAAGACCAACCGGCGCAGGCGATTCTGCCCGCATCGGCCAGACCATGGGAGGCCAGATAGCGGGCGCAGTCGGCGACGTCGTCGATCGCGGCGAAGCGCTTTTCCTTGTCGTCGGCGTGGACGAACTCGCGGCCCTGACCGCCCGACCCGCGCACGTTCGGGGCGAATACCGCAATCCCCTCCTCGAGCAATCCCGGGAAGATCTCGCTGTGCGAGGGACGCGCCTGGCCTTCCGGCCCGCCGTGCAGGTAGATCATCGTGCCGGCCTGTTCGACACCCGGCGGCGGGCAATAGAGCCACCCGGACAGCGAACGACCGTCACGCGCGGCGAGGGTGTGCAAACGGGGGCGGCCGGAGACCGGACCGATGCTGGGTTTGCGGTCGATGCGTTCCCACTCCCGCGACCGGGGGTCCACCAACTCGACTGTTCGCGGCAGGTCGGGCCCCTGCAGCGTCATCGCGACCATGGATCCGCCGGCGCTGATCGACAATTCGCCGGCCACCAGGTTGGGTAGCGCGATGGGCTCCGACAGCGTGTTGTCGGCGTATTCGAGGATCTGTAATTCGCTGCAGCCGTTGATGTTCCACAGAAGTGCGACGGTCGACAGATCGTCACTGACCACGAATTCGTCGAGATCGTGACCGGGACGCTCGGCAACCACGTGGTACGCCACGCCGTCGGGGGTGACGGTCACCTCGAGCAGGCGGCTGTGCGCAGCACCGTTGTCGCTACGGATCAGCGCGCGCACATAACCGTCGGCGAGGTCTGGACCGTAGGTGTAGGCCGGGTGATACAGCGTGGTGTCCTCACCGTCCGGCCCCGATCGCAGCCGCCGCGGATGGTGGTCGTCGAGGATCACACCCATGTCGGTGCACGAACCGGGATCGGAAGGCAGCAGCGCGATTTCGGTGGATCCGGTCAGCATGATCAGTTCCCGGTAGCCGCGGGGGCCCACCCGGATCAGCGCCGAACCCGCCCACGCGTCAACCAGCCGTCCGCCGGTGCGGCGATCCAGGACCGTCACGGTACCGTCGGCCGGGTCGATCAGACTGGATTGCCCGATCCCGTCCTCACCGGTCAGGATCGCGCAGACCCGGGCGCCGTCCCACGCGATCAGTTCCGCCGTCCCATCCATCCCCGCCGAGCCCATCCCGTCGATCCGGCGGGCCATCCGATCGTCGGGGTCGGTGGTGACCACCCAGATCTGGCTGCGGGTGCTGCCCTCCGGGGCCACCTGACAGGCCAGCCAGTGCCCGTCGGCGGAGTGGATGACCCTGGTCACCGGCCCCTGCACGGGCAACTCGACGTCGCGCGACGAACTGGCCCGCCAGCCGCGCAGGAACCGCTGGACGGCGCGCGGATATCCCCCGTCGTCGACGATGTGGGCGAACGCCGTCGCGTCCGGCGACAGCGATGCCCCGTACGTCGCGCGCACGTCCTGTTCCACGCCACCTCACATTCTCCGGTCGTCAGGGCGACCAGTTACCCGGTAACACGTTCCACGTCGCTCACCAGTGGTAAACACGTTGCTGAGCTACAGGGCAACGACGGGGGCTGCCACGCGCAGGTAGCCTGGGCAACCATGAGGTGGGAATGAACGATCCGCGTCGACCGGAGTGGTCTGACCCGACGCAGTCGGCCGCGAGCGGCTATCCGCCCAGCACCGATCCCGCCTACTCCGGTCAGTATTCCGGACCCGGCTACGGTGCGCCCGGCTACGGGTCGCCGATGCAACCCACCGAGCAGCTGCCGTCCTACTGGCACCAGGGCGGAGGCTATCCGCCCAGCGAGCCGCCGCAGCCGCCGCCGGGCCCGCCCAAATCGCCCAAGTGGCTGTGGATCGCTGCCGGTGCCGCGGTACTGCTGGTGGTGGGACTGGTGATCGCACTCGTGATCGTGAGCAGTTCGGCCAGGGAGACGACGGTCGTCGCACCGCTGCCGCCGCTGTCGGAGACCACGACCGCGCCGCGGGCCACCACGTCGATACCGACGAGGACGCTGTCGCCGCTGCCGACCACCACCCCGGGCACGCCCACGGTGCCCGGTGGCGGCACCACCAGCCCGACCGGCACCGACACCGTCGTCTACAACGTCACCGGTGACGGCCGGGCCATCAACATCACCTACGTGGACACCGGCGGGGTGATGCAGACCGAGTTCAACGTGATGCTGCCGTGGAGCAAGGAGGTCAGCCTGCCTGCCCCCGCGCGCACCTCGGCCAGCGTCGCGGTCGTCAACGTCGGGCGCGACGTGACCTGCGACGTGTCGGTCAACGGCGTACAGGTGCGGGAGCGCACCGGGCGCGGACTGACGATCTGCACCGGAGCCGGCTGACCGCGACGCGCTACGGCCGGTGGTGCGGAACCTTCACAGCCAGCATCCCCAGCAGACCGACCGCCAGCACCACGCACAGCCCGGCCAGACCGGCGCGGTCGGCGTGGAAGGCATCCACGAACACGAAGAACAGCCACGGCGCCAGGAACGACGCCGCCCGACCGGTGGTGGTGTACAGCCCGAAGGCCACGGCCTCCTTGCCGTCACTGGCCATCCGCAACAGCACGGTGCGCGCCGAGGTCGTGATCGGGCCGACGCACAGGGCCAGCAAGAGCCCGCAGACCCAGAACACCCCCGGCCCGGACAGCGACAGCAGCGTCACCCCGACCGCGATCATCGCGGCCAGCGACACCACGATCACCGGCTTGCCGCCGATCCGGTCGTCGACGTGGCCACCCAGTACCGCGCCGAGGGCGGCCATGGTGCTGGCGATCACCCCGAAGATCAGCACGTCGGCCTGCGAGATCCCGTAGACGCTGACCCCGAGGACGGCCCCGAACGCGAACACCCCGGCGATGCCGTCCCGGAAAATCGCGCTGACGATCAGGTAGTAGACCAGGTTGCGGTCGCGCCGCCACTCCCCCCGCAGGTCGTTCCAGAGCCGTCGATAGCCGCCCAGCAGGCCGACCGCCTGCGACTCCGGGTCGCCGGCCGGGGCCAGCGTGTGGGCGGTGATCAGCAGCGGCAACGCGAGCACGACGAACCACGCGGCCGTCATCAGCATCGCAGCGCGCACATTCTGACCGTCGGCCACCGGGACGCCCAGCAGACCGCGGTTCGGGCCGGACCCGGCGATGAACGCGACGTAGAGCACCATCAACAGCGCGACGCTGCCGAAGTAGCCGGCCGCCGCACCCAGACCCGAGATACGCCCGGAATTCTGCGGCGTGGTCAGCTGCCGCAGCATCGCGTTGTACGGAACGCTGGCCAGGTCACCGCACGCGGCGGTGAACGCCAGCAGCACCAGGCCCGCGGCGAAGTACGCCGGGTCGGCCCGGATGAGGCTCATCGCCGTGGTGGACACCACCGCGAGCGCGCTCAGAATCGTCAGCGCGGCGCGGCGCCGATGCGGGGCCTGGACCAGGACACCGGTGAGCGGGGCCAGCACCGCGACGGTCAGACCGGCGATGGCCAGCGCCCGGCCCAGCCAGCTGGCCGGGGAGGTATCACCGGGCAGGTCCTGGCCGACCGTGCTGGTCAGGTACACCGAGAAGACGAATGTCGCGACGATGGCGTTCATGCCGGTGGAACCGCAGTCCCACAACGCCCAGGCGACCACCTTCGACCGGCCGGCGGTCGGGGCAACCGACGGGGGCCTGCTCATGCGGGTCACCCTACGATGGCCCCATGCCTGTACCCGCACCCGCCCCGGACAGCCGAGCCGTCGTCACCGGTGCCTCTCAGGGCATCGGCGAGGCGCTGGCCACCGAACTCGCCGCGCGCGGCCACCACCTGATCGTCACCGCGCGCCGCGCCGACGTGCTGCACACGCTGGCCGCACGGCTCACCGAGCGGTACGGCGTCACCGTCGAAGTACGGCCGGTGGATCTCGCCGACCCGCAGGCGCGGACCGCACTGGCCGACGAGCTGGCCGGCCGCGACATCTCGATCCTGTGCGCCAACGCCGGCACGGCCACGTTCGGGCCGGTGGCGAAGCTGGATCCGGCCGCCGAGCGGGCGCAGGTTCAGCTCAACGTGCTCGGGGTGCACGACCTGGTGCTGGCGGTGCTGCCAGGGATGCTGGCCCGCAAGGCCGGCGGGATCCTGATCTCGGGGTCGGCCGCCGGGAACTCGCCGATCCCGAACAACGCCACCTATGCCGCGAGCAAGGCCTTCGCCAACACCTTCAGCGAGTCGCTGCGCGGGGAGCTGAAAGATTCCGGCGTGCACGTCACGCTGCTGGCGCCGGGACCGGTGCGCACCGAGCTGCCCGATCCTGCCGAGCAGTCGCTGGTGGAGCGGTTGATCCCCGACTTCTTGTGGATCAACACCGAATACACGGCGCGGATCTCGCTGGATGGGCTGGACCACAACAAGATGCGGGTGGTGCCGGGGCTGACGTCCAAGGCCATGTCGGTGGCCTCCGGCTACGCCCCGCGCGCGATCGTCACGCCGATCGTCGGCGCGGTCTACCGCAAACTCGGCGGCGACTAACGCCTCCGGCGCCTTCTCGCCCAAACCGCCATTCCGCAGCAGAAGTGCGAGTAGATGCCGCCAAAACGTCGATCTCGGCGTCCGCGAACTAACGCCTCCGGCGACCCGTCCCGAAGATGCTGCGGGTGATCTCCCGGCCGATCACCGTGCCCGCCGACCGCATCGCGCTCTTGAAGGCCGGGCTGTTCATCACCTGATCCAGCACGCCCGGCTCGGCCTTCTGCGGCTTGGGCATCGGCGGCAGGTCGATACCGGTCGGCAACAGCGGCGGCAGATCGACCGGTTCCACCGGCGGCGGTGCCAACTTCGCGGCCAGCATCTCGTAGGCGGACTCGCGGTCAACGGTCTGTCCGTACTTGAGAAACAGCGGACTGGACTGTGCCACGGCCTTGATGTAGTCGGGTCCGATGGTGTCCATCAACGACTGCGGCGGGCGCATCCGGGTCCACGCCACCGGCGTCGGCGCGCCGCGCTCCGAAAGCACCGTGACGATGGCTTCGCCGATGCCCAGCGAGGTCAAATCGGTTTCCAGGTCGTAGAACTGGGTCTTGGGATAGGTGCGCACCGTCCGCGACAGGGCCTTCTGATCGTCCGGAGTGAATGCGCGCAACGCGTGCTGAACGCGCGCACCCAGCTGGGACAGCACGTTGTTGGGCACATCGGTGGGCAACTGGGTGCAGAAGAAGACACCCACACCCTTGGAGCGGATGAGTTTGACGGTCTGCTCGACCTGCTGCAGGAAGGCCTTGGACGCGTCGGCGAACAGCAGATGGGCCTCGTCGAAGAAGAACACCAGCTTGGGCTTGTCGATGTCGCCGACCTCGGGCAGGTAGGTGAACAGATCGGCCAGCACCCACATCAGGAACGTCGAGAACATCACCGGGCGGGCGGCCTGATCGCCGAGCTCGAGCAGGGTGATCACCCCGCGGCCCTGCGCGTCGACCCGCAGCAGATCGGCCGGATCGAGTTCGGGCTCCCCGAAGAACGTGCCGCCGCCATCGGCCTCGAGGTTGACCAGCGCCCGCAGGATGACGCCGGCAGTCTGCGGAGACACCCCGCCGATGGTCTTCAGCGTCTCCTTGCCCTCATCACTGGTCAGGTAGGTGATCACCGAGCGCAGGTCCTTCAGGTCCAGCAGCGGCAAACCCTGCTGGTCGGCCCAGTGGAAGATCAGCCCGAGGGTGGATTCCTGAGTAGCGTTGAGCCCCAAGACTTTCGACAACAAGATCGGGCCGAATGCCGAGATCGTGGCGCGCACCGGGACCCCGATACCGCCGGTGCCCAGCGACAGGAACTCGACGGGGAACGGCGCACCGGTCCAGCCGTCGTCTCCGGTGTCCTTGGCGCGCGCCAGGGTGCGTTCGCTGGGCTCCCCCGGCCGGGACAGGCCGGACAGATCGCCTTTGACGTCGGCCATCATCACCGGCACCCCGGCGGCGGACAGTTGTTCGGCGATCACCTGGAGGGTCTTGGTCTTGCCGGTGCCGGTGGCTCCGGCCACCAGGCCGTGCCGGTTCATCATCGCCAGCGGGATGGTGACCTGTGCGGCGGGGTCGACGACACCGTCGACGACGACCGAACCGAGGTTGAGTGCCTGCCCCGTGGTGGCGTAGCCGGCCGCGATCTGCTCGGCAGGAGTCGCTGTCGATTCGCTCGTCATGAGCGGACCTCCGTTGTCGCTCGGGTGATGGCCGATAGCACATTACTTGGCCCGCTGGGCTTACTGTTGAGCGCTGTGCGCGATGAATTGGTGTGGATCGACTGCGAGATGACCGGGCTGGACCTGCGGACCGACAAGCTGATCGAGATTGCCGCTCTGGTGACCGACGCCGAGCTCAACGTCCTGGGCGAGGGTATCGACGTCGTGATCCACGCCGGTGACGAAGCGCTGGACGGCATGATCGAGGTGGTCGCCCAGATGCACAGCCGGTCCGGACTCACCCAGGAGGTGCGCGCGTCGACCATCGACGTGCCGGCCGCCGAGGAACTGGTGATGGACTACATCCGCAGCCATGTAAAGCAGGCCAAGACCGCGCCGCTGGCCGGGAATTCGATCGCCACCGACCGCGGCTTCATCGCACGCGACATGCCGACGCTTGATTCCTATCTGCACTACCGGATGATCGACGTCAGCTCGATCAAGGAGCTGTGCCGGCGCTGGTATCCGCGGATCTACTACGGCCAGCCCGAGAAGGGCCTCGCACACCGGGCGCTGGCCGACATCAAGGAATCGATCCGCGAGCTGAAGTACTACCGAAGCACCGCGTTCGTCCCGCTGCCGGGGCCGTCTACCAGCGAGATCGCTGCCGCGGCCGCGCAGATCGACCGGCCCGACGCTGCGGATTCGGCTGAAGCGGCAGACAACGGCTAGTATCGACGACGCTGCTGCCGTCCTCACGACGGTATCCAGCGATGGTGGCTGTAGTTCAGTTGGTAGAGCACCAGGTTGTGATCCTGGCTGTCGCGGGTTCGAGTCCCGTCAGCCACCCGATGTCAGGGGCCCGAAAGGGCCCCTGATTTTTTTGCCTTCACTCACCTGCGCACCGGAATCCGCGATCAGCAGGCCGCATCCCCCTCAGGCGGAGCGCAACCGACGCCTCGGGCCCTTTCAACGACCGACAGGCCGCTTCCAAGCGTGACCGCGGCAGCTACCGACCAGGGTCAGGGTTCTCGGCGCAGCCGCCTTCCCGGCGCACGGCTCCACCGTTGCCGGGCGACCCGTCACCGCGACCGTCCGGGCACCAATTTCATTCCTTATGGAAATTAAAGCGGTGCGCACTATATGCAAAGCCCATCTACGCATTTCCTAAGAAATATCACCGAATTCAAATAAATCACATGTCCAGCCCAGTTAACTGTCCTTTCATCACGAAAGGCCGTTTCCACTGGAAGTCCCTCGCAGCGGTGCGAACCTAGCAACCCCACGACCGGGTCTGGCCGGGTCCTCATTTCCGCGTTCGCTGGCCGGAATCGGGCGGACGAAGGCAGAACGGGACTCCCGGCGGGCGGACGTCGCCGGGCAGCCCGCGACACGACCGCGAGACCATCACCGTCGACAGGCTGACCAACCGGCACACGCTGCAGAGATGATGCGAGGGCACAAGCGGTCCCACCTGGCGCGCGCCGGCGACGACAGCAAATCCCATCCGCAGGATCCCGCGGAATTCACACCGCGTTGAGGTTTGCCACCGCGGACCCGTGAATCTGGTCGCGCCGGGCTCCACCCCGTCAGTGCGCTGGCAGCAGCGCCGTGACCGGCACCTATTGCAATTAACCGGATCCGCCCCACCGATTTCGGCGTTCTTCCGCACGGTCGCGGTGCTGATCCCGCCCGTCGAGTGCGGAAAACCATGGTGATCACGTTTTGTTATCCGACTATGCGCGATAATTTAACAGCGCTGAGTTACCGTCGAGTAATGGCTCGCAGAGCTTAGCTGGGGAGGGCTGCAGTATGGATAGCGATCAGGTGGGGCTTGACCTATGGGTGGACAGGCTGGACGCGTTCATCCTGGCGATGGACGCGATCGACGCCGACGATCCGTTCGACTTCTGCGCGGACGCCTGGGAGATCTGGCAGAGTGCCGTCGCCGCGGATCCACCGCCTGAACGCAGCGCGGCGGTGCTCGTCGCCCTGGGCGGTCTGCAGGCGGTGGCACACGCCATGACGGCGTCGACACTCGACTTTTACCGCACGGCTGACGCCGGCCAGCGCGCCTCCGTCGCGACGGTGAACCGATCGCTCAAAGCGTGCCTTGGCACCCCGCGGCGGGAGTCGACGCGGTGGTTGTGCGACGGCGCGCCGGCCGCAGATGAGGTCAGCGCACGCAGCGCCACGCTGGTGGCCAGCCTGCAGACGACCAAGACGCCCGGTGCGGCGCCGATTTCAGACAGCGGGATCGTGTTCGACAAGGTGTGCGCGCTCACCGACACCGAGAACCGGCGTTATCGGGAGGCCTACGACCGGCTGCGCACGATGCTGGGCCGAGAGTCGTTGCGCCACATCGCCGATGAGAGCGACGTCCTGTCGGATGTGGTGCTCGGTATCGTGCTGGATCTACAGGCCAGCCGAGGGTCCACATTCGACGAACAGGTCATGGCCGAGCGCACGGACACACTTCGGTCGGCGGTGTTGTCGGTCACCGGGGCGATTCGCGCCCACCGCGAGCAGTCGGTGGCGGCCGCGAGGCGCACCTTCGGCCGCGATAGTGCGCCCGCCCGGACCGTCGAGGCACTGTTCGACGAGCTGGCGCAGACGTCGGACAGCTACCGCTGGCTGTCCGCACTGCACGAACCTCTGCAGCGCGGCGACACCGACGTGCTGCGCTACCACCTCACCGCACGCCGGCACGGCGCGCCGGAGGTGGATGTCCGAATGGATCGCAACTTCCTGGCGCACGCTGCGATGTCCACGGCGGGGACGTGGTTGCGGCCGGGCCGGCCGGTCACACCCTCCGAGGATGCCAGTGTTCTGGAGATGGTCAAAGCGGTTGGGCCCGTGCTGGATTCCGCACAACAGCGGCTGGACGCCATCCTGTACCCGGACGTCACCCGGGATGTCGTCGCAGTGCGCGAACTCGTCGCCCGATTCGGAGGTAAAAAGGGGCTCGACGCGCTGAACGCCGCCCCCGGGTCCACACACAAGCCATGGATGCCGCCACACCTGTCGCCGCGGGTGCTCTCCTTCGTGCGAACCTTCGACCAACCAGCGCACCTGGTGTAACGGACCTCACTGCGGGGTCAGCAAACTTTGGTGGTTCAAAATGCGGCCCGGCGGGTACAGGGTCGTATGCCGCGGAATTCCGCAGCACAAGGACTCGTCGTCCGGGGGGACGCGATGGCGAAGGGACGCAAGACCATGAGTGTTCGGGTAGTGGCAGACTCCGACGGATCGCTTCGTCCGGGCATCTGGGTGGACAGGCTGCGCGCGTTCATCGCGGCCCTCGACGCCATCGACGCCGACGAGCCGCTGAATTACTGCGAACAAGCCTGGGACATCTGGGAGTGCTCTGCCACGGCGGATTTCCCGCCGGCGTCACACCCGGCCATGCTGATCGTCCTCGGTGTGCGCCAAGCGCTGGCCAGCGTGATGGCCTCGGCCTACCGGACCACCGCCGAGGCCCGACAAGGATTCACGCTGGCCGACGTGCACGACTCGCTGATCGAAGAGTTGGGCGCCGTGCGGCGCGAGTGCGAGCGCTGGGAGCGCGAAGGTCTGCCGTCGGCCGCCGAGGTCAGGGCTCGCAGCGCCTCCGCTGCGACCGGTTTGAACGCGGCCACCAAGCGGTCGGCCTGAGCACTAGTCGTTGGCGTTGCCGGCTTTCCACTGCGACCACGGAATGTTCCAGTCGCCCAGTCCGTCGGTGCCGGGCAGAACCGAGCCGACGGTACCGCGCACCTCGACGATGTCCCCGCGTTTGGTGTTGTCGTAGAACCACTTCGCGTTGCTCGGGCTGGCGTTGAGGCAGCCGTGGCTGACGTTCGAGTACCCCTGCGCGCCCACTGACCACGGCGCCGAGTGGACATAGATGCCGCTGTAGGACATCTGGGTGGCCCAGTCAACCTCGGTGCGATACCCGTTGGGCGAGTTGGACGGAACCCCGTACGTGGACGAGTCCATGATCATGTGCGACAACCGGTCGCCGATGATGTAGACGCCGTTGTTGGTGGGCGTGCTGTTCTTGCCCATCGAGATCGGCATGGTCTTGATGACCTCGCCGTTGCGCCGGATGGTCAACGTCTTGGTGCTGTCGTCGGCGGTCGCGATCACCTCGTCGCCGATGGTGAAACGCGACGTCAGGTTCTGCTGCCCGAACAGGCCGTCACCGAGATCGACACCGTAGGTGTTGACCGCGACGTCGACGGTGGTGCCGGGCTTCCAGTAGTTCTGCGGGCGCCAACGGACCTCACGATTGTTCAGCCAGTAGAAGGCGCCCTCGACGGGCGGGTTGGTGGTCACCTTGATCGCGCGCTCGGCGGCGAGCCGGTTGGGGATGTTCTCGTCGAAGCGCACCGCGATCGGCTGCCCGACCCCGACCACCTCACCGTCACCCGGCAGCAGGTACGGCATCGTCAGGTTTTCCGGTGACTGTGTCTCGAAGGTCAGCTGCTCGGTGGTCACCCCGCCCAGGCCCAGGGACTGGGCACTGAGCGTGTAGCTCTTGTTGTAGCCCAGCGGCTCGCTGGTCGACCAGGTGACGCCGTCGGGGCTGAGCTTGCCCGCGACCTGCTTGCCCGCCTCGTTGACCATCGTCACCGGGCCCAGCACGCCGCCGGTGGCGCTGACCGTGACCGGCCGGTCGAGGGGGACGTCGACCGCGCCGTCCTTGACCGAGGCGGTCAATTCCGGCACCAGCAGGTCTCCGTAGGGTGTGCCCTTGTCGGCGATGACCTTGACCGGGGCGGGCGCCGGTTCACCGCTGCTGCACGCGCTGAGCCCGATCAGCAGCATCGGAACGATCGCGAGCGCGGCCAGCCGGCTTCGCCGCGACCGCGTACGTTGGGTCGAACCGACCTGCCACATATCGCTCTCTGTCTCGCTAGCTGTGCAAACGCTGGGTGTGATTGGCAATAGTCTAAGGGAACTTCGCCGCTGGTGGCGACCGTACAGGTCAGCGCCGCGGGGACCGGCCACCAGCGGAATTTCATGTTCGGCAGTGGTGTTTGTTATTGTCGCTCACGCGGTTCACGCGCCGTTAGCTCAGTTGGTAGAGCAGCTGACTCTTAATCAGCGGGTCCGGGGTTCGAAACCCTGACGGCGCACAGCATAAGAGCCCCGGTTCATCCGGGGCTCTTTGCCGTTTCAGGGGGCGATGGCACCGGCCTTATTTCAACGCACCACTGGTGCGCGCCGAAAACATTGCGCGCGTTGGTGTGACGATCCCCGGCCACCGGACGGGGGTCAGCGGGGGTGTGGCACCGGCGTCCCGGACGCCACCCGCACGTCGACGCTGAAGTACTGGATACTCGGCGCCTCGGCGAGCACGATCTCCTTGAGCTTGGCGAACACCTTGTCCAGCGCCTCGAGCGCGTCGGCCTCCCCCGGCACGATCGATACACCGACGTCGAACCAGTGACCGCCGTACCGGCTGAGCCCGTGCGCAAAGCCGGGCAAATCGGTGTGGTCGTCGGGATTCCACGACACGACTTCGACTGCCTCATCACTCATGGCTTTCATCTTCACGGCCCCACCGCCGTCGCGGTAAGGGACTTTGGGCCCCGAACTCGCGCAACCGGTCTCCGGAATCAGGCGGCGAGATACGCTGCCGGCGGAGAAGGAGGCAGCGATGGCCGATGTGGCGGCGCGCTTTTCGGAGATCGTCGGCACGGCCCACCTGCTGACCGGCGACGCCATCTCCGAGGACTACGGCCACGACGAGGCGCTGACCATCCCGCCGCAACGTCCCGCCTTCCTCGCCAAGCCGGCCACCGCCGAGGAGGTCGCCGCATTGCTCAAGGCCGCCACCGAACTCCGGGTGCCGGTGACCGCCCGGGGCTCGGGCTGTGGGCTGTCGGGTGCGGCTCAACCGGTGGCCGGCGGCCTGCTGATCTCATTCGAGCGGATGAACGCCGTCCTCGAGATCGACACCGACAACCACGTCGCCGTGGTTCAGCCCGGCGTGACGCTCACCGAACTGGACGCCCAGACCGCCAAGGTGGGACTGAGTTACACCGTGTACCCGGGTGAACTCTCGTCCAGCGTCGGCGGCAACGTCGGGACCAACGCCGGCGGGATGCGGGCGGTGAAGTACGGCGTCACCCGCCACAACGTGCTCGGCTTGCAGGCGGCCCTGCCGACCGGCGAGATCATCCGCACCGGCGGCAAGATGTCGAAGATCTCCACCGGCTACGACCTCACCCAGCTGATCATCGGTTCGGAGGGGACGCTGGCCCTGGCGACCGAGGTGACCGTCAAGCTGGTCCCGCGGCCGGCCCACAGCGCCACCGTGCTGGCCCCGTTCGGCGATTTCGACCAGGTCATGTCCGCGGTGCCCAAGCTCATTTCCAGCGGGCTGAACCCGACCATCGTCGAGTACATCGACAACGTCGTGATGGCCGCGATCGTCAACGCCGAGAATCTGGAACTGGGCATCCCCGAAGCGATCCGGGAGAGGTCTGCCGCCTACCTCGTGGTGGCGCTGGAGAACAACCACACCGATCGCCTCGACGAGGACGCTGCGGAGCTGGGCGCCATGCTCAGCGACTGGGGCGCATTGGACGCCTATGTGCTGCAAGGCAATTCGGCCCGCAAGCTGATCGTGGCGCGCGAGAACGTATTCTGGACCGCCAAAGCCATCGGCGCCGACGACATCATCGACGTGGTGGTACCCAGAGCCTGTATGCCGGAATTCTTGCGACGGGCCCGAGACATCGCCCTGGCCGAGGGCGTCGGCATGAGCGGGTGCGGGCACGCCGGGGACGGCAACGTGCACGGCGTGCTCTTCTGCAAGGACCCACAGCTGCGCAAGAAGCTGCTGACCGAGATCTTCGCTTTTGCCATGTCACTGGGCGGCGCGATCTCCGGCGAGCACGGCGTCGGGCGGGCCAAGGCGGAATATTTCTGCGAGCTCGAGGACCCGGCCAAGCTGGCGTTGATGCGACGGATCAAGGACAGCTTCGACCCGGCCGGCATCCTCAACCCGGGCGTCGTATTCGCCTGATCGCAACCAGCGAGCCCTTGCCGCAAGGTTGCCCGGGCCGCGGCAGCAGCCGCGGCAAGCCGACGTGAGATGCGTCGCTGCGAAACGCCTGGACAACCCGTCTAGACGACTGACTGACCAGCAGATATGCCAACGGAGAGATAACCGGACGGCGGTCACCGCGACGGATTCACCCCATTGTGCTGCAACGATGCGAAAGGCGGTGTTATAGTCGCCGTTAGCTGAACTGACCACCAGCTGACCTCGGACGCAATGTCCAAGATGAAGTGAGGACTTAGCCGCATGGCGCCGGATGACCTTGTTGCCCACCCCACGGGCGAGGTAGCTCCGCAAGCCTGCCCCCCGGCGGTCCCGATGCACGTGCAAAGCTGCAGCCGGATCGGCATGGTCGCCAATCCCCCGGGCTTTCGGCGCTCGTTCGGCGACTGGTTGCGCCGCCGCTGATCGGCTTGCTGCCGCTTCGGCTGTGGCGCCGGATCCGGCGCACCCGCAGCTAGCCGTTGCGGATTCGGCGGACCACCAGCACCACCGTCACCACGCTGACCCCGGCCAGCGCGGCGGCCACCGGCGGCCTCTTCACGAAGCGCACCAGTGCGGCCTTGACGTCGTCGGCGAGGCGCTGGGGGTTGGCCCGCTCGGCCAGCGAGTCCACTGTCAACGCCAGCCGATCGCGCGCCTGGTCGATCTCGGCCTTGATGACCTCGGGATCCCGGTCCGCCACTTTCGTCCTCCAAACTGCCGCCCTGCCGAACTACCCTAGATCAACCCGGGCCAACCCCGATGCACCGGGAGATGAAGGAGTCAACCAGGTGAGCGAGACCGCACGCCTCGACGTCGGCGACAAAGCGCCGGCGTTCAGCCTGCCCGACGCCGAGGGCAAGACAGTCAAGCTGTCCGACTTCAAGGGCCGCAAGGTGATCGTCTACTTCTACCCGGCCGCGATGACCCCGGGTTGCACCAAGCAGGCCTGCGATTTCCGTGACAGCCTGGCCGAGCTCAACGGCGCCGGTATCGACGTCGTCGGCATCTCCCCGGACAAGCCGGAGAAGCTGGCCAAGTTCACCGAACGCGACCAGCTGACGTTCCCCCTGCTGTCCGACCCGGACAAGAAGGTGCTCACCGAGTGGGGCGCCTACGGCGAGAAGAAGATGTACGGCAAGACCGTCCAAGGCGTGATCCGGTCGACCTTCGTGGTCGACGAGAAGGGCAACATCGAGGTGGCCCAGTACAACGTGAAGGCCACCGGCCACGTCGCCAAGCTGCGGCGCGACATCTCGGTCTAAATCCTTCGACAATGTGGCGCCCTGTTGGTTCGATACCGGCATGACCGAAGGTAGCGACGCGATGTCGGGGCTCACCAAGAGCGTTTGGAGCGACAGCGATCTCGACCAGATGCTTTGGCACGACGCGACCGTTCACGCGATTGCATTACATGCTGAGGGGCCACCGGGGAATTTCGTGTCGCGGCTCCTGATGGACCTCGACTACATCGTCGCGTGGCCACCGGCAGAGTCACAGTTGTGCACGCCGTTCCTCGTCGCCCCTGCCACGCTGGTCTTCGACGACGTCTGCGACATCGACGGCCAGATCAGCAGCCCGAGTCCTAACCTGACGATCGATCGCGTGATCCGATCGCCGGGCGATGGTCCGTTGGCGCGCCTAGCGCGATGGCACATCGAAGGCCACGAGTTCGCATTGAAGTTCCGCGCATTGGGTTACCGCCTCTACCTCCGACAGCCACCTACCCTCATCGATCGGCAGGACTTGTCCCTTGCCGAGCGGGGCGGGTTCGCTTTCACGGAAGTCGGTTACGAACTCTCGGTCTGACGTGTGCCCAGCTTTCCCAGCAGCAGCGCCTCGGTGATCGCGGCGCGCTCCAGCACGCCGAGGTGCAGGCTCTCGTTGACGCTGTGCGCCTGGGTGCCGGGGTCCTCGACGCCGGTGACCAGGATGGTGGCGTCGGGGAACGCGGCGGCGAACTCGGCGATGAACGGAATCGAGCCGCCCATCCCCATATCGACGACGTCGGTACCCCAGCCCTGCCG
Source organism: Mycobacterium sp. shizuoka-1 (assembly GCF_002723835.1). Lineage (GTDB taxonomy): Bacteria > Actinomycetota > Actinomycetes > Mycobacteriales > Mycobacteriaceae > Mycobacterium. Next base: position 17,185 of record NZ_BEWG01000107.1, on the reverse strand, counting down.
GAAAGCCGCGCGGGCGGCGTCGTAGACCGGGCCGCTGGCGTCGATCGCGTAGGGCTGCCCGATGTCGCCCGGGATGACCTTGACGTGCGCGCCCCAGGGAGCGTGCCGCTCGAGGTGGCGGCGCAGCGCATGCAGGTGTGCCGCCGCGTCGCCGCCGGGCGCCACCCGCATGCTGACCTTGGCGCTCGCGCGCGGGATCAGGGTGTTGGAGGCTTTGGCGATCGGGGTGGTGTCGATGCCGATGACCGTGATCGCGGGTTTGGCCCACATCCGCTGCGCCACCGGCCCGGACCCGATCTCGCGCACCCCGTCGAGCAGACCCGATTCGGTGCGCACCCACTGCGGGCCGCGGTCGACATCGGCGGCGGTGGTCTCGTGCAGGCCCTGTACGGCGACGTTGCCGTCGTCGTCGTGCAGGCTGGCCAGCAGCCGCACCAGAACGCTGAGCGCGTCGGGCACCACGCCACCCCACAGCCCCGAGTGCAGGCCATGGTCCAGGGTGGCGACTTCGACCACACAGTCGACCAGCCCGCGCAGCGAGACCGTCAGCGCGGGGATCTCGGTGGTCCAGTTGTCCGAGTCGGCGATCACGATGACGTCGGCGGCCAGCTTGCCGGAGTGGGCAGCCAGCAGCCGGCCCAGCGACGGCGAGCCGGACTCCTCCTCCCCCTCGACGAACACGGTGACACCGACCGGCGGATTGCCGTCGTAGGCGCGGAAGGCCGCCAGGTGCGTCGCGATGCCGGCCTTGTCGTCCGCGCTGCCGCGGCCATAGAGCCGCCCGTCCCGCTCCACCGGTTCGAACGGATCCGAATTCCATTGCCCCGGTTCACCTTCGGGCTGAACATCGTGGTGGGCGTACAGCAGTACGGTCGGCGCACCCGGCGGGGCGGGATGGTGTGCGATCACCGCAGGTGCGCCGCCTTCGGCGACGATCTCGACCTGATGAAAGCCGGCCTGGCGCAGCAGGTCGGCGACCGCACGGGCACTGCGGTGCACCTCGTCGCGGCGGGCGGGGTCAGCCCACACCGACGGGATGCGCACCAGGTCTTCGAGATCGGCCCGCACCGAGGGAAGGACGGCCCGCACACGGTCGACGATATCGGTCATGGCCACGACCCTACCCAGCACGAGCAGAGGCAGAATCGCACGGATTCGCGGGGAATCGTGCGAGTGTGCGTCTGCTCGCGGCTACAGCGTCTCCAGGATGGCCACCGCGGCGGCGGTGTCGCCTTCATGGGTGAGCGACACGTGGATCGTCACCTCGGCCAGGTGCTCGGCAATGGCACCGGTGAGACGGACCTTGGGCCGGCCCCACATGTCGGTGATCACCTCGATGTCGCGGTGGATCCCCTCCGGCAGGACCGGGCGCTGAGCGAATCGGGAGCCCGACCACGCCTTGATGACGGCCTCCTTGGCGGCCCACCGAGCCGCCAGGTGCCGTGCCGCCACCGAGCTCTTGTCGGCGGCGTCGCGGCGCTCACCTGGGGTGAAGGTCTCGGCAAACACCGTTCCCGGCTGATCCACCTGCTCGGCGAAGTCGGGAATGGAGACCACATCGATCCCCACACCGACTATCGCCACGCGAGCACCCTAACGGATGCACCCATGCTCATCGCACGTAGGTGTCGCCCTCGCCCAGCCGTGACGCCGGGTCGAGCAGCATCGCCGCCTCCTGCCGCTTCTCCGGCACGTCGTGGTCGAACCGGCGATCGGCGGGCTTCTCGTACATCGGCCGTCCGCCGGCGATGGCCGAGGCCAGTCGCCGCTGACCGGCCAGCACCCGCTCGCGGGACCGCTTGGTGTAGTCCGCACGCTCCTGCTCGCTCAGCGTCGCCAGGAATGCCTGCGGATGCACCAGCGCGATCAGACCCGACACGTGGCCGAACCCGAGGCTGGTGACCAGGCCCGCCTTCAGCGGGAACTTGTCGCCCAGGCGCAGGGTGTCACGCACCCACACGAAGTGCCCGGAGCCGGCCAGCTCGTCGTCGACGCAGTCCAGGCTGCGGTTCGGCGGGATGACACCGTCGCGCAGGATCTGGCACAGCCCCATCATCTGGAACACCGCCGCACCGCCCTTGGCATGGCCGGTCAGGCTCTTCTGGCTCACGACGAACAGCGGGGCGCCGGCGGCCCGGCCCAGCGAGTCGGCGAGCCGCTCGTGCAGCTCCGTCTCGTTGGGATCGTTGGCCAGCGTCGAGGTGTCGTGCTTGGAGATCACCGCGATGTCGTCGGCGCCGACCCCCAGCTTGGCCAGCGAACGGGCCAGCTGCGAATCCTTGCCGCCGCGCCCGGCGCCCAGTGCGCCCAGGCCCGGGGCCGGGATCGAGGTGTGTACACCGTCGCCGAAGCTCTGGGCGTAACCCACCACCGCGAGCACCGGCAGACCCATCTTCAGCGCCAGGTCGCCGCGCGCCAGCAGGATGGTGCCGCCGCCCTGTGCCTCCAGGAAGCCCAGCCGGCGCCGGTCGTTGGCGCGGGAGAACTTCGAGTCGCTGATCCCCTTGGCCCGCATCGTCTCGGTGTCGGCGGTGGCCGCCATGTCACCGAAGCCGATGACGGCCTCCACGGTCATGTCGTCGAAGCCACCGGTGACCACCAGTTCGGCCTTGCCGAGGCGGATCTTGTCCATGCCCTCCTCGACGGACACCGCGGCGGTGGCGCACGCGCCGACCGGGTGGATCATCGACCCGTAGCTGCCGACGTAGGACTGGATGACATGTGCGGCAACGACGTTGGGCAGCACCTCCTGCAGGATGTCGTTCGGCTTGGCCTGACCGAGCAGGTTGCCGTGGTACATCGTCTCCATCGACGTCATACCGCCCATGCCGGTGCCCTGCGTCGAGGCCACCAGGCTGGGGTGCACCCAGCGCATCAGCTCGGTCGGGGTGAAGCCGGAGGACAGGAACGCGTCGACGGTCGCGACGATGTTCCACAGCGCCACCCGGTCGATCGAGCTGGCCATGTCCGGGCTGATGCCCCAGACCGTCGGGTCGAACCCGGTCGGGATCTGCGCCCCCACCGTCCGCGACAGCTTGGTCTTGCGGGGCACCCGAATCTCGGTGCCGGCCTTGCGGATCACCTCCCAGTCCGAGGAGTCCGGAACCGGGCGGATGACGGTGTGCTCGGGGTCGAATTCCACGAAGGCACGGGCGTCGGCCTCCGACGAGACCACGAACCGGAAGTCCTTGTCCAGGAAGACACTGACCAGAAGCGGCGTGGTGTGGTCGGACTCGAGGGCCCCGTCGCCGACGAACTCGCGGATGCCGCAGCGTTCCACCACCGCGTCGTGGTAGCGCTCGACCAGCTCGGCCTCGTCGACCAGCTCGCCGGTGGCGGTGTCGTACCAGCCCGGCTTGGGATCGTCTTCCCAGGTGACCAGGCCGGTGGTCCAGGCCAGTTCGAGCACGCCGGCCGCCGATAGCTCGTTGTCGACCTCCATCTCGAAGCGGGTACGCGACGAGCCGTACGGCCCCAGTTCGGCACCGCCGACGATGACCACCAGGTCCGCCGGGTCGACGTCGAGGTCGGCCCACTCCGGCGGCGTGCCGGCGGTGTGGCCGCGCGGCGGTGACGGCAGGGCGGCGATGGTGCCGGCCGCCGGCTCGTCGTCGGAATCGGCAGTGTCGCCGGCCATCTCCTCACGCGCCTTGGCAGCCAACTCGGCCATGTCGAGTTCGACGTCGCCGAGCCCGCCGGTCAGGTCGACCTTCAGCGCGGCGCGCGCCGCGGCGACCTTGGCCTCCACCGTGCACAGATCGAGCAGCATCGCTGCCATCTCCTCCGTGCTGTAGGTGGTCACGCCCGCCTCTTCGACCGCACCGACGATGGCGTCGTTGTGGCCCATCAGCCCGGTGCCCTTGGTCCAGCCGATCAACGCGTGCGCGAAGCTGACCCGCTGGGCCCACGAGGTTTCGGCGTTCCAGCGGTTGACCACCGCGTCCAGCGCGGACTTCGACTCGCCGTAGGCGCCGTCACCGCCGAACATGCCGCGGTTGGGCGAGCCGGGCAGCACCACGTGCAGCCGCGAGGCGATGTCGCGTTCGGCACCGATGGAGGACAGCCCGCCGATGAGCCGCTCGACGGCCCACAGCAGGACCTTCATCTCCATCTCGGAGCGAGAGCCGGCCTCCGACAGGTCCCCGGCCACCCGCGGGGCGGCGAACGGGAACAACAGCGTCGGGGTCAGCGCGTCCTTGATGTGGATCGATTGCGGCCCAAGGCTCTCGGTTTGCTCGGTGCCGACCCATGATGCCAGGGCGTCGATGTCGGCGTAGGAGGCCATGTTGGCTGGCACCACCCACAGCGAGGCGCCGTAACGGGCGTGGTCGCGGTAGAGCGTCTTGTAGAACGCCAGCCGATCGTCGTCGAGCTTGGATGTCGTCGCGATCACCGTGGCACCGCCGTCGAGCAGGCCGGCGACCACCGATGCGGCGATCGAGCCCTTGGAGGCACCGGTGACCACTGCGACCTCGTCGCTGTAGTGACCCTTGTTCGGATTCTCGGCACCGGCGGCGATCCGGCCGAACAACGAGGCGTGGATGGTGCGACCGGCCGCCAGAGCCTTGCCCTGCCACCAGTTCGCCTGGGTGGCAACGACATTGCCGGCGCCCTCGAAACGCTCCGAGAGCCGCAGCCAGTCGGCGTCGATGTCGCCTTCCTCGGCCAGCCACAGCTTGACCAGATCCTCACGGGCGCTGGCCCAGCGGTCGTCGAGCAGCACCGCCTTGCGGGCGTCGAACGCCGGAGCCACCAACCGAGGCCAATCCGAGCCCAGTTCGGCCGTCACCAGGTCGATGAGCTCGGCATCGGTGGCCGAAGGCGCGGCCGACACCGGGTTGTCCAGACCCAGCTGCCCGAGCACCAGGCGAGCGGCCGAGGCGAGCACCCCGTCGCGACCGGTGACCTGCTCGGCGAACTCGTTGAGCGCGGCCGAGTCGACCACGCCACCACCGGCACCGCCGGCCGACGGCAGCGACACCGCGATGCCCTTGCGGGCGGCCACCGAGGCGACCGCGGCGTCGATGGCCTTGTCCACGGCGGCCGCATCGGCCAGCGCACCCTCGTGCAGGCCGCCGAGTGCACCACCGCGCACGCTGCTGCCCTCGCGGGTACCCAGCGCCAGTTCGGCGGTCACATGCTTGGCCCAGCCGTCGCCGAGCTCCCAGGTCTTCTTGACCCGCTCCGCGATGGCGGCCGGACGCTTGCCCGAGGGGCCGAGCACCGTGCGCAGCTGATCGTTGATCGAATCCGACAGCACCGGGCCGAAAGGCTTGTAGGTGCGGGCCAGCTTGGCCACCTGACCGCGTAGCGACCCCAGGTCCGCCTCGGCGGCACCGTCGATCGCACCCAGGTTCAGTTCCGAACCGAGGTCGACCAGCAGCTGGTTGCGCCGCGAGGACGCACCGTCGGTGATCGACTCGATCGAGTCCAGCGGCTCGATCTGATCGATGCGCATCTTGGCGCCCAACGCGATCAGCGCCAGGGTGGCATCGCCCGCATCGAACGCGATGTCGTCGGGGCGCGGCCCGCCGGCCGGTGCGGCCGCCGGAGCCGGAGCCGCCGGAGCGGCGTCGGCCGCGGCAGCCTCGGCCGGCGCCTCGGCGGCGGGGGCTTCGGGCTCGTCGTCCGGCTCGGGGTCGGTATCGGTGGCGAACAGCACCGCGGCGTCGCGCTCGGAGTTGAGCACTTCGACTGTGCTGTGGGCGAATTCCGGCAACTTCAGGGTGTTGCTGGCCAGGCCGGCCACGGTCGGTGCGGACTTCACGCCGATCTCGACGAAACGCTCGACGCCGAGACCGCCTGCGGCTTCCTCGATGAACAGCAGGTCCTGGGTCTCGATCCAGCGCACCGGGCTGGCGAACTGCCAGGCCAGCAGTTCGATGACGACCTTGCGGCACAGATCGTGCGGCCGTTCGTTGCGCCAGGTGTCGTAGTCGGCCAGGATCTCGTCGAGCGGCTCGGCCGGCACCAGATCGCGGATCTCCTGGATGAAGTCGCGATCCAGGGTGAACGGCCGCGGCACCAGGTTCGGGATGTAGCGCCCGACGATCAGAGCCGGGTCGGCATCCTCGGGCATGACCCGCTCCAGCGCGCGACGGAAGTCGTCGACGCCGACGCGCAGCACGTCGGAGTGGAACGGCACGTCGATGCCGGGAACCAGGATGAACGACCGCTTGCCGCCGGTGATCTCCCGGCGCCGTTCGACCTCTTCCTCCAGTGCCTCCAACCCGCGCACCGTGCCGGCGATCGCGTACTGCGAACCGCGCAGGTTGAAGTTCACGATCTGTAGGAATTCGTTTGTCCGCTCGGCGATCTCGGCGACGAAATCCTTGACGTCGGCGTCCGGCAGATCGATCTGCGACGGCCGGATGGCCGCCAGTCGGTAGTTGGACCGGCCCATCTCGTCGCGCGGGACGATGTCGTGCATCTTGCTGCCGCGGTGGAACACCACCTCCAGCAGCGCCTCCAGCTTGTAGACGCCCGAGACGCAGGCCAGCGCGGTGTACTCGCCCACCGAGTGACCGCAGGCGATCGCGCCCTCGACGAACGCGCCCTGCTCGCGCATCTCGGCAACCTGCGCGGCCGCCACCGTGGCCATGGCGACCTGGGTGAACTGCGTCAGGTAGAGCACGCCTTCGGGGTGCTGGTAGTGCACGCCGGAGGCGATCAGGCTGGTCGGGTTGTCGCGCACCACGTGCAGCACCGAGAAGCCCAGGGTGTCGCGGGTGAACTTGTCGGCGGTGTCCCACACCTTGCGGGCGGCCTTGGACCGGGCCCGCACCTCCATGCCCATGCCCTTGTGCTGGATGCCCTGCCCCGGGAACGCGTACACCGTCTTCGGGGCCGCCAGCCGGGCGGTGGCACTCATCACCAGGTCAGTACCAACCTTGGCGGTGACCTCCAAAACCTCGGCGCCCAAGTCGATTCCGACCCGATCGACACGGAAGTCGATGTCGTCGCCGGGCTTGACCATGCCCAGGAACCGCGCGGTCCACCCGATCAGCTTGGCCGGCGGGACCGGCTTGCCGTCGGTGGCGGTCACCACGTGCTGTGCGGCGGCCGACAACCACATGCCGTGCACGATCGGCGAATCCAGGCCGGCCAGCAGCGCGGCGGCCTGATCGGTGTGGATCGGGTTGTGGTCACCGGAGACCACGGCGAACGGCCGCATGTCGACCGGGGCGCCGATGGTGACGTCGCGGCGACGGCGGCGCGGGGTGTCGGTGGCGTTCAACGACACCGCTCCCCCGGCGCGAACCGGATCGGTGAGTTCCTTGGCGCCGGTACGCCCACGAATGGCGAACCGCTCCTCGAGGACCGCCAGGATCATGCCCTTGGCGTCGGTCACGTTCACCGTGACCGGGACGACACGGCCAACCTCGGTGTCGGTCGCGACCGAAGCCGTTGCGGTGACCGTCAATTGGGTCGGTTCCTTGGGCAGCGGCTTGAGCAGCTGTGCGGCGTGGTCGAGGTGCACCAGGCTCAGCAGACCCTCGACGACCGGGAAGCCGGTCTCGGTGGCAGCGCCGCCGATCGCGGCGAACACCGCGGGCCAGCACCGGCCGACCAGCGCGTCCGGCACGGTCGACAGGGTCGGCGCCAGCGGCGAGCCGAACGTCGCGGTCACACCGGTGTGGTCGGCCACCCGCTCGGGGTCCCAGCCGACGGTGACGGTGGTGGATCCGCCCGTCACCGGCGGCAGTGCCTCGGGGCCGTCCACACCGGCGGCGATGGCCAGCACGGCGCGCATCGCGGCGGCGGCGTCCTCGGTGCGCACCACCGGGGTGCCGCCGTCCATCACCGTGGCCGGCAGGGTGAAGGCGATGTCGATCCAGGTGCCCGACAGCGGGACGCTGAGCACCACCCGGTCGGCACCGGTGACCTCCAGCCGAGCACCGGTGGAATGGTTTGTCGCCGAACGATTGTCGTGCACCAGCCACTCGGACGGCGCCGCGATGCGGTGCACCGGATTGGTCGCGGTGCGCCCGGCCCACAGCACGTCCGGGGAGTCCAGCACGATGGCCAGCGGTCCGGTCGCATCGGTGCGGACCCGCAGCCGCGCGGCCACCGGCTCGGGCGTGGCACCCGCAGCCAGCAGCTGATCGACAGCGGTCTTCTCGAAGCGGTCGAGCAGCTCGCCCACCGGCTCGTCGACCCGGTCGATACCGGCGACGGCCTGGGTACCCGGGATGATGCAGACCTGGTCGGCGGTGTAGCGGGCGTCGTGGGCCTGCCACAGCGAGTCACTGCGCCACCAGCGCCGCACGTCCTTGTCGATGACCGGGACGAAGTTGACCGGCTTGCCCGGGGTCTTGCACAACTGGACGAAGAACGGCACGTCGGCCGGGTGCAGCAGCACCGCCTCGGCCTCGGGGTACTTCGACATCAGCGCGGCCACGGCCCGGTCCGGGTTCTCCAGCAGCCACTCGCCGTCGGCTGTCGACGCATCGAACAGGGTCTCGATCGGACCGCTGTCGGTCGCGTTGAGCCGGGCCTCGGCACGCTGCAGCATCTCGGCGAAGCGGTCCCGCCAGGTGATGTCGAGCCACGGCGAATCGGCGGTCTTGGTGTCGGCGGTCGAGTCACCGGCACCGATCGCCAGCTCCAGGTAGCGCGCCAGCCACTGCAGGTAGGTCATCTCGGCGACGTCGCCGAAGTACGGCTTGGCGGTGACCGCCATGGCGGTGATGATCTCGTCGCGGCGTGCCGCGACGGCGTCGGCGTCACCGGCGACCTCGTCGAGCAGCCGGCCACAGCGGGAGGCCGCGTTGTCGATCTCGTGGATGTCGGCGCCGAGCTGACTACGCCCGGAAGCCATGCCGTTCACGGCTTTTCCGGCGCCGACCCAGTGGTCGGTACCGGCGGTGTCGACCAGCAGCTGCTTGACGGCAGGCGACGTGGTGGCTTCCAGGCAGGCCATCGCGGCGGTGCCGACGAGGATGCCGTCGACGGGCATCAGCGGGTAGCCGTAGGCCGCCGACCACCGGCCGGAGAGGTATTCCGCGGCGCGTTCGGGCGTGCCGATACCGCCACCGACGCAGACCGTGATGTTGGCGCGGCCGCGCAGTTCGGAGTAGGTGGTCAGCAGCAGGTCGTCGAGGTCTTCCCAGGAGTGGTGACCACCGGCGCGGCCGCCCTCGATGTGGACGATCACCGGCTTGGTCGGCACCTCGGCGGCGATCCGGATGACCGAGCGGATCTGCTCGACGGTGCCGGGTTTGAACACCACATGGGCGATACCGACCGTGTTCAGCTCGTCGATCAGCTCGACGGCCTCTTCGAGGTCGGGGATGCCGGCGCTGACCACCACACCGTCGATCGGCGCGCCGGACTGGCGGGCCTTCTGCACCAGCCGCTTGCCGCCCAGCTGCAGCTTCCACAGGTAGGGGTCCAGGAACAGCGAATTGAACTGGATCGTCCGGCCGGGCTCCAGGAGCTCGATCAGTTCCTCGACGCGCTTGTCGAAGATCGGCTCGGTGACCTGTCCGCCGCCGGCCAGCTCGGCCCAGTGCCCGGCGTTGGCCGCCGCGGCGACGATCTTGGCGTCGACGGTCGTCGGGGTCATGCCCGCCAGCAGGATCGGCGAGCGGCCGGTGAGCCGGGTGAACTTCGTGGACAGCTTGACCGAGCCGTCGGGCAGGGTGACCACCGAGGGCGCGTAGCTCGACCACGGCTTGGCCACGTCGGGCACCGCGCCGACGGTGAACAGGTTGCGCTGCCCGCCGCGGGTGGCGGCCGGCACGATGCCGATGCCCAGGCCGCGGATCACCGGAGCGGTGAGCCGGGTCAGGATGTCACCCGGTCCGAGGTCAAGAATCCACCGGGCGCCGGCGTCGTTCAGCGCGGTGACCTCCTCGACCCAGTCCACCTGCTGGACCAGGATCGCGTCGGTCAGGGCGCGGGCCAGCTCGACGTCCAGTCCCACCGCGGCGGCCCAGCGGCCCACGATATCGATGCCGTCGGCCAGGCGCGGCGTGTGGAAGCCCACCTCGACCGCGACCGGGTCGAAGACCGGGTTGAAGACCGCGCCGCCGCGCACCTTGTTCTTGCGGTCGGCGGCTTCGGCCTCGGCGATCTGCTCGCAGTAGAGCTCGAATCGGGACAGCTGTTCGGGCGTGCCGGTGATCACAACCGAGCGCCGGCCGTTGCGGATCGAGAGCACCGGCGGCAACACCGTGCGGACGTCCTGAGCAAACTCCTCGAGCAGTTCGTAGATGCGCTCGGGTTCGGCGTTGGTCACCGAGACCATCGGCGGGCGGTCACCGAGGACCGAGATGCCGCGGCGACGGGCCACCAGGGTGCCTGCGGCACCGATCAGCTGGGCCAGGGCCAGCAGCTGAACATCCTGGGCGCCGGCGGCGCGCAGCGCCTCGACGGCGAGCACGCCCTGGGAGTGACCGGCGACGGCCACCGGCGGCGCGGCGGCCAGATCCATGCCCTGACGGGCCAGCGCCCGGATCGCGGCGATCTGGGTCAGCAGGACGCCGGGAACCGACACCGCCGCCGAGGTGAGCTGCTTCGCCGAGGGCACGGGTTCGTCGGCGGCCAGCGCGCGCACCCAGCGCAGCGGCTCGAAGCCGATCGGACGGACCACCACCAGTTCGTCGGCGACGGGCTCGAGCAGCAGCTCAGCCTCACCGGCCAGGGTTGCGAGCTCGGATTCGATGCCGGCCGAGGTGACCAGCTCCTCGAGGGTGTCCAGCCAGGCACTGCCCTGCCCGCCGAAGGCGACGGCATAGGGCTCGCCGGCGTTGAGTCGGTCGACGAGCGCGTGGGTAGTGGCCTGCTTCGCGCCGCCGCGCCATGATCCGTCGCCCGTGGACAGCCTGTCGTGCTCGTGGATCGTCACCTTGTGTATCTCCCTGTCGTGCTCATCGTCGCGTCGTGGCGTTTCGGTTTCGTATGTGTCGGCGTGTCAGACCTGCGCTGCCCTGCGGAGGGGTCGTCGGCGATTCCCCGTCGAATCACGGCGTCCGCGCGATCGCCCGGGTGGGGTTCGGCGGTGCATCCGGCTGTACTAAGAGTGGCATAAGAACCGGCTCCATTTTCCGCCCGATATTGGTTACTGGCGAGTTCTACGCACGGGTAACGGCACGATGGGTAACACAGTGCCGAACAGCCGCCGAGACCATCCGGGACAAACGTCCTGCATGTAGGTGGTTACGGTCGAGTAGGTGCAATAGCGCTGATCAGCGCACGATTGTTATCGAATCGTTACCTACTGATCGCCTGTCAGCGATCGCGCGCCGCAGCCCCCGGCCAAGCACTTGCTCGGTTTTTCAGTCCACAAATGTTCACCAGAATGGCGTCAAGAAATTTGCTGGCAAATCCTTACCAGCCGGTAAGTTTTGCGTATCGCCTCAGTCCCACTGGCCGAATTGCGGCTTGAGGATGTTGTTCACGTCCACACCGACGCCGCCCACCTTGCGCTTGTCGATCTCGACCTGGTGCAGGTGCGCGGCCGGGTGCGTATACCCCTTCGGCGAACCCCAGTTGTGCTGCCAGAACCAGGAGCCGAGACCGTCCTGCAGCGCCCAGTCGATGGTCTTGGAGTTGGCATAGATCCCCACCCGCTGATGCCCGATCACCGATTCCCAGGCCCGCAGGTACGGCGCGACCTGCGTCTTGTACTGCTCAGGCGTGGGATCGTCGTCGATGGAGACATAGATCGGGGCGGCCACCGGCCCGCCGGCGGCGGTGTGCAGCGCCCAGCCGCGCTTGGCGTGGATCAGCCCGGCCTGTTCACCGCCGAGCCAGTCCGCGGTGTCCTGCTTGCCGAACTGGTAGTTGGACACGATCTTCAGGCCGGCCTGGTACAGATCGCGAGCCTCAGGCAGCTGGATCGGCTTGCCCAGCATCCACTCCCCGCCGGGGCGCCGGTCGGAGACATAGCGGATGGCCCCCAGCGCACCGGAGGCTTTGAGGTCACTGGCGCTGATGACCCCGGCGGCATAGTCCAGCAGCACACCGAGCGGCGCCGCGGTCGCGGTAGGCGGGGCCGCAGTCGCGCTCGGCGGGGCCAGCACCGACGCCAGACTTCCCAGACCCAGTGCGGCAGGCGTGGCGGCGGCCAGTTTCAGCACGTCGCGGCGCGACACGGACACGCGCCCCAGGATACGACAACTGCCTCAGCTATCACATGAACGCCACCGGTCACATCTGCATCATCTGCCTGCGACCGGGGTTTGATCGCGAATCCGGTGGCGTGGACGCGCCCCGACCGGCGAAGTCCATCATGGCGCTGCGATTCGACAACGTGATCCGTAGGATCCACCCATGCCATCCGCCCTGCCGCAGATCGAGTTGCGCGGGGTGCGGAAGGTGTTCGGCGACGTGACCGCCGTCGAGGGCGCCGACCTGACCGTTGGTGACGGCGAATTGTTCGCGATCCTCGGCCCGTCGGGATCGGGAAAAACCACGGTGTTGCGGATGATCGCCGGCTTCGAGCAGCCCACGGCCGGCACCGTTCACCTCGGCGGCGCCGATGTCACCGCGCTGCCGCCGGCCAAGCGGGACACCAACACCGTCTTTCAGGACTATGCGTTGTTCCCGCACATGACCGTGGACCAGAACGTCGAGTACGGGCTGAAGGTCAAGGGCGTGCCGAAGGCGCAGCGACGCGACCGCACGGCGGCCGCACTGGACATGGTGCGGCTGTCCGGGTACGCGGGGCGCAAGCCCGCGCAGCTCTCCGGTGGTCAGCAGCAGCGCGTCGCACTGGCCCGCGCGCTGGTGGGCCGGCCCAAAGTTCTGCTGCTCGACGAACCGCTGGGCGCACTGGATCTCAAGCTGCGCGAGCAGATGCAGGTGGAGCTCAAGGCGATTCAGCGCGAGGTCGGCATCACGTTCGTGATCGTGACCCACGATCAGGACGAGGCGCTCACGCTGTGCGACCGGCTCGCGGTGTTCAACAACGGCCGGATCGAACAGGTCGGCGCGGCGCGCGAGGTCTACGAGAACCCGGCCAACCGGTTCGTGGCGGATTTCGTCGGGACCTCCAATGTGGTCGACGGCGCGACCGCCGAAGCCATCGTCGGCCGGCCCGGCACCTTCGCGATCCGGCCCGAACGGATCGTGCTGCTCGCGCCTGGCGAGGCCGTCCCCGACGGAATACGCAGCGTCTCAGCACAAGTCGCGGAAGTGGTGTACGCGGGCCCGATCACCCGGGTGGCCGCCGACGCCTCCGGTGTCCGGCTGACCGCCACCCTGCTGTCGGCGGAGGCCTCCACCGAAATCGCTCACGGCGCACCAATCGTGCTGGCCTGGCCAGACAGTGCCATTCGAACCCTGTCCGAAGAGAAGAGGAGCTCGCCATGAGAACCACCACCCGTCGCCTCGGCGTTGCGCTGGTCGCGTGCGCCGCATTGGTCTCCGCCTGTTCGAGCTCCACCACGTCCGGCGGCGGAAGCTCCACGGCACCGCCGAAGATGGAGCCGCTGTCCGCGCTCGGCACGGGCGAGGGCCAGCTGAACCTGATCGCCTGGCCCGGCTATGCCGAGGACGGCTCCAACGACCCGAAGGTCGACTGGGTACACCCGTTCGAACAGAAGACCGGCTGCAAGGTCAACATCAAGATCGGCAACACCTCTGATGAGATGGTGCAATTGATGCGCACCGGCCAGTACGACGGCGTCTCGGCCTCCGGTGACGCCACTCTCCGGTTGATCTACGCCGGCGACGTCGCGCCGGTCAACACCAAGCTGGTGCCCAGCTACGACACCATCTCGGCGTTCCTCAAGGACAAGCCGTGGAACTCCGTCGACGGCCAGATGTACGGCATCCCGCACGGCTGGGGCGCCAACCTGCTGATGTACAACACCGACGTCGTCAAGGACGCCCCCGACACCTGGGGCGCGGTGTTCCCCGGCGCACCGGAGTACAAGGGCAAGGTCACCGCGTACGACTCCCCCATCTACATCGCCGACGCCGCGCTGTACCTGTCGAAGACCAAACCCGAACTGGGGATAAAGAATCCGTACTCGCTGACCGAGGACCAACTCAATGCCGCGGTCGATCTGCTGAAGGCTCAGCACGCCAACATCGGCGAGTACTGGTCGGACTACACCAAGGAGGTGCAGGCCTTCGAGTCCGGCACCTCGGTGATCGGAACCAGCTGGCAGGTGATCGCCAACATGCTGACCGCCGACAACAAGGTCAAGATCGCCACCGTGTTGCCCAAGGAGGGTTCGACCGGATGGTCGGACACCTGGATGGTGTCGTCGAAGGCCAAGAACCCCAACTGCATGTACCAGTGGATGGAGTGGATCACCTCACCGGAGATCAACGCCCAGGTCGCCGAGTACTTCGGCGAGGCGCCGGCGCAGACCAAGGCCTGCGAGTTCACCAGCGACAAGAACTTCTGCGCCACCTACCACGCGACCGACTCCGCGTACGCGGAGAAGATCAGCTACTGGACGACACCGCAGAAGCAGTGCGTGGACGGCAGCGGTGACAACTGCACGGCCTACAGCGAGTGGGTCGACAAGTGGCAGCAGATCAAGGGCTGACCCACGGGGTGACCCGGCGGATCCGGCTGGCCTTCCTGCTCGTTCCACCACTGGCCTGGCTGGTGGTGGCCTACCTCGGATCGCTTGGCGTCCTGCTGCTTTCGGCCTTCTGGAGCACCGACACCTTCACCGGTGCGGTGGTGCGGTCCTACACCAGCGACAACATCGTGCGAGTCCTCACCGACGCGGTGTTCCGCACCGCGACACTGCGGACGATCGGAATCGCCCTGAGCGTCACGGTGATCTGCATCGTGCTGGCGGTTCCGCTGGGGCTCTACATGGCCAAGGTCGCCTCGCCCCGGGTACGACTGGCCCTGGTGGTCGCGGTGACCACGCCGCTGTGGGCCAGCTACCTGGTCAAGGCCTACGCCTGGCGGATGCTGCTCTCCCCGGAGGGCCCGCTGCACTGGCTGGCGGGCTACACCCCCGGCTACGGCCTGATCGCCACGGTGCTCACGCTGGCTTACCTGTGGCTGCCGTACATGGTGATCCCGGTGTTCGCCGCGTTCGAACGAGTGCCCATTCCGCTGATCGACGCAAGCGCCGACCTGGGCGCCTCGGATCTGACCACACTGCGAACCATCGTGGCGCCGTTGGTGTTTCCCGGAATCGCCGCAGGGTCGATCTTCACGTTCTCGCTGTCGATGGGTGACTACATCGCGGTCACGATCGTCGGTGGCAAGACCCAGATGCTGGGCAACATCATCTACGGACAATTGGTGACCGCCAACAACCAACCGTTGGCGGCCGCACTGTCGCTGATCCCGCTGGCCGGGATCGTGCTCTATCTGATGGCGATGCGGCGCACCGGAGCATTGGAGAACGTCTGATGTTGTCAACCGGGATGCGTCGTCTGGTCCGGAGCTGGGCCGTGCTGGTGCTGATCTTCCTGTACGCCCCGCTGCTACTGGTGGTGCTCAACGCGTTCAACTCGTCGAAGACCTTCGCCTTTCCGCCCACCGGTTTCACGCTGCGGTGGTGGGCGGACGCCTGGGCCAGTGCGGGCATGTGGCACTCCTTGGCCAATTCGGTGGTGGTCGGCCTGTGCGCGACAGCGCTGGCGCTCGTCTTGGGCACCATGGCCGCGTTCGCCGTGCAGCGCTACGAGTTCTTCGGCCGGCACACCGTCAGCCTTCTGGTGGTGTTGCCGATCACGCTGCCCGGCATCGTGACCGGTATCGCGCTCAACGCGACGTTCACCTCAGTGCTCGGCATGACGCTGGGGCTGGCGACGGTGATCGTCGGGCACGCGACGTTCTGCATCGTGATCGTGTTCAACAACACCCAGGCGCGGCTGCGCCGCCTGGGCACCGGTCTGGAGGATGCGTCGGCGGACCTGGGCGCATCGGGCTGGCAGACGTTTCGCTACGTCACGTTCCCGATGATGCGCGGCGCGCTGCTGGCCGGGGCGATCCTGGCGTTCGCGCTGAGCTTCGATGAGATCGTCGTCACCACGTTCACTGCCGGGCCGACTGTACAGACGCTGCCGATCTGGATCTTCGGCAACCTGTTCCGGCCCAACCAGGCTCCGGTAATCAACGTCGTCGCCGCGACGTTGACGCTGCTCGCGGTCATCCCGGTCTGGCTCGCGCAACGCTTCGGCGGTGACCCGGCCGCCACCCGGGTATAGCTCGCCACGGTCACCGCGGCCGGCGGCGGGAATAGTCGGGCGGCGGAATCAATTTGCATCGCGAGAGATGATGGGTGGGCGAATCGGCGAAAGGGTGATGGGCAGTGCGGGCCTGGATTGTGTGGTCGACGGGATTGTTGGCCTACATCGTGGCCGTCCTGGACCGCACCACTCTGGGGGTTTCCGGCCTCGATGCCGCCAGCCGGTTCTCTGCCAGCCCCGGAGTCTTGTCCACCTTCGTCGTGCTGCAGGTCATCGTCTACGCAACCGCGCAGATCCCCGCCGGTGTGCTGCTGGACCGCTACGGGTCCAAGGTGATGATCCTGACCGGCGGCGCGCTGATGGTCGCCGGCCAACTCACCCTGGCTCTCACGTTCTCGCTTCCCACCGCGATCGCCGCCCGGGCGGTCGTCGGACTCGGTGACGCGTTCACGTTCATCTCGGTGCTGCGGTTGGTCCCGCATTGGTTCGCACCGCGACAGATCCCCCTGGTGACCCAGTTGACCGGTATCTCGGGCCAACTCGGACAGGTGCTGTCCGCGGTGCCGTTCCTGGCCTTGCTGGTCGGCTCGGGGTGGACGACCGCCTACCTCTCCGTCGCGTCGCTGGGCGTGTTATCCCTGGTGCTGACCCTGTTGCTGGTGAAGAACACCCCGAGCGGGGTCACCGTCGACGACCCGGTGGTCAGCGTGCGCGAGACGCTGGCCAGCGTGAAGACCGTGTGGATGCGGCCCGGCACCCGGCTGGGATTTTTCACCCACATGGGCACCCAGTTCTCCGTCACCGTGTTCGCGCTGATGTGGGGTGTCCCGTATTTGACGGTGGCGCAGAATCTTTCGCGCGGCGCGGCGGGCACGCTGCTGACCATCTCGGTGGTCGCCGCGATCGTGTCCGGTGTGGTGATCGGCATCTTCACCGGTCGCCATCCGCACCGGCGCTCGCGGCTGGTACTGGGCATCATCGGCAGCAATGCGCTGGTGTGGACGGTCGTCCTCGCTCTGCCCTCACCCACCCCGCACTGGTTACTGGTTGTGCTGATCGTGGT
>NZ_BEWG01000106.1 GCF_002723835.1 Mycobacterium sp. shizuoka-1 | reverse complement strand
AAGCATCGAGCACAGCCGGCCACCGCCTCGAAAAGCATGACCATTGGCCGAGCTCTTCTGCTCCTGATTCAACAAGTTGGTAGGCGTGGCTGGCCATGCGGATGAGATCCGGGATGGGCAGCAGGGTGCCGGCGGCGGTGACGGCGTGCCCGGTCTGCTTCTGCAGGTCTTGCACCGTGGCGGTGGCGATGACGGTGACGGGTAAGCCGTTGTGCTGTCCGAGCTTTGGATCGCCCAACTGTGCGCGCACCAAAGCCTTGAGGGCGTCGTGTTGGCGCTGGCCGTGGGTGCGGGAATCGCGTGCGGCCGCGTCGTCCGACGGCGTGATCGCGGGGTTGTCGTCGTTGGGGTTGCACATTCCCGGGGCGGCGAATTTCGCGAACCAGGGTTCCAGCTCTGCCTGCAGTTCGGGGTCGGCGAGCAGCTTGCCTTCCCGCATGCCGTCGGGGCGTTGGCGGCCCCAGGTGAAGCTGCGCTTGCGCGCACGGTCCTCGTCGGAGAACCGGCCATCGGGGTTCAGATGCAGGGCCAGGCGTGCGGCGACTTTCTCCAACTGGTCGGGGCGCAGCACCGTCGCCTTCTCCGCCAGTGACCGTTCGGCCTTCTCCCGCTCCGCTGGCGGGACATGGTCGGGCAGATCTCGGAAGAACTTCTGAATCACCTCGAGATGCTCGCCATCGATCCGCCCGTCGTGCCATACCTTCGCGGTCTCGGGCAGCGCCGGCGGCAACAGCTCGCCCGTCAAGGTGGTGCGCGGTGCCAACTGGGCGGCATTGCGGATCCGGCGACGCGCTTCGGTGGGACTGATCCGCAACACATCGGCCAGCGTGATCCCCACCGGCGGGCAGCCCTCGAACCGCTCCAACCGGGCGACCACCGCATGCGAGAGTGCGATCTGGCGGCGGCGCGCGGTCTCCAACCGGTCCACCACCGCGAACCGATCCGGCGGCGACAAGGACTCCACGTCGACGGCGGCAAGGGCCTCGACAGCATCGTCGAGCTGTTCTAACGCCACCTCAACCGGACTCACCCTTCGAACGCTAGTGCGAACCACCGACAAAAAGGTGGTCCTGCGACCGCTCTGGGGGATCGACCCGCGTCGGGGGATGACTAACTGAGCCCCATCAGCTTGCGCATCATCCGGTGCGCTCCGGCAACCACTGCCGCGCGGTCCGGATCATTCCGTCGCGCAACGTCTTCGGCGTTACCCCCGGCGACGAACACCGGGCCGTTCGGCAACTGGTCGAGCCCCTCGCGGGCGACGTCGGCCGGATCGGCCACCCGCATGCCGGGCACGTCGAAGTTCAGGCCCACCCGTTCCATCGCCGGGGTCCGGGTGACGCCGAGTACCAGCTCCAGCACGTCGACGCCGTACTCGCGCAACTCCAGCCACAACCCCTCGGCGAAGATCCGCCCATAGGCCTTCACCCCGCCGTACACCGTGTGGCGCACCGAGCCCAGATACCCCGACATCGACCCGACGAGCAGGATCCCACCGCGGCGCCGCTCCCGCATCAGCCGCCCGTAATGCTGGGTCAGCGCCATCATCGTGGTGATGTTCAGGTCGATGACGCGCTGGAAGTCGGCCAGCTCGGCGTCCAGGAACTCCGCGCTGCAGGTGTTGGCGCCGGCGTTGTAGACGAACAGCCCGACCTCGAGCCCGTCGGTGGCCGCGGTGACTTCACCGATGGCCTGCGCCGACGCCAGATCGGTTGCCACCGTGCGTACTTCGACCCCGAGCTCGCGGCACGCCGACGCGGTATTGGCCAGAGGATCCGGTTTGCGGGCAACCAGAACGAGATTGACCCCGGCCTGTGCCAAAAGCCGGGCGAATTCGGCACCGACACCTTCGGAACCACCGGCGATCACTGCCCACGGACCGTACTTCGCATACGACACGTATCGATCGTCGCTCGTATCGCGCCGGCGCGTGACGAGGGTCTCGCTGATCGGTACCGGTGCGCGGGTGCCATGGCGATGGCCGATACTGAGAGGCGTGCCGCGGATTTCAGAACCCCGGGCGCCGGCCCGTCCGGCGACCGACGACCAGGAGAACCGCCGTGGCGCCATCCTGTCCGCGGCCGCGCGGCTCGGGTCGGTCAAGGAGATCGACCGGATCCAGGCTCAGGAGATCGCCGCCGACGCCGGCGTCGCGCTACGGACCCTCTACCGCTATTACCCGTCCAAGCATCACGTGTTCGCGGCGGTGCTCGACGAGCAGGTGTCGCGTTTCCGGCCGCCACCACCCAGCGGTGACGCGGCCGACGACATTGCCAACCTGATGGTGGCTGCCTGTCGAAACCTGTTGCGCCACAAGCATCTTGCCCATGCGATGATCACGTCCACCCAGATCGTGCGCGCCCAGGCCGACGCTCCCGACGATCCCACCCTGCGTGATCTCATTCTCGAGATCGCCGGCGTCGCCGATCCGACTGCCGAACAGCTGCGGCGCTCACGACTGGTGCAACAGGCCGCGTTCGGCATCCTGACCTGGACGGTGGGTGGTGCGCTGCGGCCCGAGGACGCGCTGGCCGACGTCGACGTCGCGTGCCGGCTACTGGTGGGCGACGTCTTCTGACCCGGCACTGCGCCGACCGGCCAGCACCGATCCGGCCAGGATCAGCACCAGGCCGGCAATGTGGAACCAGGTCAGCGGTTCGCGCAGCAGCACGACGCCGGCGACCAGCGCCACCGCCGGGTTGACGTAGGTGAACAACAGCGCGCGGGTGGCACCCACCTCGCGGATCAGGGCGAAGAACACCACGAACGCCAGCGCCGTGCAGATCCCGGCCAGTGCCGCGATCGCGCCATACGCGTGCGGCGTCAACGCGTGCCGCGGCCAGGTCAGGGCCGCCGGGGTGAGGTACACCAGGGCGGCCAGCCCCAGGCAGGCCGAGGTGAGCGCGGGGCCCGGCACGTCGGCCAGGTAGCGCGCGGCGATCAATGGCGCGATGGCATAACACGTCGCGGTCAGTAGTACCTCGGCCACCGGCCAGACCCCGCCGGCGGCCAGACCGGGGGCGGCCAGCAGCGCGACACCGGCCAACCCGGTCCCGAGTCCGGCCATCCGCGCCGGCCCCAGCCGTTCCCCGCCGGTCAGCCGGTCCAGCACGGCGGCGATGATCGGCGCGGCCGCGATCAGAAGGCCGGTCAGCGAACTCGTCAGGTGGCGCTCGGCGTCAGACAGCAGCAGCCAGGCCGCGATCATCTCGAAGAATGCGAAGCCGGCAACCGCCTTCCAGTGCCTGCGCAGCAGGGTGCGGGCCTGCCGCGACAACGCCAGCGGCAGCAGCAGCGCCGCGCCCACCGCCGACCGGGTGAACACCAGTACCGGTACCGACACCTCGTCGACGGCCACTTTGATCAACAGATAGGGAATGCCCCAGATCACGCTCATCGCGGCGAACAGAACCCAGCCGCGTGCAGTCACGACGACCACCTTACGAACGTGGTAAGTGTGAGGACGTGTCCGACAGCCTGTTCGACGTATCCGACGGCGACGACGGGCGGGTCGGCTCGGCCGCGCCGGCGTCGGCGCCGCTGGCGGTCCGGATGCGCCCGGCCGGCCTCGACGAGGTGGTCGGCCAGGAGAACCTGCTGCGCCAGGGGTCGCCGCTGCGCCGCCTGGTGGAGGGCTCGGGCGCGGCCTCGGTGATCCTCTACGGACCGCCCGGCACCGGCAAGACCACGCTGGCCTCGCTGGTGTCGCAGGCCACCGGCCGGCGGTTCGAGGCGCTGTCGGCGCTGAGCGCGGGCGTCAAGGAGGTGCGAGCTGTCATCGACAGTGCCCGGCGCGCGGCGGCCTACGGCGAGCAGACGGTGCTGTTCATCGACGAGGTGCACCGGTTCTCCAAGACCCAACAGGACGCCCTGCTAGCCGCGGTGGAGAACCGCGTCGTGCTGCTGGTGGCCGCCACCACCGAGAACCCGTCGTTCTCGGTGGTCGCCCCGCTGCTGTCGCGGTCGCTGATTCTGCAACTGCAGCCGTTGACCGCCGACAACATCCGCACCGTGGTGCGCCGCGCCATCGCCGACCCGCGCGGGCTGGCCGGTGCGGTCACCGTCGACGACGAGGCCGTCGACCTGCTGGTGGCGCTCTCGGCGGGGGATGCCCGCCGGGCGCTGACCGCGCTGGAGGTGGCGGCCGAGACCGGCGAGCACGTCACCGTCGAGGTCGTCGAACAGTCGCTGGACAAAGCGGCGGTGCGCTACGACCGGGACGGTGACCAGCACTACGACGTGATCAGCGCGTTCATCAAGTCGATCCGCGGTTCGGATGTCGACGCCGCGCTGCACTACCTGGCCCGGATGTTGGTGGCGGGGGAGGACCCCCGCTTCGTGGCCCGCCGGTTGATGATCCTGGCCAGCGAGGACATCGGGATGGCGGATCCTTCGGCCCTGCCGATGGCGGTCGCGGCCGCCCAGACCGTCGCGTTGATCGGCATGCCCGAGGCGGGGCTGACCCTGGCGCACGCCACCGTGCACCTGGCCACCGCCCCGAAGTCGAACGCCGTCACCACCGCCCTGGGGGCGGCGATGAACGACATTCGGGCAGGCAAAGCGGGTCTGGTGCCGGCGCATCTGCGCGACGGGCACTATGCGGGCGCGGCCAAGCTGGGGCATGCCGTCGGCTACCGATACCCGCACGACGACCCCGACGGCGTTGTGCCGCAACAGTATCCACCCGATGAGGTGGCGGGCGTCGACTACTACAACCCGACCAACCACGGAGCCGAACGCGAAATCGCCGGCCGGCTGGGCAAACTGCGGGCGATCATCCGGCGCCGGCGCTGACATCACGATCGAGGGGGACGACATTCATGACGGCGCAGCCGAAGGTGCCACCGGCCCGAGTTGTCCGGGTCGTCGAACGGGTCCGTCAGGGCCTGTCGCAGCTGAACCGGCGGTTGGCGCCGCCGCCGGCCGAGATGCTCGAGCTGATGCTGGGCACCTGGGTGTCACAGGCGATCACCGCCGCGGCGGCCCTCGGGATCGCCGACGCCCTGACCGACGGTCCGCTGCCGGCCGGTGAACTCGCCCGGCGCGTCGACGCGAACCCGGACGCGGTGGATCGGCTGATGCGCGCGCTGGTCAGCCGCGGCGTCTTCCGCCGGCACCGGGACGGCCGCTACGGACTCAACGCGCTCGCCGAGACGCTGCGCTCGGAGGCCGCGACGTCGATGCGCGCGGCCACGCTGTTCTACGGGTCCCGTCAGCAACGCGAGCACTGGACCCATCTGGTGGACGCGATCAAGACCGGTGAACCCGTCGTCTCGAGCCTGCGCGGCAAGGAATTCTTCGACTATCTGGGCGACGACCCTGAGTTCGCGGGGCTGTTCAACGGCGCGATGACGAGCATCTCAGAAATGTCGATGCAACCTGTCGTCGCCGGCTACGACTTCGGCAGGCACTCGACGATCGTCGACGTCGGCGGCGGCCACGGACGGCTGCTCTCGGCCATTCTGACCGCCGCCCCGGCCTCCCGCGGCGTGCTCTACGACCTGCCCGATGTGGTCGCCGACGCGCCGGCGCTGCTCGCCGAGTTCGGGCTCACCGACCGCGTCGACGTGCGGCCCGGTTCGTTCTTCGACTCGGTCCCCGGTGGCGGCGACGCCTATGTGCTGAAGAACATCATCCACGACTGGGCGCACGAGCAGGCGCTGACGATCCTGCGCAACGTCCGGGCCGCGATCAAGCCCGGTGCCACCCTGCTGTTGGTCGAGTTCGTCATCCCGGAGCACGACGGCGAATTCGTCGGCAAGTGGGTGGATCTGGAGATGCTGGTGGTCGCAGGCGGCCGGGAGCGCACCGCCGAGCAGTACCGATCGCTGCTGGCCGAGGCCGGATTCCGGATGGCCGCGGTGGTGCCCACCGCGGCCCCGATCAGCGTCGTGGAAGCGGTGCCGGCCTAGCCGCGCCGGGGTGCGTC
Organism: Mycobacterium sp. shizuoka-1; assembly: GCF_002723835.1. Classification (GTDB taxonomy): domain Bacteria; phylum Actinomycetota; class Actinomycetes; order Mycobacteriales; family Mycobacteriaceae; genus Mycobacterium. The sequence continues at coordinate 25,549 of NZ_BEWG01000106.1, read as the reverse complement.
TCGGCCCGCTGGCGGATGCCGCGCAGCATCCCGCGTTCCATCACGAAGTGCACGACGTCGAAGCTGGTGATCCCGACCGCACCCCCGGATCCCCGGGCCAGCAGCCGGGTCCGGCCGTCGGCCGGGCGGACGTAAAACGCCCACGAGCCGAGTGCTGTCTCGCCGCGTTGCACCCGCTCATAGTCGGGCGCGGACATCAGCACCAGATGCGACTTCGGCACCACCTCGGCCACCACCTGCCTACCGCGCTGGCCGTACCGGCGAGCCAGCCAGACGGTGTCGCCGGCCTGCAGGTCCTGCCATTCCGGGTGCACGACGTCGGCGTTGTGCATCCGGGCACCGACCAGCCGCTCGAGGACGTCGTAGCTGTAGAAGCCGCCGCGGTTCTCGCCGATCTGGGCCAGCCACGGCCAGACCTCGTCGACGGGCGCGTCGATCGTGATCGCGCGGGTGGTCCGCGGGGTGCCTGGCTCCACCAGTCGGTCGCCGGGCAGTTCGGCGGTGATCTCGGCAGCGGTGGCGCCCCAGGTGTAGATCTTCGGCCGCGCTACCCAGCGATACAGCGCGGCGGCGCCGGCCGCCGCCATCACCGCGGCCAGAACCGGCCTCTGCTTGCCCATAGCCCCTGAAGGTAGTCCGGGTGGCCGGCCGGTGGGGAGAGACTTAAGTCCCGTCGTTGTCCCTCAAGTCATTTCGTCGTCAAGCGAGCTCGGGGACCCGCAGCTGTGCGATGGCGAGTTCGAATTCGCCGACGTCGAGCTGATCGGCGCCCAGATCGCGCAGCAGCGCGGTGCGTAACGAGCGGGCGGTGTCCTGACTGCGCTCCATCGCCTCGCGGCTGTCGTAGGTCGTGGAGACCACGGCCCGGCCCGACACCCGGTCGCTCATCAGGCTGCTGCTGGCGAACCCGTCGAGCGCCTCGATCTCCGGCAGGACCGTCGACTTGTAGAAGTCGACGGCGCGGTCGAACTGGTCGGGCCTGACCTTCAGCCAGGTGGCCCGCACCCACGCGCCGTCGGCGGAGCGGTGCTCGCGGTGGACGGCCGCGATCTGCCATTCGTCCACCGAGGTGGCGGCGTTGAACGCCTTGGCCGCCCGAGCGCGCATCGGGCGCACCTGGTCGGCGCTGGCCTGCATGGCCGCCTTGTCGGCCCACGCGGTGGTGGCGATACAGCGGCCTGATTCCCGGTCCACCAGAAGCGACATGCCGATACAGCCGGCCAGGTCCCGCAGCGCGGGCATCACGTCGTCACGGAACATCGCGATCCCGGCGTCGACGGATTCCGGGCGCGCGACAAACGTGGTAGATCGTGCGTGCACTTCTCCACCTCCTTCGATTCGGGGCGGCGCCCCGGTGGCACCACCGGCTGTCTTCACCTTCCTCCGACCGATATCGCCTGGCAACGGTTTCCGGCAGGTCCGTACCCTGGGACCGTGGACACCGATGTGCTCGACGTCGACAGCTCGCGGCGGCGGATCGTCGACCTGACCGACGAGGTGCGGTCCTTCTGCCGTGGCCGCGGTGACGGTCTGTGCAACGTCTTCGTCCCACACGCCACCGCCGGTCTCGCGATCATCGAAACCGGAGCCGGCTCCGATGACGACCTGCTCGACACCCTGGAACGGTTGTTGCCGCGCGACGAGCGCTACCGGCACTCGCACGGCTCACCCGGGCATGGCGCCGACCACGTGCTGCCGGCCATCGTGGCGCCCTCGGTGACCCTTCCGGTGACCGACGGCACCCCGCTGCTGGGTACCTGGCAGAGCGTGGTGCTGGTCGACCTGAACCGGGACAACCCGCGCCGATCGGTCCGGCTGAGCTTCGTCGGCGGCTGAGCCCGGGCCGCCCGGTAATGTGGGGCGGTCGAAGCGTCAGTCGAGCCGCACCCCGAACGCAAGGAACCCCAGTGCAGACACACGAGATCAGGAAGCGCTTCCTGGATCATTTCGTGAAGGCAGGTCACACCGAGGTGCCCAGCGCCTCGGTGATCCTCGACGACCCGAACCTGCTGTTCGTCAACGCGGGCATGGTGCAGTTCGTGCCGTTCTTCCTCGGGCAGCGCACCCCGCCGTATGCGACGGCCACCAGCATCCAGAAATGCATCCGCACGCCCGACATCGACGAGGTGGGCATCACCACCCGGCACAACACCTTCTTCCAGATGGCGGGCAACTTCTCGTTCGGTGACTACTTCAAGCGCCGCGCGATCGAGCTGGCCTGGTCGCTGCTGACCAACCCTGTCGACGAGGGCGGCTACGGCTTCGACCCGCAGCGGCTGTGGGCCACGGTCTTCTACGACGACGACGAGGCCGTCGAGCTCTGGCAGGAGGTCACCGGTCTGCCGATCGAGCGGATCCAGCGCCGGGGGATGGCCGACAACTACTGGTCGATGGGCATCCCCGGCCCGTGCGGCCCGTGCTCGGAGATCTACTACGACCGCGGCCCGGAATACGGCGTCGAGGGCGGCCCGGAAGCCGACGAGAACCGCTACATCGAGATCTGGAATCTCGTGTTCATGCAGAACGAGCGGGGCGAGGGCACCAGCAAGGACGACTTCGAGATCCTCGGGCCGTTGCCGCGCAAGAACATCGACACCGGGATGGGTGTCGAGCGGATCGCCTGTCTGCTGCAGAACGTCGACAACGTCTACGAGACGGACCTGCTGCGCCCCGTGATCGACAAGGTGGCGCAGTACGCCCCCCGCGGCTACGGCCAGGGCAGCCATGAGGACGACGTCCGTTACCGGGTGATCGCCGACCACAGCCGCACCGCGGCAATCATCATCGGCGACGGCGTCACCCCCGGCAACGAGGGCCGCGGCTACGTGCTGCGCCGGCTGCTGCGCCGCATCATCCGGGCGGCCAAACTGCTCGGCGTCGAGCAGCCGATCATGGCCGAGCTGATGATCACCGTCCGCGACGCGATGGGCCCGTCCTACCCCGAACTGGTCACCGACTTCGACCGCATCCAGCGCATCGCGGTGGCCGAGGAGACCGCGTTCAACCGCACGCTGGCGTCAGGCTCGAAGCTGTTCGAGGAGGCCGCGGCCGCCACCAAGTCGGCAGGCAAATCCGTGCTCGGCGGCTCAGAGGCATTCACCCTGCACGACACCTACGGGTTCCCGATCGAACTCACCCTGGAGATGGCGGCCGAAGCCGGCCTGAGCGTCGACGAGCTCGGCTTCCGCGAGTTGATGGCCGAGCAGCGCCGCCGGGCCAAGGCCGACGCCGCCGCCCGCAAGCACGCCCACGCCGACCTGTCGGCGTTCCGCGAGCTCGTCGATGCCGGGCCGACCGAGTTCACCGGCTTCGACGAGCTGACCAGTGAGGCCCGGATTCTCGGCATCTTCGTCGACGGCAAGCGGGTACCGGTGGTGGCGCATCACCCCCGCGTGCACTCCGAAACTCCGCCGCCCGAGCGCGTCGAGATCGTGTTGGATCGCACCCCGCTGTACGCCGAGTCCGGCGGGCAGATCGCCGACGTGGGCGCGATCTCCGGAACCGCGGGCAGCGCCGCGGCCAAGGCCGCCGTCACCGATGTGCAGAAGATCGCCAAGAGCCTGTGGGTGCATCGGGTCAACGTCGAGTCCGGCGAATTCGTCGAGGGTGACACTGTCACCGCGGCCGTCGATCCCGAGTGGCGTCGCGGCGCCACCCAGGGTCACTCCGGCACGCACATGGTGCACGCTGCGTTGCGACAGGTGTTGGGGCCCACCGCCGTTCAGGCCGGTTCGCTGAACCGTCCGGGCTACCTGCGGTTCGACTTCAACTACCAGGGCGCCCTGAGTGACGAGCAGCGCGCTCAGGTCGAGGAAGTCACCAACGAGGCCGTGCAGGCCGACTTCGAGGTGCACACCTTCAACGAGAAGCTGGAGAAGGCCAAGGCGATGGGCGCCATGGCGATGTTCGGCGAGTCCTACCCCGACGAGGTCCGCGTGGTCGAGATCGGTGGCCCGTTCTCACTGGAACTCTGCGGTGGCACCCACGTGCACAACTCGGCTCAGATCGGTCCGGTCACCATCCTCGGGGAGTCCTCGGTCGGTTCCGGCGTGCGCCGCGTCGAGGCCTACGTCGGCCTGGATTCGTTCCGCCACCTGGCCAAGGAACGCGCGCTGATGGCCGGGCTGGCCTCCTCGCTGAAGGTGCCGTCCGACGAGGTGCCCGCCCGGGTCGCGAGCCTGGTGGACCGGCTCAAGGCGGCCGAGAAGGAACTCGACCGGATGCGGATGGCCACCGCCAGGGCTGCCGCGGGGAATGCCGCCGCGGGCGCCGAGCAGGTGGGTAAGGTCCGTCTGGTGGCGCAGCGGATGTCGGCCGGCATGAACGGCGGCGATCTGCGCTCCCTGGTCGGCGACATCCGCGGCAAGATGGGCTCCGAGCCCGCGGTCGTGGTGCTGATCAGCGAGGCTGACGACGGTTCGGTGCCGTTCGTGGTGGCGACCAACCCCGCCGCGCAGGACGCCGGGCTGAGCGCCAACGAACTGGTCAAGCAGATCTCGCCGGCCGTCGGCGGGCGCGGCGGCGGCAAGGCCGACCTGGCCCAGGGCTCCGGCAAGGACGCCGCGGGTATCGACGCTGCGCTGGCGGCGGTTCGCGCAGAGATCGCCCGGAGCTAGCGTCAGTGCGCTCCGCTTCCAACCGTGTGCCCGATCGGCCCGGCGCAGACGATCCCGGGCGCGGGCGCCGGCTCGGCATCGATGTCGGCACGGTGCGGATCGGGGTGGCGGTCAGTGATCCGGACGGCATCCTGGCCACGCCGGTGGAAACGGTGCGACGGGAACGCTCCGGCAAGCATCTGCGCCGGCTGCAGGCACTGGTCACCGAGTTCGAGGTGGTCGAGGTGATCGTCGGACTGCCCCGCACGCTGGCCGACCGGGTCGGGACGTCCGCACAGGACGCGATCGACGTGGCCGACGCGCTGGCCGGGCGCATCGCCCCGGTGCCGCTGCGGCTGGCCGACGAACGACTGACCACGGTGGTGGCCCAGCGTGCGCTGCGCGAGGCGGGCGTGCGCGCCAAGGCCCAGCGCGGTGTGATTGACCAAGCCGCCGCGGTCGGGATTCTGCAGGGCTGGCTCGACCAACGGCGCGACACTTCTCCGGGGCCGAACCGCGGGGACACGACAGAGACGGGCAGTGACGATGTCTGACGACTTCGACCACGACCGCTCGGTGCCGCTGGCGGTCGGGCCGCCGCGCAGCGGGATGAGTCGACTCGAACGGGTGCGCGCCCGTCGAAACCGCAACCGCCGCAGGATGATCGGTGCGGGTGCCGCGGCACTGCTGATCGTCGTGGTCATCGCCGCGGTGTATCTGGGTGCCAAGCTGTTCAGCGGCTCGAGCGGATACTCCGGCGAGGGCAAGGACGACGTGGTCATCCAGGTCCACGACGGCGACTCCACCACGTCGATCGGGCAGACGCTGCGCGACGCCAACGTGATCGCCAACGTCAAGGGCTTCGTCGACGCGGCCAAGGACAACGCGGCGATCGCCGCGATCCAGCCCGGGTTCTACGTGGTGCGCACCGAGATGTCGGCGTCGGCGGCGGTCCAGCGGCTGGCCGACCCGCAGAACCGGGTGGGCAAGCTGGTGATCCCGGAGGGCCGCCAGCTTGACGACATCGCCGAGGTGGGCACCGGCAAGGTGACCGACGGCATCTTCACGCTGATCTCCAAGGCCAGCTGTGTCCAGCTCAACGGGGTGCGCAAGTGCGTCGCCGCCGAGGACCTGCGCCGAGCCGCCGAACAGGCGCCGCCCGAGCAGTTGAACATCCCGCAGTGGGCGGCGCAGCCGGTCAGCTCGCTGGGCCGCAACCATCGCCGCCTGGAAGGCCTGATCGCACCGGGCACCTGGAATGTCGATCCGTCGGCCTCGCCGCAGGAGATCCTGGCCAAGCTGGTCGGGCAGAGCGCCGACCACTACGTCGGCGGCGGCCTGCTGGACACCGCCGCGGCGATGAACATGTCGCCCTACCAGATTCTGATCGTCGGCTCGCTGGTGCAGCGGGAGGCCAAGCCACACGACTTCGCCAAGGTCGCGAGGGTGATCTACAACCGGCTGGCGGTGCCGCAGAAGCTGGAATTCGACTCCACCGTCAACTATCCGCTCGACCGGCAGGAAGTCGCCACCACCGACGCCGACCGGGCCCAGCAGACGCCGTGGAACACCTACGCGGCCGAAGGGCTACCCGCCACCCCGATCTGCTCGCCCGGCGAGGAGGCGCTGGCCGCCGCCGAACGGCCCGAGCCGGGGGACTGGCTGTACTTCGTCACCGTGGACACCGAGGGCACCACGTTGTTCACCCGCGACTATCAGCAGCACCTGGCCAATATCGAGCTGGCGCGGCGCAACGGCGTGCTCGATTCGGCCCGCTAGTGGGCCCGCGCAAGGCGGCGGTCCTCGGGTCGCCCGTCGCGCATTCGAAATCGCCGCTGCTACACCTGGCGGCCTACCGCGCGCTCGGCCTGCGTGACTGGACCTATGAGCGCATCGACTGCACCGCCGACCAATTGCCCGGCCTGGTGCGGGGTTTGGGCCCCGAGTGGGTCGGTCTGTCGGTGACGATGCCGGGTAAGTTCGCCGCCCTGCAGGTCGCCGACGAGCGCACCGACCGAGCCGAACTGGTCGGCTCGGCCAACACCCTGGTCCGCACCGCCCGAGGCTGGCGGGCCGACAACACCGACATCGACGGGGTCATCGGGGCGTTGGGGCACGTCGGGCCCCTGCGCCGCGCGATCGTACTGGGTTCGGGTGGCACGGCTCCGGCGGCGGTGGTGGCGCTGGCCGACCTCGGCGCCACCGAGATCACCGTCGTCGCCCGCAACCGCGACAAGGCCGCCGGGCTGGTCGAGCTCGGCGCGACCGTCGGCGTCACCGCCGCGTTCTGCGATCTGGCCGATCCGCACCTCCCGGCGGTCGTGGCCGGTGCCGATGTGCTGGTCAGCACGATTCCCGCCGATGCCGCGGCCCGCTACGCCGGGGTGTTCGCGGCGGTGCCGGTGCTGCTCGACGCCATCTACGACCCGTGGCCCACGCCACTGGCCGCGGCCGTGCGCGATGCCGGCGGCGCGGTGGTCAGCGGCGTGCAGATGCTGCTGCACCAGGCCTTCAGTCAGGTCGAACAATTCACAGGCCGGCCGGCCCCGCGCGAGCAGATGGCGGCCGCGCTGGGTTAACGTCCGCGGATGCGGGCGCTGGCGGTCGGGGTGGTGCTGGTGTGGTCGGCGGCGCTGGCCGGCTACGACGTGCGTCACCGGCGGCTCCCGAACGTGCTGACACTGCCCGGGGCGGTGGTACTGCTCGCCGTCGCGGGCAGTTGTGGCCGCGGGCTGCCTGCGCTGGCCGGGGCGGGGAGTTTGGCCGGGCTGTATCTGGTTGTGCACCTGGCGATTCCGGCCGGCCTGGGGGCCGGGGACGTGAAGCTGGCGCTCGGCGTTGGCGCTCTGACAGGTGCCTTGGGGGTCGACGTCTGGCTGCTGGCGGCACTGGGCGCGCCGGTGCTGACCGCTCTGCTCGCCGTCGTGGTGGCACTCCGCGACCGCACCGCGACGGTGCCGCACGGCCCGTCGATGTGCGTGGCGAGTCTGGCGGCCGCGGCGCTGGTGATGTTCTAGCGCGGCGCCGGTGGGAAAGCAGATTGGGTCTGCCGTGACCGACGTGGGAAGATGGGACGCGTGTTGCGATGGACGACCGCCGGTGAATCCCACGGCCGCGCGCTGGTAGCCGTGGTCGAAGGCATGGTCGCCGGTGTGGCGGTCACTTCCACCGATATCGCCGAGCAGCTGGCGCGCCGTCGCCTGGGCTACGGCCGCGGTGCCCGGATGAAATTCGAGCAGGACCAGGTCACGGTGTTGGCCGGGGTGCGCCACGGCGCCACCCTCGGCGGTCCGATCGCGATCGAGATCGGCAACACCGAGTGGCCCAAGTGGGAGACCGTGATGGCCGCCGACCCGGTCAGCGCGGACGATCTCGACGTGGCGCGCAACGCGCCGCTGACCCGGCCGCGGCCCGGCCACGCCGATTACGCAGGCATGCTCAAGTACGGCTTCGACGACGCGCGCCCGGTGCTGGAGCGGGCCAGTGCCCGTGAGACCGCCGCGCGGGTCGCCGCAGGCACCGTCGCCCGGGCCTTCCTGCGCCAGGTGCTGGGCGTCGAGGTGCTCTCCCACGTGATCTCGATCGGCGCGTCGGCACCGTACGACGGACCTCCGCCGGCCGCCGGGGACCTGGCCCGCATCGACGACAGCCCGGTCCGGGCGTCGGACAAGGCGGCCGAGGCCGACATGATCGAACAGATCGAGGCAGCCAAACGCGACGGCGACACCCTGGGCGGTGTCGTCGAGGTCGTCGTGCACGGCCTTCCGGTCGGGCTCGGCTCGTTCACCAGCGGCGACAACCGCCTCGACAGCCAGTTGGCCGCCGCCGTGATGGGCATCCAGGCCATCAAGGGCGTCGAGATCGGCGACGGGTTCGAGACGGCCCGCCGCCGTGGCAGCCAGGCGCACGACGAGATGTATCCCGGTCCCGACGGTGTGGTCCGCTCCACGAACCGGGCCGGTGGCCTGGAGGGCGGCATGACCAACGGCCTGCCGCTGCGGGTGCGGGCGGCGATGAAGCCGATCTCGACCGTGCCGCGCGCACTGGCCACTGTCGACATGTCCACCGGCGACGAGGCTGTGGCGATCCATCAGCGCTCCGACGTCTGCGCGGTGCCCGCCGCCGCCGTCGTCGTCGAAACTATGGTGGCGCTGGTGCTGGCCCGTGCGGTGCTGGACAAGTTCGGCGGCGACTCGCTGACCGAGACCAGGCGCAACGTCGAGTCGTACCTGCAGGCGGTGGCCGAGCGGATGCCGTCGGAGTCGCCGGTCCGGGCGTCGGGGTAGCACGATGGCGCCGAAGGCCGTGCTGATCGGGTTGCCCGGCTCGGGGAAATCCACCATCGGGCGGCGGCTGGCCAAGGCGATGGGCGTGGCCATGCTGGACACCGACGCCGCCATCGAGGAGAAGACCGGCCGCACCATCGCCGACATCTTCGCCACCGACGGCGAGCCGGAATTCCGCCGTATCGAAGAAGAGGTCATCCGCGACGCGCTGCAGACCCACGACGGCATCCTGTCGCTGGGGGGCGGCGCGGTCACCAGCCCCGGAGTGCGCGACGCGCTGGCCGGGCACACAGTGATCTTCCTGGAGATCAGCGCGGCCGAAGGCGTGCGTCGGACCAGCGGCAACACCGTTCGCCCGCTGCTGTCCGGACCCGACCACGCCGAGAAATACCGCGCGCTGATGAACCAGCGGGTGCCGCTCTATCGCCGCGTCGCCACGATCCGGGTCAACACCAACCGGCGCAATCCGGGTGCCGTGGTGCGCCACATCATCACCCGGATGGAGAACCCGGCGCCGCCGCGCCGGCGCAGGCCACCCTGGCGGCGTTCGTCGTCGGGCGCCGACAAGCGTTCCACCCCACCGCCAGCGGATGACTCATCCGAATCCACCCCGGTCACGCCCGCCACCCCGGCGGCGCTGGCCGCTCGCCGCGCCGGAGCCCGTAAATGACCGACACCTCAACGCCGGTGACCATCGAGGTCGCCGTCGACCCGCCCTACCCGGTGATCGTGGGCACCGGCCTGCTCGGCGAGCTCGGTGAGCTGATCGGCGGCCGGCACAAGGTGGCGATCCTGCACCAGCCGGTGCTGGCCCAGACCGCCGAGGCCATCCGGGTCCACCTGTCCGACAAGGGTGTCGACGCCCACCGCATCGAGATCCCCGACGCGGAGGCGGGCAAGGACCTGCCGGTGGTGGGCTACATCTGGGAAGTGTTGGGCCGCATCGGGATCGGTCGCAAGGACGCGCTGGTCAGTCTCGGCGGCGGCGCCGCGACCGACGTGGCCGGGTTCGCCGCGGCGACCTGGCTGCGCGGGGTGGACATCGTGCACGTCCCGACCACACTGCTGGCGATGGTCGACGCCGCGGTCGGCGGCAAGACCGGGATCAACACCGACGCGGGCAAGAACCTGGTGGGCGCCTTTCATCAGCCGGCCGGCGTGCTGGTCGATCTGGCGATGCTGGAGACGTTGCCGCACAACGAACTCGTCGCCGGAATGGCCGAGATCGTCAAAGCGGGTTTCATCGCCGACCCGAAGATCCTCGACCTCATCGAGGCCGACCCGCAGGCCGCGGTCGACCCGACCGGCGCGGTGCTGCCGGAATTGATCCGGCGGGCGATCGCTGTCAAGGCCGAGGTGGTGGCCGCCGACGAGAAGGAGTCGGCGCTGCGCGAAATCCTGAACTACGGCCACACGTTGGCGCACGCCATCGAACGCCGCGAACGCTACCGGTGGCGCCACGGCGCCGCGGTCTCGGTGGGCCTGGTGTTCGCCGCGGAGCTGGGCCGGCTGGCCGGCCGGCTCGACGACGCCACCGCCGACCGGCACCGCGACGTACTGAACTCGCTGGGTCTGCCGGTCAGCTACGAGGCAGGCGTGCTGCCCGAACTGGTCGAGATCATGGCCGGCGACAAGAAGACCCGCTCGGGCGTGCTGCGCTTCGTGGTCCTCGACGGGCTGGCCAAACCGGGCCGGCTGGAGGGGCCCGACCCGGCGCTGCTGGCGGCGGCCTACGCGGAGGTGGAGAAGCAGTGACGACCGTCCTGGTACTCAACGGACCGAACCTGGACCGGCTCGGCCGCCGGGAACCCGAAATCTACGGCAGCACAACCTACGACGACCTGGTCATGCTGATCGAGGCGCAGGCAACCGAGCTCGGCCTGTCCGCAGTGGTCCGGCAATCCAACAGCGAAGGCCAGCTATTGGATTGGCTGCATGCCGCAGCCGACGCCGGTGACCCGGTGATCCTCAACGCCGGAGCGCTGACCCACACCTCGATCGCGCTGCGCGACGCCTGCGCCGAGCTGAAAGCTCCGCTCATCGAGGTGCACATCTCGAATGTGCATGCCCGCGAAGAGTTTCGGCACCATTCGTATCTGAGCGCGGTGGCCACCGGGGTGATCGTCGGGCTCGGCGTGCAGGGCTATCTGCTGGCGCTGCGCTACCTGGCCACCCTGGAAACCACGCTCGACCAGCCGTGACCAACCGGCTGACGCTGGGCGGGGCCGCCGTCACCCGCATCGTCGAGACCCAGGTGCAGATGCGCACCTCGTTGTTCGCCGACACCCCGGAGCAGGCCTGGGCCGAGCATGCCGACCTGCTGGAGCCGCACTTCTGGGACCGCCAGGCGCAGCAGTGGCGGATCGCGATGCAGTCCTGGGTGGTGGAGGTCGACGGGCTGATCGTGGTGGTCGACACCGGTGTCGGCAACGACCGCGACCGCCCGCACATGCCGCCGCTGGATCACCTGTCGACGGACTTTCTCGCCGGATTCGCCGCGGCCGGTGTCGATCCGGCCGACGTCGACATCGTGGTCAACACCCACCTGCACACCGACCACGTGGGCTGGAACACCCAGCTGGTCGACGGCCGCTGGGTGCCGACCTTCCCCAACGCCCGCTATGTGATGCCCGAGCCCGACTACCGGTTCTTCGGTCCCGGCGGCGAGGGCGAGAACGACGGTATGCGAACGGTGTTGGCCGACAGCGTGATCCCGGTGACCGACCAGATCCAGCTGTGGGCCGACGACATGGTGCTCAGCCCGTCGCTGCGGCTGCGCCCGGCGGCCGGGCACACGCCGGGTTCCTCGGTGCTGTGGCTCGACGCGGGCCGTCCTGCGGTGTTCGTCGGGGACCTGACGCATTGCCCGATCCAGATCCGGCGGCCCGACGACGCGTGCGCGTTCGACGTCGACCCGGCTGCCGCCCGGGGCACCCGCCGGCGGGTGTTCACCGAAGCGGCCACTGCGGGCGCCATGGTCTTTCCGGCGCATTACCCCGGGCATGGGGCGCCGGTACTGGTGGCTGACGCCGACGGTTACGACGTCGGGAAGTGGTCGCCGCTCGCAGCGCTCTGAGCGGCGGCCGGCCTCAGGACTTGTCGGACTTGCCCGTCATGTCGATCTGCTCGGTCGGCTCGTCGCGCTCGGCGGTCGCCACCGACGAGGTCTGCTCCTGCGCGGTGGCGGACTCCGAGGCGCCCAGACCCGCGATCGGCCCGGTGCGGTCGTCGTCGCGGACGGCGTCGAACACGTCGGCCTGGCTGCCGTCCTCGCGGCGGCGCGGCTGGTCGGGCCGCTTGCGGTCGACCAGGAAGCGTCCCAGCGCGACCGCGGCGATGGCCGGGATGAACACCATCAGCGCGGTGAACGCCGCGAACGTGGTGACTTCACTGATCAGGCCCTCGGCGTAGACGTTCTTGTAGAACAGCGAAATGAGCCAGGTGACCAGGCCGCTCACGACGCCGGCGATCAGCCCGGCCAGCAGCCAGGTCATCGCCAGATCGCGGCGGCGGTCCGGGTCGGGCTGCGCGTTGGCGTCGGCGCGGCCGTCGAACAGACCCCACACGAACGACGCGATCCCGAACAGCACGACCAGCGAGATGCTGATCAGTCCGGCCTTCGTCTCGTAGATATTGATCAGGGTGCCCTGCACCAGCCGGACGATCACCATGCCGGCAGCAAAGGCCAGTCCGCGCAACATCCACGTAGTCATGAGAAGCCAGCGTAGCGAGTACCGTCAGCGACCGTGACACATTCCCAACGCCGGGAGCGACTGGCCGCCCGGCTGGCCGCCGCCGGAGTGGACGCGCTCGTCGTCAGTGACCTGGTCAACGTCCGTTATCTGTCCGGTTTCACCGGGTCGAACGCCGCGCTGCTGGTGTTCGCCGGCGACACGCCGACGGTGCTGGCCACCGACTCCCGGTACCGTACCCAGGCCGCCCGCCAGGCGCCCGATGTCGAGACGGTCATCGAGCGGGCCTGCGGGCGCCACCTGGTGGGCCGCGCGGTGGCCGACGGGGCCGCCCGGATCGGGTTCGAAAGCCACGTCGTGACCGTCGACGGTTTCGACGCGCTGGCCCGCGCGCTGGCCGAGCACCCCGGTGCCGAGCTGGTGCGGGCCTCGGGCATGGTCGAGGAGCTGCGGGAGATCAAGGACGCCGGCGAGATCGCGCTGCTGCGCCTGGCGTGCGAGGCCGCCGATGCGGCGCTGGCCGAACTGGTGGCCGGCGGCGGGCTGCGGCCGGGCCGCACCGAGCGGGAGGTGGGCCGCCAGCTCGAGGCGCTGATGCTCGATCACGGCGCCGACGGGCCGTCGTTCGAGACGATCGTGGCCGCGGGCGCCAACTCGGCGATTCCGCATCACCGGCCCACCGACGCCGTGCTGTCCCGCGGCGACTTCGTCAAGATCGACTTCGGCGCGCTGGTCGGCGGCTACCACTCGGACATGACCCGCACATTCGTGCTCGGTACGGCAGCCGACTGGCAGCGGGAGATCTACGACCTGGTGGCGACCGCCCAACGGGCCGGCCGGGACGCCCTGGACGTCGGGGTCGAGTTGTGCGACGTCGACGGCGCGGCTCGGTCGGTCATCGTCGACGCCGGCTACGGCGAGTACTTCGGCCACGGCCTGGGCCACGGCGTCGGACTGCAGATCCATGAAGCGCCGGGAATCAACTCGGCGGCCGCCGGTACACTGCTTGCTGGCTCCGTGGTGACCGTGGAACCCGGTGTCTACCTGCCCGACCGTGGCGGTGTCCGCATCGAGGACACCCTGGTCGTCGGCGAGCGAACCGAACTGCTGACCCGGTTCCCGAAGGAACTGGCGGTCGTTTAAGACCGGGATAGACAGAGGAGAACGACCGACCGTGGCATCAACTGCCGACTTCAAGAACGGCCTCGTGCTGAACATCGACGGCCAGCTCTGGCAGATCATCGAGTTCCAGCACGTCAAACCGGGCAAGGGCCCGGCGTTCGTGCGTACCAAGCTCAAGAACGTGCTCTCCGGCAAGGTCGTCGACAAGACCTACAACGCCGGCGTGAAGGTGGAGACCGCGACCGTCGACCGGCGCGACGCCACCTACCTGTACCGCGACGGGGCGGACTTCGTGTTCATGGACTCCGAGGACTTCGAGCAGCACCCGCTGCCGGAGGCCCTGGTGGGGCGCCTGGCCGGCTTCCTGCTGGAGGGCATGCCCGTGCAGATCGCCTTCAACGAGGGCAGCCCGCTGTACCTGGAGCTTCCGGTGACCGTCGAGCTCGAGGTCAGCCACACCGAGCCCGGTCTGCAGGGCGACCGGTCCAGCGCGGGCACCAAGCCGGCGACGCTGGAGACCGGGGCCGAGATCCAGGTTCCGCTGTTCATCAACACCGGGGACAAGCTCAAGGTGGATTCTCGCGACGGCAGCTATTTGGGGCGTGTTAATGCCTAACGGCATGACCGGGCGCGTGAACGCCTGAGATGGCCGACCGCAAGGCCGACAAGGGTCGGCATCAGGCGCGCAAGCGTGCCGTCGACCTGCTGTTCGAGGCCGAGGCCCGGGGCCTGACCGCCGCCGAGGTCGCCGCGGCGCGCACCGCGCTGGCCGAGGCGAACCCGGACGTCTCGGTGCTCAATCCGTACACGGTGACCGTCGCCCAGGGGGTGACCGCCAATGCCGCCCACATCGACGAGCTGATCACGTCGCACCTGCAGGGCTGGACGCTGGAGCGGCTGCCCGCGGTGGACCGCGCGATCCTGCGGGTGGCGGTCTGGGAGCTGCTGCACGCCGAGGATGTGCCCGAACCGGTGGCCGTCGACGAGGCGGTCGAGCTGGCCAAGGAATTGTCCACCGACGACTCGCCGGGCTTCGTCAACGGAGTGCTGGGCCAGGTCATGCTGGTCACTCCGCAGATCCGCGCGGCGGCCGCCGCGGTACGGGGTTCCGGGCCCGAGGCGTAATCTCGCCGCCATGCTCGCCGCGACGGACTGGGTGGAGGCGGGCTTCTCGCTGCTCGCCGCCGACGGCGTCAAGGGGCTGACCCTGGACCGGCTGTGTCGGCGGGTCGGCGCCACCAAGGGCAGCTTCTACTGGCATTTCACCGACCTGAGCGCCTACCGGTCCGCGCTGGTCGACACGTGGGCTTCGCTGCACGACAGCGAGCGGGCCGCGTTCGCCGCGAACGCCGGCCTGCCGCCGCGGGAGCGGCTCACCCGGATGATGGGTGTGCTGTTGAGCCAACGGCATTGGACGCTGGAGCGGGCGATGCGGGAATGGGCCCGCTCGGATGAGAGCGTGGCCGCCGCGGTGGCGGCCGCCGACCGGCGGGTTCGTCAGGCGGTCCGTCAGGCCTATCTCGACGACGGCTTCGGCAGCGAGGACGCGCAGGTGCGCGCCGATGCGACGTTCGCGGCCGGGGTCGGCTTACTGCACCTGTCGGCTTCCGCGCCGGACGACGGCGCTGCGGGACGCCAGCAGCGCTTCTTGGACATCATGCTGCGACACTGACTCCATACCAAAAAGTATGGTAGCGTCGCGCCGTGCTCGCGATCAGCGACGATTTCGTGGCAGCTCTGGCGCAGCGAGCGGCCGAGGCCGAGCAGCTTCGCCGGCTACCCGACGCCACCATCGCCGACTTTCGGACCGCCGGCATGGGACGGCTGCTGCTGCCGGCCCGCTACGGCGGCGAGCAGGCGCCGTTTCCCGCGATCCTGGACCCGGTACGCCGGATGGCGCACGGCTGCGCCTCGAGCGCCTGGACCCTGGGGTTCTACATCCTGCACAACTGGATGCTGGCGCTGTTCGGCGAACAGGCCCAGGACGAGGTGTTCGCCGACGGGCCGGTGCTGTGTCCGGCACCGCTGGCGCCGACGGGGCGCGGCCTGCCGGTCGACGGCGGGGTCCGGCTGAGCGGCCGGTGGTCGTGGGCGACCGGGATCATGGCCGCCGACTGGGTGATGGTGGGCGCGCTGTGCGGCCCCGAGGATCAGCTGTACCCGGCGCTGGCGCTGCTCCCGGTCGTCGACGTCGCCGTCGAGGATGTCTGGCACACCGACGGGATGCGGGGGACCGGATCCCACGATGTCGTGGTCAGCGACGTGTTCGTGCCCGCGCACCGGCTGGTCGGCGTGCCCGACGTCTACGCCGGCACCGCGCCCGGCGCGGCACTGCACCAGGGCAGCGCCTACCGGTGGCCGATGGTTCCCGCGCTGGCCCTGCTCGCGGCCATGCCCGCGCTGGGGGCGGCCGAACACGTCGCGGACGTATTCGCCACCCGTCTCGGCGAGCGGGTGCTGGCCTACTCCGGGGTGGCCCAGAAACAGCAACCCGCCGCCCAGATCCGCCTCGGCGATGCCCGGGTGCGGCTGCGCGCCCTGCACGGACTGCTCGCCGACACGGTCTCGACGATCGAGACTCTGGTGGCCGGCCAAGCCCGGATCCCGCGGTCGGTGCGGGCCCAGGCGCGGCTGGCCGCCGCCCACATCGTCCACGAATCGCGCGCCGTCGTCGCCGATCTGCTCGAATCATCAGGAGCCAGTGCGCATTTCCTGCACAACCCGCTGCAGCGGGCCAAGCGTGACATCGACGTCATCGCCGGCCACGTGGTGTTCGACTACGACGTGAGCCGCGAACTCGTGGGCGCGCTGGAGGCCGGAGTGGCGATCTCGCCGATCGCGATGATCTAGAGGCCGAGCGCGCCGTACGTGCGGCGGACGAACTTCGGCTGCACCGACTGCAGCTTGGCCAGCGAGGTGTTGCCGGCAACCGCAGCCGCCGGTGCACTCATGTTCGGATAGTTCTGCACCAGATAGATCAGGATCAGATCGTTGGCCGGGTCGGCCTGCCACCACGTGCCGTAGGCACCCGGCCAGCTGAACGTGCCTTCCCCACCGGGGCCGTACAACTGCGCGGATCTCGCCGGATCGGTCACCACCGAGAGGTTCAGCCCGAAGCCGCGCCCCGTCCAGAACGGCAGACCCAGGAACGGGACCTGCTTTTGCTCCGCGGTCAGCCGGTCGGTACGCATCAGCCGCACCGATTCCTCGGACAGCACCCGCACCCCGTCGATCTCGCCGCCGCTCAACAACATCCGCGCGAAGCGCAGATAGTCGTCGACCGTCGTCACCAGGCTGGCCCCACCCTGACAGAACCGGGGCTCGGTGACCGGGATCGGACCCATCGCGTCGTGGTGCAGCCCGGATTCCTCGTCGAGCCGGTACATCGTGGCCGCCCTGGCGCGCTTGTCGGGGGAGATGTAGAACCCGGTGTCGACCATCCCGAGCGGGGCCAGCACCCGCTCGGTGAGCACGGTGTGCAGCGACGCGCCCTCGATCCGGGAGATCAGGATGCCCAGCACGTCGGTGGCATGGCTGTAGGTGAGCCGCTCGCCGGGCTGATGGACCAGCGGCAGTTGCGCGATCTCGGCCAGCCAGTGGTCCTGGTCCTGGCGCAGTGACACCCGGCCGTAGGCCTTGCCGATCGGTCCGGCCACCGAGAAGACGTAGGCCAGGCCGCTGCGGTGGGTCATCAGGTCGTCGACGGTGATCGGCCGCCGCGCGGGCACCGTGCGATCCAGCGGTCCGGCCGGATCGACGAGGACCTGCATGTCGGCCAGTTCCGGCAGCCAGCGGCTGACCGGATCGGTGAGTGTGAGCTTGCCCTCGTCGACGAGGCTCATCGCCGCGGCCACTGTCACCGGCTTGGTCATGGAGGCGACCCGGAAGATGGTGTCCCGCTGCATCGGCAGGCCGGCTTCCACGTCGCGCTGGCCGATCTCGTTGACCTGCACGACCTTTCCGCCCTGCCACAGCAGTGTGACGGCGCCGGACAGAATTCCCTCATCGACTGCCTGCACGACCGAGGTGCGATTGTCCGCGAGATTCACCGGGCCGATTCTACTGACGGCCGTGTTTCGAGATGTGGCGGTAAGGGGTGTTAAGCTGCCCGGCAGTTCGACATCCTTTAACGATCCGTCCAGAGAGGCGGAGAAGGAGGTCCGGAAAGCTCGTGGGCTCCACCGACCGCGAATTGATGTCCGATGCGGACGTCGGTAGAACCGTTTCCCGCATCGCCCACCAGATCATCGAGAAGACCGCTCTCGACGCTCCCGACGCCCCCCGCGTCGTCCTCCTCGGCATCCCCACCCGGGGAGTCACGCTGGCCAAGCGGCTGGCCGCCAAGATCGAAGAATTCTCCGGGATCGCGGTCGCCCAGGGCGGCCTGGACATCACGCTCTATCGTGACGACCTGGACTTCAAACCGCCCCGCGCCCTGGAGGAGACCTCGATCCCGGCCGGTGGCATCGACGACGCGCTGGTGATCCTGGTCGACGACGTGCTCTACACCGGCCGGTCGGTCCGCTCCGCCCTGGACGCGCTGCGCGACATCGGCCGGCCGAAGATCGTCCAACTGGCGGTCCTGGTCGACCGGGGCCACCGCGAACTGCCGCTGCGGGCCGACTATGTCGGCAAGAACGTGCCCACCTCACGCAGCGAGAACGTCAAGGTGCGGCTGGCCGAGGATGACGACGTGGAAGGTATCTGGATCGCTCCGCAGGGAGGCCCCGCGAGATGAGCATCAGGCACTTGCTCTCGGCGGCCGATCTGACCCGCGACGAGGCCACCGCGATCCTCGACAACGCCGACCGGTTCCGGCAGGCCCTGCTGGGCCGCGAGGTCAAGAAACTGCCCACGCTGCGCGGGCGCACGATCATCACGATGTTCTACGAGAACTCCACCCGCACCCGGGTGTCGTTCGAAGTGGCGGGCAAGTGGATGAGCGCCGACGTGATCAACGTCAGTGCCTCGGGCTCCTCGGTGGCCAAGGGCGAATCGCTGCGCGACACCGCGCTCACCCTGCGGGCCGCAGGCGCCGACGCGCTGATCATCCGCCATCCGGCCTCGGGTGCGGCCCAGCAGTTGGCCGAGTGGACGCTGGAACCCGACGGCACCGGTCCCTGCGTCATCAACGCCGGCGACGGCACCCATGAACACCCCACCCAGGCGCTGCTCGACGCGCTGACCCTGCGTCAGCGTCTCGGCGACATCGAGGGCAGGCGGGTGGTCATCGTCGGCGACATCCTGCACAGCCGGGTGGCCCGCTCGAACGTGAACCTGCTGGCCACCCTCGGCGCGGAGGTGGTGCTGGTGTCCCCGCCGACGCTGCTGCCGGTCGGAGTCGAGGACTGGCCGGTGCGGGTGTCGCACGATCTGGACGCCGAGTTGCCCGCCGCCGACGCGGTGATGATGCTGCGAGTACAGGCCGAACGGATGAACGGCGGGTTCTTCCCCTCCGAGCGCGAGTACTCGATCCGCTACGGGCTGTCCGATCGCAGGCAGGCAGTGTTGCCCGGGCACGCGGTGGTGCTGCATCCCGGTCCGATGCTGCGCGGTATGGAGATCTCGTTTGCCGCCGCCGATTCCTCGCAATCAGCTGTGCTGCAACAGGTTTCCAATGGTGTGCATGTCCGGATGGCGGTGCTGTTCCATCTGCTGGTCGGCACGGACGAGGCGGTGTCGGTATGACAGATTCAATTCCCGGGTCGCATCGCTGCGGCCCGCCGATCCTGATCCACGGCGTGCGGCTCTACGGCGAGGGTGACCAGGTCGACGTCCTGGTGGCCGACGGGCAGATCGCCGAGATCGGTCCCGCCCTCACGGCGCCCGACGACGCCGACGTCATCGACGCCACCGGCCAGGTGCTGCTGCCCGGCTTCGTCGACCTGCACACCCATCTGCGCGAGCCTGGCCGCGAATACGCCGAGGACATCGAAACCGGTTCGGCGGCAGCGGCTCTGGGCGGGTACACGGCGGTGTTCGCGATGGCCAACACCGATCCGGTGGCCGACAGCCCGGTGGTGACCGACCACGTGTGGCGGCGCGGGCAGCAGGTCGGCCTGGTCGACGTGCACCCGGTGGGCGCAGTGACAGTGGGGCTCGAGGGCAAGCAGCTCACCGAGATGGGCCTGATGGCGGCCGGGGTGGCACAGGTCAAGATGTTCTCCGACGACGGCATCTGCGTGCACGACCCGCTGGTGATGCGCCGGGCGCTGGAGTACGCCACCGGCCTGGGCGTGCTGATCGCCCAGCACGCCGAGGAGCCGCGACTGACCGTCGGCGCCGTCGCCCACGAGGGCCCCAACGCCGCGCGGCTGGGCCTGGCGGGCTGGCCACGCGCCGCCGAGGAATCGATCGTCGCCCGCGACGCGCTGCTGGCCCGGGACGCCGGGGCCCGCGTGCACATCTGCCACGCCTCCACGGCGGGCACCGTCGAGCTCATCAAATGGGCCAAGCAGCAAGGTATTTCGATCACCGCCGAGGTCACCCCGCACCACCTGCTGCTCGATGACAGCCGGCTGGCCAGCTACGACGGGGTGAACCGGGTCAACCCACCGCTGCGGGAGGCCGCCGACGCCCAGGCCCTGCGCCAGGCGCTGGCCGACGGTGTGCTGGACTGCGTGGCCACCGACCACGCCCCGCACGCCGAACACGAGAAGTGCTGCGAGTTCTCCCGGGCCCGCCCCGGCATGCTCGGCCTGCAGACCGCACTGTCGGTGGTCGTCGAGACCATGGTGGCGACCGGCCTGCTCGACTGGCGTGGGGTGGCGCGCGTGATGAGCGAGAACCCGGCCCGCATCGTCGGACTCGACGACCAGGGCCGCCCGCTGGAGGTGGGGGAGCCCGCCAACCTCGTCGTCGTCGACCCCGACGCCACCTGGGTGGTCGAGGGCGACGAGCTCGCCAGCCGCTCGGCCAACACCCCGTTCGCGGCGATGACGCTGCCGGCGACCGTGACGGCCACCCTGCTGCGCGGCGTGGTGACGGCGCGGGACGGGAAGAGCCCGGCATGAATACCGGCACGGCGATCGGGGCGTATCTCTTCGCGTTCGTGATCGTCGTCGTCATCGGTGTGCTGATCGGGCGGATGCTGCGCGGCTGGCGGCATCGTGGCGACCGGCAGCTGGCCCTGCTCGGCGAACTACCTGCGATCCCTGACCTGCTCAGCGCGGCGGTGATCGCGCCGACCAGAGGCCTCTACGTGGGCAGTACCCTGGCAGGGCGGTGGCTGGAGCGGATTGCCGCCGGCGACCTGGGCTATCGGTGCAAAGCGGTGCTGACCCGCTACCCCGAAGGGATCCTGCTCGAGCGCTCCGGCGCCACCCCGATCTGGATCCCCCAGGGCGCGATCAGCGGTGTGCGCACCGAACGCGGACTGGCCGGAAAGGTCGTGCCCGGCGGTCGCAACAAGGCCGAATCGCCGGACGGCATCCTGGCGATCCGGTGGCGGCTGCCCTCGGGCACCGAGATTGATACGGGCTTTCGCGGCGACGACCGCCGCGACTATGCCCGATGGACGACAACAGGAGAAGCAGCGTGACGGGTAAAGCCCATCTAGTGCTCGAGGACGGGCGGGTCTACACCGGCACCGAATTCGGTGCGGTCGGACAGACTCTGGGGGAGGCGGTGTTCTCCACCGGCATGTCCGGCTACCAGGAGACGTTGACCGACCCCAGCTATCACCGTCAGATCGTGGTGGCCACCGCCCCGCAGATCGGCAACACCGGCTGGAACCACGAGGATGCCGAGAGTCGCGGCGACAAGATCTGGGTGGCCGGTTACGCGGTGCGCGACCCCTCGCCGCGGGCCTCCAACTGGCGGGCCAGCGGAACGCTGGACGACGAGCTGCGACGCCAGCACATCGTCGGCATCGCCGGTATCGACACCCGCGCGGTGGTGCGCCACCTGCGTAGCCAGGGCTCGATGAAGGCCGGGGTGTTCTCCGGGCCCGCGCTTGCCGACACCGAGGAGATGCTGCGCCGGGTGCGCAGCCAGCCCGCGATGCTCGGCGCCGACCTCGCCGGCGAGGTCAGCACGCCCGACGGTTATATCGTGGAACCCGAAGGCCCCCAACGGTTCACCGTTGTCGCACTGGACCTGGGGATCAAGACCAACACACCGCGCAACTTCGCCGCGCGCGGGATCCGCACCCATGTGCTGTCGTCTTCGGCCACCTTCGACCAGATCGCCGAGCTCAAGCCGGACGGGGTGTTCCTGTCCAACGGCCCCGGCGACCCGGCCACCGCCGACCATGTCGTCGGTGTCACCCGGGCGGTGCTGGGTGCCGACATCCCGCTGTTCGGCATCTGTTTCGGCAACCAGATCCTGGGCCGCGCGCTGGGCCGCTCCACCTACAAGATGGTGTTCGGCCACCGCGGGATCAACGTCCCGGTGATCGACCACGCCACCGGTGCGGTGGCGATCACCGCGCAGAACCACGGCTTCGCCCTCGAGGGCGAAGCCGGCGAGCAGTTCGCCACCGACTTCGGCCCCGCGCTGGTCAGTCACACCTGCGCCAACGACGGGGTCGTCGAGGGCATCAAGCTCGCCAGTGGGCGCGCCTTCTCGGTGCAGTACCACCCGGAGGCCGCAGCCGGCCCGCACGACGCGAACTACCTGTTCGACCAATTCGTGGACCTGATGAACGGGGAGAACCGCTAAATGCCACGCCGCACCGACCTCAAGCACGTCCTGGTCATCGGCTCCGGGCCGATCGTCATCGGCCAGGCCTGCGAGTTCGACTACTCGGGCACCCAGGCCTGCCGGGTGCTGCGGGCCGAGGGACTGACCGTCAGCCTGGTCAACTCCAACCCCGCGACGATCATGACCGACCCGGAGTACGCCGACTACACCTACGTCGAGCCGATCACCGCGGCGTTCGTCGAGAAGGTGATCGCCCAGCAGGCCGCGCGCGGCAACCGGATCGACGCGCTGCTGGCCACCCTCGGCGGCCAGACCGCGCTGAACACCGCCGTCGCGCTCTACGAGAACGGTGCCCTCGAGCGGTACGGCGTCGAGCTGATCGGTGCCGACTTCGACGCCATCCAGCGCGGCGAGGATCGGCAGAAGTTCAAGGACATCGTCGCGAAAGTCGGTGGCGAGTCGGCGAAGTCGCGGGTGTGCTACACGATGGCCGAGGTCCGCGAGACCGTCGCCGAGCTCGGGCTGCCCGTCGTCGTCCGCCCGTCGTTCACGATGGGCGGGCTGGGCTCGGGCATGGCGCATTCACTCGAAGACGTCGAACGGATGGCCGGTGACGGGCTGGCGGCGTCGCCGTCTGCCAACGTGCTGATCGAGGAATCGATCTACGGCTGGAAGGAATACGAGCTCGAACTGATGCGCGACGGCCGCGACAACGTCGTGGTGGTCTGCTCGATCGAGAACGTCGATCCGATGGGTGTGCACACCGGAGACTCGGTGACGGTGGCTCCGGCGATGACGCTCACCGACCGCGAATACCAGACGATGCGCGATCTCGGCATCGCGATCCTGCGCGAGGTCGGCGTGGACACCGGCGGCTGCAACATCCAGTTCGCGGTGGACCCGAAAGACGGCCGGCTCATCGTAATCGAGATGAACCCGCGGGTGTCGCGGTCGTCCGCACTGGCCTCCAAGGCCACCGGGTTTCCGATCGCCAAGATCGCGGCCAAGCTGGCGATCGGCTACACCCTCGACGAGATCGTCAACGACATCACCAAGGAAACCCCAGCCTGCTTCGAACCCACGCTGGACTACGTGGTGGTCAAGGCGCCTCGGTTCGCCTTCGAGAAGTTCCCGGGCGCCGACCCGACGCTGACCACCACGATGAAGTCGGTCGGTGAGGCGATGTCGTTGGGCCGCAACTTCGTCGAGGCTCTCGGCAAGGTGATGCGTTCGCTGGAGACAACTCGCGCGGGGTTCTGGACCGGCCCCGACGACGACGGCTGGGTGTCCGATGTGCTGGACCGGCTGCGCACCCCCACCGAAGGACGGCTCTACGACGTCGAGCTGGCGCTGCGGCTGGGTGCCAGTGTCGAGGACGTGGCCCAGGCCTCCGGCGTCGACCCGTGGTTCGTCGAGCAGATCTCTCGCTTGGTGGCCTTGCGCCGCGAGCTGATCGACGCCCCGGTCCTCGACGAGGACCTGCTGCGCCGGGCCAAGCACAACGGCCTGTCGGATCGCCAGATCGCCTCGCTGCGGCCGGAATTGGCCGGCGAGACCGGTGTGCGGGCACTGCGCCAGCGCCTCGGCGTGCACCCGGTGTTCAAGACCGTCGACACCTGCGCGGCCGAGTTCGAGGCCAAGACGCCCTACCACTACTCCAGCTATGAGCTGGATCCCGCTGCCGAGACCGAGGTGGCCCCGCAGACCGAGCGCCCCAAGGTGCTGATCCTCGGGTCGGGACCGAACCGGATCGGGCAGGGCATCGAATTCGACTACAGCTGCGTGCATGCCGCGACCACACTGAGCGACGCGGGATTCGAGACCGTCATGATCAACTGCAACCCCGAGACGGTGTCCACCGACTACGACACCGCCGACCGGTTGTACTTCGAGCCACTGACCTTCGAGGACGTCCTCGAGGTGTATCACGCCGAATCGCAGTCCGGCCATGGCGGCCCGGGTGTGGTCGGGGTGATCGTGCAGCTCGGCGGCCAGACCCCGCTGGGGCTGGCCAAGCGGCTCGCCGACGCCGGGGTGCCGGTTGTCGGCACCCGCCCCGAAGCCATCGACCTGGCCGAGGATCGCGGCCGGTTCGGTCAGGTCCTGACGAACGCGGGTCTGCCCGCGCCGAAGTTCGGCACCGCCACCAGCTTCGAAGAGGCCCGCGAGATCGCCGCTCGCATCGGCTATCCCGTCCTGGTACGGCCGTCATATGTGCTCGGTGGCCGCGGGATGGAGATCGTCTACGACGAACAGACGCTGCACGGCTACATCACCCGGGCCACGCAGCTCTCACCCGAACACCCAGTGCTCGTCGACCGATTCCTCGAGGACGCGATCGAGATCGACGTGGACGCGCTCTGTGACGGCACCGAGGTCTACATCGGCGGCGTGATGGAGCACATCGAGGAGGCGGGGATCCACTCCGGTGACTCGGCCTGTGCGCTGCCGCCGGTCACCCTGGGCCGCAGCGACATCGAAGCCGTCCGTCGGGCCACCGAGGCGATCGCGCACGGAGTCGGTGTGGTGGGTCTGCTCAACGTGCAGTATGCGCTCAAAGACGATGTGCTCTACGTGCTGGAGGCCAACCCGAGGGCCAGCCGTACGGTTCCGTTTGTCTCCAAGGCGACTGCCATCCCGCTGGCCAAGGCGTGCGCCCGAGTCATGCTGGGCGCCAGCATCTCCCAACTGCGTTCCGAAGGGGTGCTGGCCGCCACCGGTGACGGGGCGACGCCCGCCCCGGATGCGCCGATCGCGGTGAAGGAGGCGGTGCTGCCGTTCCACCGGTTCCGCAAGGCCGACGGCTCGGGCATCGACTCGCTGCTCGGGCCGGAGATGAAGTCGACCGGTGAGGTGATGGGTATCGACCGTGACTTCGGCAGTGCGTTCGCCAAGAGCCAGACGGCCGCCTACGGCTCGCTGCCGACCACCGGCACGATCTTCGTCTCGGTGGCCAACCGGGACAAGCGCTCGCTGGTGTTCCCGGTCAAGCGACTGGCCGACCTGGGCTTCCGGGTGCTCGCCACCGAGGGAACCGCGGAGATGCTGCGCCGCAACGGAATCCCGTGCGACGTCGTGCGCAAGCATTTCGAGGAGCCCGGCGACGGCAGGCCCGCGATGTCCGCGGTGGACGCGATCGTGGCCGGCGAGGTCAACATGGTGATCAACACCCCGTACGGCAACTCGGGGCCGCGCATCGACGGCTACGAGA
>NZ_BEWG01000105.1 GCF_002723835.1 Mycobacterium sp. shizuoka-1 | reverse complement strand
TTCATTAACTGCCACCACCGCAGCCTGAAGGCAGAAGTGTCACCACCGAGACCACCCGAACTGTCACCGATGTCCTGATGCAGAACTGTCACCGATGTCGTGAGAGATGACAATTTCTGTCGGGGCTACGCGGTAGCGTTTCGAACATGAGTTCGATCACTGCGGCGTTGGATGCGCTTGCCGTTGCGGTCGAGATGCTCGGTGCCACCGATATCGAGGAGCTGCCCGCGCCGGAACGGCTCGCGGCCATCGAGCGGCTGGAAAAGTCGATACGTCGGCAGGTCGCCATCTCGTACGACCTGATCACCCACTTGGAGCGGTATGAGGGCTGCCCGCCGATTCCGATCGTGCTGGCCGACGTGTTGCGGATCAGCCGTGCGGCGGCCAAGCGTCGAGTACGTGATGCCGAGCAGTTGACGCCGCGCACAACATTGACGGGCGACCACTTGCCGGCGTTGTTGCCGGCCACCGGCGTGGCGTGGGAGGCCGGCTTGCTCGATGGCGAGCACGTCCGGGTGATTCAGAAGTTTTTCAACGATCTGCCCGACCACGTCGGACCAGTTGAGATCGAGAAAGCCGAGCGCACCCTGGCCCAACACGCGGAGACAATGCGGCCCGATCAGCTGGAGAAAGTGGCCGACAGGTTGGCCACCCACCTCAATCCCGACGGGAAGTACTCGGAAGAAGACCGGGCACGCAAGCGCGGCTTCGTGTGGTGCGGGGGTCAGCGCCCTGACGGCATGAGCGTCGGCAAGCTGGTGGCCGACCCACAACTGCGGGCGATGCTCGATGCGTGGATGGCGAAATCCGCCGCACCGGAACCGGACGACCTTCGCAGCCACGCCCAACGCCAACACGATGCACTCGCCGACCTGGTGCGCTCCCGCCTCGGCGACCCCAGACTCGGCCAGCACAATGGCCTTCCGGTGACGGTGATCGTGTCGACTACCCTGCAGGAACTTCAAGCCGGTGCCGGGCACGCCGTCACCGCCGGCGGGACATTGATCCCGATCAGTGACCTGATCGGGATGTCCGCCCGCGCCAACCACTATCTGGCGGTGTTCGACGGGGTCACCGGACAGTCGTTGTGGCTCGGTCGAAGCAAGCGACTGGCCTCGGCCGATCAGCGAATCATGTTGCTGGCCAAATACCGTGGCTGCACCGCACCCGGATGCACGGTCAACGGCTACAACAGCCAGGTCCACCACGCCGCCAAAGACTGGAAACACGGTGGCACCACCGACATCGACGACCTCACCCTGGCCTGCAAATGCGACAACCTACTCGTCGAGAACGACGGCTGGGCCACCCGCCAACTCCCCGGCGGCCGAACCGAATGGATTCCACCACCGGATGTGCCGCTCATCGGCGGTACCAATGACTATCACCACCCAGAACGACTGCTCCCCCGTGACGACGAAAAGGACTGACTCACCGGCTCAGGCCAGATTCTTCCGCTTCGCTTCGCTCACCGGCTCAGGCCAGATTCTTCCGCTTCGCTTCGCTCACCGGAAGTCCCGCGAGCGGGAACCCACCGTCATCGTGATGCGGCCCATCCGCTCGGCCACCACCGTGACCGCACCCGTGGCGTTCTGCACCTGACCGCGGATCAACAGCGCCGAGGCGGTCTGGGCGAGTTTGCGATGCCGGTTCCACACCCCTGGAGAGCACATCACATTGACCATGCCGGTCTCGTCTTCGATGTTCATGAACGTCACCCCCTGTGCGGTGGCAGGCCGCTGACGATGCGTCACCGCCCCGGCGATCAGTACCCGGGCACCGTCGGGCACCTCCAGCAGCCGGTCGGCGGGCAGCACCCCCAACGCGTCGAGGTCTGCGCGCAGGAACTGGGTCGGATAGCTGTCCGGCGAGACGCCGGTGGCCCACACGTCGGCCGCGGCCAATTCCACCTCGCTCATCCCGGGCAGGGCGGGAACGTGCGACGACGAGCCGACGCCGGGTAGCCGGTCGGGGCGTTGGGTGGCCGCGGCACCGGCCGCCCACAGCCCCTCCCGGCGGGTGATCGAAAAGCAGCCGAGCGCCCCGGCGGTGGCCAGCGCCTCGGTCTGCGGCACCGAAAGCTGTACTCGTCCAGTCAAATCCAGCAGCGAGGCATACGGTCCATTCGCCTTGCGCTCGTCGACGATACGCTGGGCCAGCTCGGTACCGATATGGCGCACCGCACCCAGACCCAATCGCACATCCAGCCCGGAGTTCTCCAGCGTGGGATGCGCCAGGCTGGCATTGACATCAGGCCCGTGCACCACAACCCCGTGTCTGCGGGCATCGGCGACCAACGACTGTGGCGAATAGAAGCCCATCGGCTGGGCGCGCAGCAGGGCGGCACAGAACGCCGCCGGATGGTGCAGCTTGAACCATGAGGAGTAATACACCAGCGAGGCGAAACTCAGCGAATGACTCTCCGGGAAGCCGAAATTGGCGAAGGCTTCCAGCTTCTCGTAGATCCGTTCGGCAACCTCGCCGGTGATGCCGTGCCGCTGGGCCATCCCGGCATAGAACCGGTCCCGCAGCCGGCGCATCTTCTCGGTGGAGCGTTTGGAACCCATGGCCCGGCGCAGCTGGTCGGCCTCGGCCGCCGAGAAGCCCGCGCAGTCCACCGCCAGCTGCATCAACTGTTCCTGGAACAGCGGCACTCCCAGGGTCTTTCGCAGTGCCGGTTCCATCGAGGGGTGGTCGTAGGTGACCGGCTCCAGACCGTTGCGGCGCTTGATGTAGGGATGCACCGAGCCGCCCTGGATGGGCCCGGGCCGGATCAGCGCCACCTCCACCACCAGGTCGTAGAACACCCGAGGTTTCAGCCTTGGCAGGGTGGCCATCTGGGCTCGCGATTCCACCTGGAACACTCCGACCGAGTCGGCCTTCTGCAGCATCTCGTAGACCGCCGGTTCGGCGAGATCCAGCTTGGCCAGGTCGACCGTGATGCCCTTGTGCTCGGCCACCAGGTCGATGACATAGTGCAGCGCTGAGAGCATGCCGAGGCCGAGCATGTCGAACTTCACCAAACCGATTGCCGCACAGTCATCCTTGTCCCACTGCAGCACGCTTCGGTTCTCCATGCGGGCCCACTCGACCGGGCACACATCGGCGATGGGCCGGTCGCAGATCACCATGCCGCCGGAGTGAATACCCATGTGCCGCGGCAGGTTCTTGATCTGGGTCGCCAGCTCGACCACCGGCGCCGGGATGCCTTCGACATCCGGCGCATCGGCACCGGAGTGCCAGTGGCTGATCTGCTTGCTCCAGGCATCCTGTTGCCCCTGAGAGAAGCCGAGCGCACGGGCCATGTCCCGCACCGCGCTCTTACCCCGGTAGGTGATGACGTTGGCGACCTGGGCGGCGTAGTCACGGCCATACCGGTCGTAGACGTACTGGATGGCCTTTTCCCGAAGGTCCGATTCGATGTCGATGTCGATGTCCGGCGGCCCGTCGCGAGCCGGAGACAGGAACCGTTCGAAGAGCAGTTCATTGGCGATCGGGTCGACCGCGGTGACACCCAGTGCATAGCAGACGGCGGAGTTGGCCGCCGATCCCCTGCCCTGACACAGGATGTCGTTCTCCCGGCAGAACCGGGTGATGTCGTGAACCACCAGGAAGTACCCCGGGAACTTCAGCGCGGCGATGATGTCCAGTTCGCGCTCGAGCTGGGCGTAGGCCTCCGGCGCGCCGGCCCGCGGCCCGTAGCGCCGGGCGGCACCGATCATCACCAGTTCCCGCAACCAGCTGTCCTCGGTGTGCCCGGCCGGCACCTCGAACGGCGGAAGCTGCGGAGCGATCAGCGCCAGCCCGAAGGCGCACTGCTCACCGAGGTCGGCGGCGGCACTGACCGCCTCGGGATGGCGGGCGAACAGCCGGGCCATCTCGTCGCCGGAGCGCAGATGCGAACCGCCCACCGGGGCAAGCCAACCGGCGGCCTCGTCCAGCGACTGGCGCGCCCGGATGGCCGCCATCGCCATGGCCAGCCGGCCGCGGCTCGGCCCGGCGAAATGAGCAGCGGTGGTGGCGACAACCCCCACGCCGAACCGCGGGGCCAGCGCGGCCAGCGCGGCGTTGCGTTCGTCGTCGAGCGGATCACCATGGCAGGTGAGTTCGATACTGACCCGGTCGCGACCGAAGCGGTCCACCAGATCGGCCAGCGCCGTTGCCGCGGCTTGCGGCCCACCGGACGAAAGAGCCTGCCGGACATGGCCTTTGCGACAACCGGTGAGAATGTGCCAATGCCCGCCCGCGGCCTCGGTCAGCGAATCGTAGTCGTAACGCGGCTTGCCCTTCTCACCACCGGCCAGATGCGCGGCGGACAGCTGGCGGGACAGCCGCCGGTACCCCTCCGGCCCGCGCGCCAGCACCAGCAGGTGCGGGCCCGGCGGGTCGGGCGACTCGGTGCGAGCGGTATTGCCCAGCGACAGTTCCGCACCGAAGACGGTGCGCATGTCGAGTTCTTTGGCCGCCTCGGCGAACCGCACCACGCCGTAGAGCCCGTCGTGGTCGGTCAGGGCGATGGCCCGAAGGTCCAGCCGCGACGCCTCCTCGACGAGCTCCTCCGGGGTACTGGCCCCGTCGAGGAAGCTGTAGGCCGAGTGCGCGTGCAGCTCCGCGTAGGGCACGGCCGAGCGGGTCAGCCGCCCGCCGTGAGGCTCGTAGGGTTCCCGGCGGCGCGACCACGCCGGGCTGTCGCCGCCGTCGGCGTGCGGCTCACCGAGCGACAGGCCCGAACGGCGCGGCTTGCCGCCCAGCACCCGCTCCATCTCCGACCAGCTCGGCGGCCCGTTGAACCAACTCATCACACCGAGCTTAATCGAACATATGTGCGACGGCTGGTCGATGGGGCAGCCCGTGCCAACGAGGTGGGTGAGGATGGAGGAGGCCGCGAACGTCTGCCCTTCTCAAGCTATAACGCACCGGGGGGCTTGCGGCAAGACCCGGTGGCTGACGCACACTCGCTGACCGGACCATGGAAATGAGGGGTATGACCACCGAGGCACACGAGCGTGAACTGGAATCCGAGCGGGAGTACCTGGCCGGGCTCTACGACCGGCTCGACGCCAAGCGCGCGCGGGTCAAGGCCCAGTACCGCGCCGCGCTCGGGGGGCCGATCGACGTCCAGGACGGCGGGACACTGGTGGCCAGGGACGCCGAGGTACGTGCATTGGCGCAATCCGCGGCGCGGTTGGACGTGGCCGATCAGGGATTGTGCTTCGGGCGGCTGGACGCCCTTTCGGGCGAACGGCTCTACGTCGGCCGTCTCGGCATCTTCGACGAGCAGAACGACCACGAGCCACTACTGATCGACTGGCGGGCACCGGCGGCCCGCGCCTTCTACATCGCCACCGGCGCCAGCCCAGAGGGCATGCGCCGGCGCCGTCAGTTCCACTCGCTGGGGCGGCGACTGATCGATTTCACCGACGAGGTCTTCGGCCGTCCCGACCCTGGCGCCGGTGACGACAGCCCGTTCAGCAGCGACGCTGCCCTGCTGGCCGCGGTCAACGCGCCCCGCGGCGAGGGCATGCGCGACATCGTGGCGACGATCCAGGCCCAACAGGATGAGATCATCCGGCTCGAGCATCCGGGCGTTCTGGTGATCGAGGGCGGCCCCGGCACCGGCAAGACGGTGGTGGCGCTGCACAGGGTGGCCTATCTGCTCTACACCCAACGCCAGCGGATCGAACGCCACGGCGTGCTGGTCGTCGGCCCCAATGAGGCGTTCATGAAGCACATCGGTCGCGTGCTTCCTTCACTGGGCGAGTCGGACGTCGTGTTCGCCACGGTCGGCGACCTGCTTCCCGGACTGCACGTCACGGCCGAGGACACCCCGGACGTCGCCCGCATCAAGGGCGCCCGCGCGATGCTGGACGTGCTGGCCGCCGCGATCGCGGACCGCCAGCGCGTGCCCGAGCACCCGATCGAGATCCCGCTGGGCGACGTCACGATGCAGATCGCCGCCGACACAGCGCAATGGGCCATCGACGAGGCACGCGCAAGTGGCCTGCCGCACAACGCGGCGCGTGCGGTGTTCCGCGACATCGTCACTTACGTGCTGACCGAGCGCGGAGTCGCCCGCATCGGCCGCGGCTGGCTGACCCGCGACAATCGCGACGCCTGGGAGAAGGTTCGGGCGGACCTGCTCGCCGACCTCGAAGACAACGAGCGGTTCCTGGCGGCCCTCGACCAACTGTGGCCGGTCCTCGAGCCGCACGATCTGTTGGCCGAGCTGTACAGCTCGCCCGAGCGGTTACGTGCCGCCGGCGCCGAGGAGACCCTGTGGCGGGAAGACGGTGCGGCCTGGACGGTGTCGGACGTGCCGTTGCTCGACGAATTGGTCGACCTGCTGGGCCGCGACAAGCAGGCGGATGCCGCCGCCGAACAAGCCCGAAAGAACGAAACTGACTATGCCAGAGGTGTTTTGGAGAACATGGTCGCGCACGAGGATCTGATGGACGACGAGGACCATCTGCTCGCGCAGGACCTGATCGACGCCGAGGGCTTGGCCGAACGTTTCACCGAGGGTGACTACCGAGACCTCGCCGAACGCGCGGCCGCCGACCGGGATTGGACCTATCGGCACGTCGTGGTCGACGAAGCACAGGAGCTCTCGGAGATGGACTGGCGGGTGTTGATGCGCCGCTGCCCCAGTCGGTCGTTCACGGTGGTCGGCGATCTCGCGCAGCGCCGGTCGATGGCCGGGGCGACGTCGTGGGCGCAGATGCTGGAGCCCTACGTGCCCGGCCGCTGGGTGTACCGGTCGCTGTCGGTGAACTACCGCACTCCCGCTGAGATCATGGCCGTCGCCGCCGCCGTGCTGGCCGAGTTCGCCCCTGATGTCCAGCCCCCGGAGTCGGTGCGCGCGTGCGGCGTTCGGCCGTGGTCGCGGCGCGTCACCGCAGCGCAGCTGCCGGCCGCCATCGAGGAGTTCGCCGCCGCCGAGGCCGCCCGAGAGGGCACCAGCGTGGTGATCGGACCGCCGGACATTCCCGGCGTCATCGCGCCGTCGGAGACCAAAGGACTCGAGTTCGACGCGGTGCTGGTCGTGGAGCCGGACCGTATTCTCGCCGACGGACCGCGCGGTGCCGCCGAACTCTATGTCGCGCTCACCCGCGCCACCCAGCGCCTGGGTGTACTCCACCGGAATCCACTGCCTGCGGCGCTGGCCGGGCTCACCGAACTCGACAGCTGAAACTGCACCGAACCGGTTGATCCAGCAAATTTCGGTGCGTCCGTCTCACGCTCCTGGAAAGCTCACCCACAGCGGATTCCCAGCCCGGAATTGAAGCCGACGAGCCCTCGTCGACGCCGCCACAACGAGGGAGACACGCCCGATGGAACACCCCGCCCGCCGCCCCCTGTTCGCCGTCGCCACGCTGACCACCACGGGAGCGCTGGCCCTGACCCCGGTCATCGTCACACCGCCCGATCTGCACCCGGCAAGCATGTCGCCGGTGCGCATCTCCACCGAAGCCATCGTGCTGACCGATGCCTGGTCCGACCTGGCCAGCAACACGGTCTCCAGCGTGTACGAGCTCGGCAAGCTGGCGCTGGGGACCAACAACAGTTTTCCCCTGCCGTCCCCCACCTTCCCGCTCGCGCCCGTCGTCACCCAGCTGGTCCTCAATCAGCTGATCTACGCCACCCAGCTTCTCACCGGTAAGGCCGGCCAGATCCCGGGAGAGATCAGCACCCATGTGACGGAGCTGTTCAACGTGCTCGGCGAAGTCGCCGCCGCGGTGCCCGCCATCATTCCCCAGCAGCTCTACGTCCCCATCTACGCCATCCAGCAAGCATTCACGTTCGTTGCGGGCAGCGCCAACCCGTTGGCGGCCCTGGTGCAGGCACCCGCGGTGTTCCTCGACATCACCCTCAATGCCGACGCCGGACTGCTCGGCCAGTACGGGCCGATCGGGCTGCCGCTCATCGTCCGGAACCTGATCGCCAAGGCGCTCTACACCCCACCGCCCACGATCACGCTGCCGTTCAAGAAGCCCAGCGCCGCCGCGCTGCGAAGCACGGCAGCGGTCACCACCAAGGCGACGCCGTCCGCACCGTCGGGCACCGCGTCCTCGGCGCGCTCCAAGCCGAAGGCATCGGCAGCCGGTAACCGGAAGGCGGCATCGGCCAAGGCTGCCGGTAATCCGGCCGGCAAGCCAGGGACCGGGCAGGGACACAGCAAGCGCGGCTAGCACCGATGACTAACGGCGGCAGGGCGGGTCAATCCTTGTGAACGAACCCGACCCAAGGAGATGCACATGTCCGCCCTGCCCCCGGTAGTCGACCAGCAGTCCTGGCGCACCGCTCTCGACGAGTTGCGCGTCCGGGAAAAGGCCGCCACCCGCGAACTCGATGCGATCGCCGCCCAGCGTCGGCGGTTGCCGATGGTCGAGATGCCCAAGTACGTCCTGATCGGCCCGGACGGGCCCGTCTGCCTGGCCGAGGTGTTCGACGGGCGTTCCCAGTTGATCGTCTACCACCACATGTGGAGTGACGGCCAGGAGTGGCAATGCTCCGGCTGCACCGGGTTCACCTCCCAGTTCACCCGGCTGGAGTTCCTGGACAACTACGACGCCCGCTTCGTGATCGTCACCAACGGACCCATCGCAGAAGCCTTGGCGTACAAGGAAAAAGTCGGCAACAAGATGGACTGGTATTCGTCCTCGGACAGTACGTTCGGCGCCGACGTCGACGCCGCACCCGGCGAGGGATTCGCCGTCAACGTCTTCCTGCGAGACGGCGACACCGTCTATCGCACCTGGCACACCAACGGTCGCGGGACCGAACAGCTCAGCCATTCGTTCGCGCTGATCGACCTGCTCCCGTGGGGCCGTCAAGAGGAATGGCAGGACTCCCCTGACGGATGGCCGCAGCGGCCGACCTACTCGGGTTGGGCCGACTCCACCGACATCGCGCGGGCATACGGCGGAAGCCCTACGCTGCACACGTGAATACTCCTGGCGACCTGCCGACCCATCCCGCCGAACCCCACCACGGCGCCTTCGGCAGCCGGCTGAACTGGCTGCGAGCCGGCGTCCTCGGCGCCAACGACGGGATCGTCTCGACGGCGGGCATCGTCGTCGGCGTGGCCGCGGCGACCGCCGAACGCGGACCGATCTTCACCGCCGGTATCGCGGCCCTGGCCGCCGGTGCGCTGTCGATGGCCGTCGGCGAATACGTGTCGGTGAGCACCCAGCGCGACACCGAGAAGGCGATGCTCAACAAGGAACGCCGCGAGCTCGACACCCAGCCGGCGGAGGAACTCGAAGAGCTCGCGGCGCTCTACGAGGCCAAGGGGCTCTCGCCTGCGACGGCTCGCACCGTCGCCGAGGAACTCACCGATCACGACGCGTTCGCCGCGCACGTCGACATCGAGCTGCGGATCGATCCCGACGAACTGACCAACCCGTGGCAGGCGGCGTTCTCGTCGGCGGTCGCGTTCACCGTGGGCGCGGTGCTGCCGCTGCTGGCGATCCTGCTCCCGCCGCCGTCGATGCGGGTGCCGATCACATTCGTCGCGGTCCTGCTCGCGCTGGCGGTCACCGGGTGGATCAGCGCGCGGCTCGGCGGTGCCGGCGCGCGGCGGGCGATCTACCGGGTGGTGATCGGCGGCGCGCTGGCCATGGCCGTCACCTTCGGCATCGGCCACCTCGTCGGCGGCGCGGTCGGCTAGTCACCGCGGCGGTGCCGCGACATCAGTCGATATATTCGGCCGTGCCGTCGTCGAGCACGATCCGCGCGTTGGCACCGTCGAGCCCGCTGGCCTCGGTGCGGTAGACGGCCTGTCCCGGCGCGGTGCGCCAGATCGAGGTGGTCAACGTCTCGCCAGGGAAGACCGGCGCCGAGAACCGCGCGCTGACCGCGGTGAGTTTGGCGGCGTCGTTACCGGCCAGCTCGGAAAGCAGTGCGCGCCCGGCGAATCCGTAGGTGCACAGGCCGTGCAGGATCGGCCGGTCGAACCCGGCCATCTCGCGGGCGAACCACGGATCGCTGTGCAGCGGGTTGCGGTCACCGGAGAGCCGGTAGATCAGGGCCTGGTCGCCCCGGGTCGGCATGGCGATGCGGGCGTCGGGCTCGCGGTCGGGGAATTCCGGGGCGACCGGACGCTGACCGGGCTGACCGCCGAACCCGCCCTCACCGCGGATGACAGCGGTCGACAGTGTCTCGGCGATCAGCTCGCCGGTGGCCGGATCGGTTCCCCGGCCCCGCATCACGATGATCGCGTTCTTGCCCTCGCCCTTGTCCTGGATGTCGGCGACCTCGGAGACCACCGACAGCTCACCGGAGGCGGGCAGCGGCGCATACAACCGGATCGACTGCGACCCGTGCAGCAGCATGCCCCAGTTGAACGAACCCACCTTGGTGGCCGCCCCGAACGCCGGGCAGCAGATCACGGCGAACGTGGGCAGCACCTGCTGGGCGATGTCGTGGCTGTTGTCGGTGGTGAACGCCAGGTCCTCGGTACCGGCACCCACGCCGAGCGCGTAGAGCATCGTGTCGCGATCGGTCCATCGGGTGCTCTGAGGTTCGGTGACCGCGCCGATTGCCGTGGGATCGATGGGCATTGCCGCACTCCTCGGGTCGTGGAACAAGAAACTCCATCGTCGCACTGGCTAAATTCCGCCCACCACGGCGGTGGACAGGGCACGCTAGGGCCATGCACATTTCCCGTCTGCGGACCGTCGTCGCGACGCTCGCCGCGCTCCTGGTGGCCGTCCTGCTCGCTTCCTGCGGTTCGTCGGCGCCAAGCGAGCGCACGATCACGCTGACGTTCATCCGGCACGGGGAGTCGGTGGCCAACGCCGACAACATCATCGACACGGCGGTGCCCGGTCCGTCGCTGACACCGACCGGACAGCAGCAGGCGCAGGCGGTGGCCAGCCGGTTGCAGAACAACAAGTACGACGGCGTCTACGCCTCGGAGATGGTCCGCACCCAGCAGACGGCCGCGCCGATGGCCAAGGCGCTCGGCGAACAGGTCACGGTGTTACCGGGGCTCAACGAGGTGCCGGCAGGCTGGTTCAACGGCCTGGGCACCGACAAAGCGGCCGCCACCTACATGGTGGCACCGGCGGATTGGCTACGCGGCGACACGAGTTTCAGCATCCCCGGCTCGGTCAGCGGCACCGACTTCAACGGCGCGTTCACCGCCGCGGTGCAGCGCATCTACGAAAGCGGCGACAACAAGCCGGTCGCCTTCTCCAGCGCCGCA
This sequence comes from Mycobacterium sp. shizuoka-1, assembly GCF_002723835.1. GTDB lineage: Bacteria > Actinomycetota > Actinomycetes > Mycobacteriales > Mycobacteriaceae > Mycobacterium. The sequence goes on along the minus strand of NZ_BEWG01000105.1, from coordinate 36,813 downwards.
TCGATCATGCTGTGGACGCTGATGAACGCGCGCAACGCCAAAGACAGCCTCGCGACCGATCATCCGCTGCCCAACACCGGCCGGGTGGTGCTGACCGGCAACCCGGTGATCGGGTGGACGATCGTGGACTGGGACGGCATCACCTCGTTCTGACATGACCGCCGAACGGTTCGGCATGCCGCTGCGGGTGCGGTACGTCGAATGCGACATGCAGGGCCGGGTGTTCAACGGTCACTACCTGACGTGGGTCGACATGGCCCTCAACGAGGCCATCCGCGACATCTTCGGCGACTACCAGGTGCTGACCGACCGGGGTGTCGATCTCGTGGTGGCCGCAGCCGAGCTGCAGTTCCGCCGGCCGGCCCATTTCGACGATGACCTGATCGTCGGCGTGGACTTCGATCCCCTCGGGCGCACCTCCCTGCGCAGCAGGTACGAGATCCGCCGCGGCGCGGACATCATCGCCCAGGCAGCCATGATCCACGTCTGCGTCGACGCCACGACGTTCGACAAACAGCCCTGGCCGGACTGGTTTCGGGGGCACCTCGACCGCGCTGGTTGACGCGGCGGCCCCGAGGGCGGGCAGATCGGCAAGAGACCCAGCGGCGGGCGGGGTCGGCACCTAGGCTGACCGCATGGGGACGGCTTGGCAGCTACTGGACCGGCCTGCCAAGCATGAGGTCATCGCGTCCGCGCTGTCCGACAGCGAAATATCCGGAGTGGTGATCACCGGTCCCGCCGGGGTCGGCAAGACCACCCTCGCCCGATCGGTCACCGCGTCGCTTCCCGGCCGGGTCCGCTGGGCCGCGTGCACCACGTCGTCGCGCAGCATCCCGCTCGGGGCGTTCGCCCAGTGGGTCAAACCGACCGACGCCCGCGATCCCATCGAGCTGCTGGTGTCGGCCCGGCAGTCGCTGCTGGCCGACGGACCCGCGGTGATCGGTGTCGACGACGCCCACCTGCTCGACCAGCTGTCGGCCACGCTGCTGCACCAGATCGCCGTGGAACGCGCCGGCACGATCGTCGCGACGGTGCGCAGCGGCGAACCGGTCCCCGACTCGGTGATGACGCTGTGGAAGGACGGCTACCTGCGCCGCATCGACCTGGAACCGTTCAGCCGCGACGAATGCATCGCGCTGGTCGAGTCGGTGCTCGGCGGCACCCTGGAAGAGCTCAGCGCCAACGTGATCTGGTCGCAGTCCGGCGGCAACCCGCTGTTTCTGCGGCACATGGTGGAGGCGGCGCTGGAAGCCGGCACCCTGAGCGAGGTCAACGGCGTATGGCAGTTACGCGGGGCGACCACGGTGTCGTCGGGACTGGCCACCCTGCTGGAGAACCGGTTCGACAACGCCGACCCCGGTGCGCTCACCGTGCTGCGACTGCTGGCCCTGTCCGAGCCGCTGGACATCGACGCGCTGGTGGAGCTGGCCGGCGAGCGGGCCGTCGATGCCGCCGAGAAGGCGCAGTTGATCCGGATCGACCGCGACGGACCGACACTCGTGGCGCGGATCAGCCATCCGCTCTACGGCGACGTGGTGTTGCGACAGATCGGGACCGCGTCGGCCCGCATGCTGCGCGGCCGGATCGTCACCGTGCTCAACCGACACCCACCGGCGTCGGCGGCCGATCGGATCCGGCTCGCGCAGCTGTATCTGGACAGTGACCAGTCCGCCGACACCCGTCTGCTGATCACCGCGGCCAAAGACGCGGTGTCACTGGCCAACGCACCGCTCGGTGAACGGTTGGCGCGCACCGCGTTCGAGCGCGAATCCGGAATGCAGGCCGCCCACCTGCTGTCTCGAGCGCTGCTGTGGCAGGGCCGCCCGGACGAGGCCGAGGAGGTCCTGGCCCGGTTCGACCCCGACGAGCTCGACGAAGGTCAGCTGGTGCTGTGGGGTATCCCGCGGGCGTCGATCGTGTTCTGGTCGCTCGGCGAGGCCGATCGTGCCGACGAGGTGATGGCGCTGCTGCGGGCTCGGGTCGACAACCCGATCCTGCGACCGATGGTCGACGCGGCCGACGCCGCGTTCACGGTGTTCCAGAACCGGCTGGTCGAGGGTTTGGCGATGGCCGAAGCGGTGCTGGCCAATCCCGCCGCACCCGAACAAGCCGTGGAGACCGCCGCGTTCGCGGCCGGGATGGCGATGCCGTTCGCCGGGCGCGGCGGTGAGTTCGCCGAGATCGCCGAGCGCTGCCTGCACACCCAGCGGTCCACCGACGGGCTGATCCGCATGATGGCACGCTACGGCGAAGTGCTCGCCCTGGTGTACACCGGCAACCTGGACAAGGCCGAGGGACGTGCGGTCGAGTACGCGGAGTTCACGTCGTCCGGGGAGTTTCTCGGATGGGCGATCGCGACGTTGATGGCCGGTGTGGTCGCGGGGTACCGGGGCAAGTTCGCCGAGGCGATCCCGACCATCGAACAAGCACTCGCGGCATTCAACGCGGAGAACTCGCTGCCGTGGCGGCTGCCGGGCCGGTTTCTGCTGGCCCGCGCGTACGCGGGCTCGGGGCGGCCCGACGACGCCGACCGGGTGCTGGCCGAAGCCGGCGAGCATTCAGGACCCAGCGTGGCGTTGTTCGACCCGCAGATGCTGCTCGTCAGGGCCTGGGTCGCGGCGGCGCGCGGTGCAGGCCGCCGCGCGCTGGAACTGTGCCGCGCCGCCGCCGACGTCGCCGCGCGCAGCGGCCAGTTCGCCGTGGAGATCGAGGCGTTGCACGACGCGGCGCGCTTCGGGGATCGCAAGGTCGCCCACCGACTCCAGTCGCGCGCGCCGTTCGTCGACGGGCCGCTGCCGCAGCTGTATCTCCGCCATGCCACCGCGGTGGCCGACGCCGACGGCGAAGCGCTGGATGCGGTCAGCATCGATTTCGAGCAGGCCGGGCTGCTGTTGTCGGCCGCGGACGCCGCCGCTGCGGCGGCCGCGATCCACGAGCAACGCGGGGCGCGGCGCCGCGAGATCGAATCCGTCGCCCGCGCAACGCGTCTGGCGGCCGTCTGCGGAGGCGCCGCCACCCCGGCCATCCGCAGTGCCGCGCGGCCGCTGCCGGTGACCTCCCGCGAACTCGAGGTCGCCGAACTGGTCGCCGCCGGCTTGTCGAACCGGGAAATCGCCGAGCAGCTGTCGGTTTCGGTGCGCACCGTCGAGGGCCACGTCTACCGGGCGTGCCTGAAACTCGGCGTTTCCGATCGCGACGGGCTGGCCGCGGTCATCCGTCAGGGCGGTCCACGCCCGGCCTGATCCTGAAGCGGCGGCGGGTATCGTTACCGCGTGACCGACGGGGATGAGCAGGCTGCGACGCTGCCCGTTTTCGCCGATGTGGACACCGGCGTCGACGATGCGATGGCACTGGTGTACCTGTTGGCCAGCCCTGATGCGCAACTCGTCGGCATCGCCTCCACCGGTGGCAATGTCGGTGTGGATCAGGTGTGCCGCAACAACCTCGGCCTTCTCGAACTGTGCGGAGCCATCGACCTGCCGGTGTCGCGGGGCGCCGACCAACCGCTGAGCGCCGAGATGCGCACCGCCGAAGACACCCACGGACCAGCCGGCCTGGGCTACGCCGAACTACCGGTGCACCAACGCGAACTCACCGATTACGACTCGGCCGAGGCCTGGGTGCGCGCCGCGCACGCCCGGCCCGGCGAACTGGTCGGTCTGGTCACCGGCCCGCTGACCAACCTCGCGCTGGCCGTGCGAGACGAGCCGGCGCTGCCGTCGTTGTTGCGGCGGCTGGTCATCATGGGCGGCGCCTTCGACTACCGCGGTAACACCACCCCCGTGGCCGAATGGAACATCAGCGTCGACCCGGAGGCCGCGGCTGAGGTGTTCGATGCGTGGGGGCGGGCCGCGGATACCAAAGCGATTCAGCCGCACCAGCTTCCGATCGTGTGCGGACTGAACCTGACCGAGAGCGTCATGCTGACGCCGGCGATCCTGAGTCGCCTGGCCGGTGCCGCGGGCGCGATCACGACCGCCATGAGTGTGCTGGATTCCCGGGGCACCCGGTCGACCGCCGACAACGTGGTGATCCGCGCGCTCGAGGACGCGATGAGGTTCTACTTCGAGTTCCATTTCGATCAGGGCGAGGGCTTTCTGGCGCACCTGCACGACCCGCTGGCGGCAGCAGTGGCCCTGGATCCCGGTCTGGTGCAGACCAGGGCGACCACGGTCGACGTCGAGCTCACCGGGACGCTGACGCGCGGCATGACGATCGCCGACTGGAGCGGGCGATGGGGCCGAGAGCCCAACGCTCATGTCGGTGTCGCAGTCGACCCGGCGGTGTTCTTCGACCGGTTCATCGACCGGGTCGGCCCGTTCGCACGTCGGCTGCACGCCGACAGATAGCCGGTGTGGGCGGCTCATTCGTAGACGCCTTCCAGGTACCACCGGCGCTGCCGGTAACACAGCAGCAGTGCGACTTTCGGCTCGCCCGGCCGGTTGTCCACCAGCACCTGGGCTCGCGCGGTCCTACCCGCCCTGGACTGCTCGCCCTGATCCCACCACCGTTCGTCCACCGACCACGGCCCGGCCCACCAACTCAGCACACCCCGGTAATGGTGCCCCGCACCGTCCAGCCGCGCCGGTTCGGCCGTGAACATCCCGCGCCCGGTCACCCGCACCGGGTTACCTTGGGCGTCAAGCAGTTCCACCGGATCGTCGAGGATCACCGCCGGTGCCGGCTCGGGCAACTGACCGGGCCAGGGCCGGCCCGGGTCGGCACGGGGCACCAGCTCGTCACCGAGCGGGGTCAACGTGATGCGTTCAGCAGGACCCCGACCACCGGACAACACCGGCAGCTGGACGGCCTCCTGTCCCAGCAACCCCTGCACCCGCACCAGAGCCCGGCGGGCGCGCAACCGGTCTTCCTCCCCCACCCCGCCCCATAGCGGCAGCTGAAGGGCTTCTGCGGAAACAACTTCCACCGGCTGCAGCCGCAGAACGGTCACCGGGGAGTTCGGCCGCTTCGCTGCCGTCCGCCCGGTGAGCCACCCATCGAGCTGCCACCGCACCCGGTCGGCGGTGGCGTCCTCGGTCAACGGTTCGGCGCAGCGCCACACCCTGGTCAGCTCACCGCCTGCCGCGGTGACCGCGTGGATGGCCAGCCGGGTGCAGCCAACTCCCGCGGCCGCCAGGCTGCGATGCAGTTCGCCGGCCAACGTCCGCCCGGCGAATGCGGCCGCGTCGACCCGCTCGATCGGCGGGTCGCAGTGCAGCACCGCATCGAGGTCGGCCGCCGGTTCACGCCCGGACGGCCCGCGCACCGGTTCGCCGCGGGCGAAGCGATGCGCGGCGATCGCGTCGGCCCCGAACCGGGAGGCCACATCACTGCGGGACAATGCCGCGAACTGGCCGAGGTTGCGGATACCCATGCGCCACAACAGATCAGCCAACTCTTCCCGACCGGGCCCGGACAGGCTCGGCTCGCCGGACAGCTGGCGGATGGACAATGCCGAGAGGAATCCGGCATCTCCGCCGGGTTCGATCATCCGGCCGGCGCGGGCGGCGAAGACGGCGGTGGGCAGCTGATCGGCCACCCCCACCTGGCATTCCGCGCCCGCCGCGGCGACGGCGTCGACCAACCGCTCGGCGGCGGTCGACTCGGAGCCGAAGTAGCGGGCGGCACCGCGGACCGGCAGCACCAACAACCCCGGGCGCAACACCTCGGCGCGCGGGACCACCTCGTCGACCGCGGCCGTCACCCCCTCGAAGTAGCGGGCATCGCGGGCCGGGTCGGCGGTGACCACATGCAGGTGCGGGCACCGCGCCTGAGCCTCGCGCCGACGCAGCGTGCGGCGCACCCCGGCCGCGCGGGCGGCCGCCGAGCAGGCGATCACCCGGTTGGCCAGGGTGACCGCGACCGGGGCCGTCGCCGGCAGTCCCGCCGCTGCGGCCGCGGCAACCGCCGGCCAGTCCATGCACCAGATCGCCAGCACCCGGCCGGTCACATCAGCTCACCCTGGACCGTGCCGTGCGGCCATGGGCCCGGACGGACAACCGCACCCGGCCGATGCGTCCGGACCCCGGCACCGGGATGCCGCCATGGCCGGCGGTGGTGGTCTCATACCCGTTCACCCGCGCATCGAGGCGCATCGTGGCACCCTGCCAGTCGCCGCGCGCAACCAGCAGGGTGCAACCCTTCTGCCGGGCCCGGGCCACCACCGCCCGCGCCCGAGTGGCGGTCACCGTCCGGCCGGCCAGGCCGAGGATCACCAGATCCATCCCGTCCATCAGCACCGCGGCCACCTCGACGGGATCGGTGCCCGGGTCGGGGATCACCGCGAGCCGGCTCAGATCCGCACCCATCTCCGCGGCAGCGAGCAGACCGAAGTCGGGCAGCCCGACGACGGCCACATGCCCCCCGCCGGCCGTCACTGCCGCGGCTACGTGCACCGGCAACGAACGGGCCCCCGACACCACCGCGACCACCCCCCTCGGCAACCCATTCGGGAGCAGTTCAGCCAGCGATTCCGGGACCCGCAGCAAACTTTCAGAGGGCGAGATTACCTCATTGGCCACATCCGTAACAGACCGGGTGACGCCGACCTTTCCGGACACCGCCGCCATCTGGCGCCGAAGCTGTTGTAGCTGCTCAGCACGGTCATGCTGGCGCCTCTCCAGGGGAACCGCCGCCGTCATCGCCCACCTCCAGCCACGATCGCCGACCACTGTGTTCGAATGTATGTTCGATGAATCGAGTAAACACCCACCCACCGACAGCGTCAAGCGCGAACCTCACCTGCCTGACGTCCCGAGCCGACGTTGATCACGGCGCCGAAATCACACCTGGCACGATGCAGGGCATGACGATGAACCGCGAACAGGCTGAGAAGGTCGCCCACGGAGCCGGCTTCATTGCCGCGCTCGACCAGAGTGGCGGTAGCACCCCCAAGGCGCTGAAGCTCTACGGCATCGCCGAGGACGAGTACTCCGGCGACGAGCAGATGTTCGACCTCGTGCACCAGATGCGCACCCGCATCATCACCAGCCCGAGCTTCAACGGTGACCGGATCATCGCCGCGATCCTGTTCGAGATGACCATGGACCGCGACATCGAGGGCCGCCCGACGGCCGACTACCTGTGGAACGTCAAGAACGTCGTGCCCATCCTCAAGGTCGACAAGGGGCTGGCGGCCGAGGAGGACGGCGCCCAGGTGATGAAACCCATCGACGGTCTCGACGCACTGCTGGCCCGCGCGGTGGACAAGGGCATCTTCGGCACCAAGATGCGTTCGGTCATCAAGCTGCCCGGCGCCGGGCTGGAGGCAGTGGTCGACCAGCAGTTCGAAGTCGCCCGCCAGATCCTGGGCGCCGGACTGGTGCCGATCATCGAACCCGAGGTCGACATCCACAGCCCCCGCAAGGGCGAGGCCGAGGAGCAGCTCAAGGCCGCGATCCTCCGGCACCTCGACGCCCTCGGCGATCAGCAGGTGATGCTCAAGCTCACGCTTCCCGACGTCGACGATCTCTACCGCGACCTGGTCGAGCATCCCCGGGTGATGCGGGTGGTGGCGCTGTCGGGCGGATATGACCGCGCCGCCGCCTGCGAGCGGCTGGCCCGCAACCACGGCGTCATCGCCAGCTTCTCCCGGGCGCTGACCGAGGGACTGACCGCCCAACAGAGCGACGCCGAATTCGACAAGACCCTGGACGCGGCTATCGCCGAAATCGCCGCGGCGTCAAGAACTTAAGGGGCACCCGTGCGCTCAACCATCCGGCTTAGCTGCTCGCGGCGTTCGACATCGCCGCAGATACCGGCCCAGCCCACGTTGCCGAGCTCAATCCTTGGGACGCTCGATCGAACCCCTGTGCCGACGCGTTGAGTATTTACTCCCACTCGATGGTGCCGGGTGGTTTGCTCGTGATGTCGAGCACCACCCGGTTCACCTCGCGCACCTCGTTGGTGATGCGCGTCGAGATCCGCTCGAGCACCTCGTAGGGCACCCGCGTCCAGTCGGCGGTCATCGCGTCCTCGCTGGACACCGGTCGCAAGACAATCGGATGCCCATAGGTGCGTCCGTCGCCCTGCACGCCGACCGAGCGGACGTCGGCGAGCAGCACCACCGGGCACTGCCAGATCTGGTGGTCCAGACCGGCCGAGGTCAGCTCCTCGCGGGCGATCAGATCGGCGCGGCGCAACGTGTCCAGCCGGTCCGCGGTCACCTCACCGACGATGCGGATGCCCAGCCCTGGGCCCGGGAACGGTTGGCGGGCAACGATTTCCTCCGGCAGGCCCAGCTCCCGGCCGACCGCACGCACCTCGTCCTTGAACAACAGCCGCAGCGGCTCGACGAGCTTGAACTTCAGGTCCGCAGGCAGACCGCCGACGTTGTGGTGGCTCTTGATGTTCGCTGTTCCCGTGCCGCCGCCGGACTCGACGACGTCCGGATACAGCGTGCCCTGAACCAAGAATTCGATCGGGTGCCCATCGGAATCGCCTTCGGCCAGCAGGTCACGCACCGAGCCCTCGAATGCGCGGATGAACTCGCGCCCGATGATCTTGCGCTTGCCTTCGGGGTCGTGCACGCCCGACAACGCCTCCAGGAAACGCCCCTCGGCGTCCACCGTCACCAGTCGGGCTCCGGTGGCCGCGACGAAGTCGCGTTGCACCTGGGTGCGTTCGCCGGCGCGCAGCAGACCGTGGTCGACGAACACACACGTCAGACGGTCACCGATGGCCCGCTGAACCAACGCGGCGGCCACCGCGGAATCCACGCCGCCGGACAGGCCGCAAATCGCTTTGCCGTCCCCGATCTGCTCGCGCACCTGCTCGATCAGGCTCTCGGCGATGTTGGCCGGTGTCCAACTCGCCCCGATACCGGCGAAGTCGTGCAGGAACCGGCTCAGGATCTGCTGACCGTGCGGGGTGTGCATGACCTCGGGGTGGTATTGCACGCCGGCCAACCGGCGGCCGCGGTCCTCGAAGGCGGCGACCGGTGCGCCCGAACTGACGGCCACCACCTCGAAGCCTTCCGGAGCGGCGGTGACCGCGTCGCCGTGGCTCATCCAGACCGGCTGCATGCCCGGCAACCCTGAATGCAGTTCACCGCCAAGGACTTCCAGCTCGGTGCGGCCGTACTCACTGGTGCCGGTACGGGCGACGGTGCCGCCCAGGGCCTGGGCCATGGCCTGAAAGCCGTAGCAGATGCCGAACACCGGCACGTCGAGGTCGAACACCGCCGGGTCCAGCTGAGGCGCACCCTCGGCGTACACACTGGCCGGACCACCGGACAGCACGATGGCCTGCGGGTCCTTGGCCTTGATCTCCTCCACGGTCGCCGTGTGCGGGATGACCTCGGAGAACACCCGGGCCTCCCGGACTCGCCTGGCGATCAGCTGGGCGTACTGGGCACCGAAGTCGACCACCAAAACAGGACGAGGCGATGGGGATGTCACGGGTACTGAGTCTAGTGGGCCGCAGCCGCCGGTCCGCCCTGCGGCGCCGGTAGCCTTTCGCAGATGAAAGCCCTGCCTGCGGCCTTGGCCGCCACCGTGGTGGCATTGGGGCTGCGACGCCACCTGGCCACCCGCGAGGCGGTGGCCGCGGTGCCCGCCGAATTCCGCAGCCCGCTGCTGCCCGTCCTGACCGGTGACACCACCGCCCGCTCGCTGCGGCTCGCCAGGCTGGCCTCCCGGATCACCCGCCGCCCCGGCCCGGGCGTGACGCTGAGCAGGCAGCGTGTCGCAGGCCGCCACGTGCTGGTGCTCACCCCGACGAGCCCCAGTGGTGCGGCCCTGCTCTACATCCATGGCGGCGGCATGGTGGTCGGCTCCCCGCATGCGGAGGTCGGAGGAGCTGCGAAGCTGGCGCGCGGGCTGGGCGCCGTCGTCGTCTCACCCGACTACCGGCTGGCACCCGAGCACCCGTTCCCGGCCGCGCTCGACGATTGCATGGCGACCCTGCGCTGGATGCGGGCCAACGCCGAGCAGCTCGGCGCCGACCCCGACCGCATCGCCGTGACGGGGTCCAGCGCCGGCGGCGGGCTGACCGCGGCGGTCGCCCAACGCGCCCATGACGAGGAAATCCCGTTGCGCGCCCAGGCGATGGCCTACCCGATGCTCGACGACCGGACCGTGCTGCGCGCCGACCATGGCGGGCGCGGGCGTTTCCTGTGGACACCGGCGTCCAACCGGTTCGGCTGGACGGCGTATCTCGGCCGCCCGCCCAGAATGTCGGACGCGCCCGAGTACGCCGCCCCCGGCCGCCGCCAAGCCCTGGCCGGCCTAGCGCCGGCCTGGATCGGTGTCGGCGACCTCGACCTGTTCTACGACGAATCCGTCGACTACGCCCGTCGGCTACAGGCCGCCGGTGTCGAATGCGAACTCATCACGGTGCCCGGGATGTATCACGGCGCCGACGGGTTGGCCGCGAAAACGCCTGCGATGCAGGCGTTTCGTCGCGGACTGCTCGATCACCTGCGCAGCCACCTCTGAGACCTTCGTCCCAGCCAGGCATGTTCTCCGGCGAGAACGGGAATGGAGAGCACACCGGTTCCCACGAGGAGGTCGAGCATGCTCGGATTACCCGACGAGGTGCACGCCTGCCTGTTCGACCTCGACGGCGTGCTCACCGACACCGCCACGGTGCACACCCGGGCCTGGAAGACGATGTTCGACGAGTACCTCCGGCAGCGGGCCGAACAGACCGGCGCCGCGTTCGTGCCGTTCGACCCCCACGACGATTACCGCTCCTACATCGACGGCAAGAAGCGCGAGGACGGCGTCCGCTCGTTTCTGGCCGGCCGGCACATCGACCTGCCCGACGGCAGTCCTGCCGACCCGCCCACCAGCGACACCGTCTACGGCCTGGGTAACCGCAAGAACGAGCTCTTCCAACAGCTGCTGGCCCGGGACGGGGTCGACGTCTTCGACGGGTCGCGGCGATACCTGACCGCCGTGCGAGAGGCCGGCCTGCCGGCAGCGGTGGTGTCCTCCAGCGCCAACACCCGCCAGGTTCTGGAGATCACCGGGCTGGACGCCCTGGTGACGCACCGGGTGGACGGCATCACCATTCGCGACGAACACCTGCGCGGTAAGCCCGCACCCGATTCGTTCCTGCGCGGCGCCCAACTGCTCGACACCGCGCCCGCCCACGCGGCGGTGTTCGAGGACGCCCTCGCCGGCGTGGCAGCAGGCCGCGCAGGCAAATTCGGGTTCGTCGTCGGAGTGGACCGGGTGGGGCAAGGCGACGCGCTTGCGCGACACGGCGCCGACGTCGTCGTCACCGACCTCGACCAGCTCCTGGGGCCGCGGTGATCGACGGCGACGCCTTCCCGATCGAGCCCTGGCAGGTCCGCGAGACCCACCTGCATCTGGATCAACTCGCCCAATCGGAGTCGCTGTTCGCATTGTCCAACGGACACATCGGATTACGCGGCAACCTCGACGAAGGCGAGCCCTTCGGAATCCCCGGCACCTACCTGAACTCGTTCTACGAAACCCGCCCACTGCCCTACGCCGAGTCCGGGTTCGGCTATCCCGAGGACGGCCAGACCATTGTCGACGTGACCAACGGCAAGATCATGCGGCTGCTGGTCGACGACGAACCGTTCGACGTCCGCTACGGCGATCTCGACGAGCACGAGCGGATTCTCGACCTCCGGGCCGGTACCCTGACCCGCCGAGTGCGCTGGCGCTCGCCGGCGGGCAAGAAGATCCACCTCGTCTCGACCCGACTGGTCTCGTTGGTGCAGCGCTCGGTGGCCGCGATCGAATACGTGGTCGAGGCGGTCGACGAATTCACCCGGATCACCGTGCAATCCGAACTCGTCGCCAACGAGGACCAACGGGAGCACTCCGACGACCCCCGGGTCTCGGCGGTGCTCAAGCGCCCCTTGGAGCCGATCCACCACGAAGCCACCGATGACGGCTCGCTGCTGGTGCACCGGACCCGGGCCAGCAAGCTCATGATGGCCGCCGCGATGGATCACCTGGTCGAGGTGCCCGGCCGGGTGGAAATCGACACGATGGCCTCGGAGAACCTCGCCCGCACCACGGTGATCTGCGGGTTGCGGCCCGGCCAGCGGCTGCGCATCGTGAAGTTCCTGGCGTACGGCTGGTCCAGCCTGCGGTCTCGCCCCGCGCTGCACGACCAGGTGGCCGGCGCGGTCGCGGGCGCGCGCTACACCGGGTGGGAGGGTCTGCTGCAGACGCAGCGGGACTATCTCGACGAGTACTGGGATTGCGCGGACGTCGAGGTCGACGGCGATCCGGATTGCCAGCAGGCGGTGCGGTTCGGCATGTTTCACGTACTGCAGGCCAGCGCCCGGGCCGAGCGCCGGGCGATTGCGGGCAAGGGCCTCACCGGACCCGGCTATGACGGTCACGCGTTCTGGGACACCGAGGGTTTCGTGCTTCCGGTGCTCACCTACACCAAACCCGGCGCGGCCGCCGACGCGCTGCGATGGCGCGCGTCGATCCTCGGGATGGCCAAGAGACGCGCCGAGCAGCTCGACCTGCGGGGGGCGGCGTTCCCGTGGCGGACCATCCACGGCGAGGAGTGTTCGGCCTACTGGCCGGCCGGCACCGCCGCCTGGCACGTCAACGCCGACATCACGATGGCGTTCGAGCGGTATCGCACGGTGACCGGCGATCATTCGCTGGAATCCGATTGCGGGCTCGCGGTTCTCGTGGAGACCGCACGGCTGTGGAAGTCGCTGGGCCATCACGATCGCGACGGCGTGTGGCATCTGGACGGTGTCACCGGCCCCGACGAGTACACCGCGGTGGTCCGCGACAACGTGTTCACCAACCTGATGGCCGCCCACAACCTGCGCGCCGCCGCCGACGCGTGCACACGCAACGCCGAGGTCGCCGAAGCGCTGGGAGTCGACACCGAAGAGACCGCAGCCTGGCGCGACGCCGCCGAGAGCGTGGCGATCCCCTTCGACGAGGGGCTGGGCGTCCACCAGCAGTCGGAGGGGTTCACCCGGCTGCGGGAGTGGGACTTCACCGAGGACACCGGCTATCCGATGCTCTTGCACCAGCCGTATGTCCGGCTCTACCCCGCCCAAGTGATCAAGCAGCCCGATCTGGTGCTGGCGATGCAGTGGCACAGTCACGCGTTCACCGACGACGAAAAGGCGCGCAACGTCGACTATTACGAGCGGCGCACAGTGCGGGACTCGTCGCTGTCGGCCTGCACCCAGGCCGTCATGTGCGCCGAGGTCGGCCATCTTGAACTGGCGCACGCCTACACCGCGGAAGCGGCCCTGATCGACCTGCGCGACCTGCACCACAACACCCGCGACGGCCTGCACATGGCGTCGCTGGCCGGAACGTGGACGGCGCTGGTCGCCGGTTTCGGCGGACTGCGCGACGACGAACACATTCTTTCGCTGGATCCGCAACTACCCGAAGGAATTTCACGGCTGAAGTTCGGAGTGCACTGGCGCAACTACCGGTTGGCCGCCGAGATCGACCACCAGTCGGTCACTTACACGCTGCGCGACGGACCCAACGGCACCCTGGCCATCCGGCATTCCGGTGACCAGCTGACGCTGAACACACGCGAACCCACGACGGTGGCCGTGCGGACCCGGGTGGCTCTGCTTCCCCCACCCCAACAGCCCCCCGGACGAGCGCCGCAGCGCCACATCCAGCGGACCGAGTGCTAACTCCCCGTGTTGATCGGCTCGATAGGCAGGTGACGGAGACCGCCCGGCGCATCGACAGGCACGACCGGATTCTTGGGTTCGATCGGGGCCAACCGCCGGTAGGGCTGCCCCTGGGCCGGGCGCTGGTCGTCCTCACCGGAGTTCGGCCACAACGCGGTTGCCCGCTCGGCCTGGGCGGTGATCGACAGCGACGGGTTCACACCGAGGTTGGCCGAGATCGCCGCGCCATCCATCACGTGCAGGGTCGGATAGCCGTACACCCGCTGGTAGGGGTCGATGACTCCGCGCTGCGGGCTGTCGGCGATCGCCGCGCCACCGAGGAAGTGCGCGGTCAGCGGGATGTTGAACAACTCACCCCAGGTGCCGCCGGCCACCCCGTCGATCTTCTCGGCGATCCGCCGGGTCACCTTGTTGCCCACCGGGATCCAGGTCGGATTGGGCTCGCCATGACCCTGCTTGCTGGTCATCCGCCGCCTGCCGAGCACACCGCGTTTGGTGTAGGTGGTGATCGAGTTGTCCAGATGCTGCATGACCAGCGAGATCATCGTCCGCTCGCTCCATCGCCGCGGACTGAGCATCCGCAGCATCCCCTTCGGATCCTCACCCGCGTTGAGGAACAGCTGCTTCCAGCGCGGCACGTCGGAGCCCTCCGGTCCCGGGCCGTCCGTCATCAGCGTCTGCAGCAGACCCATCGCGTTGGAGCCTTTGCCGTAGCGGCACGGCTCGACGTGCGTGTCGGGACTCGGGTGGATGGACGACGTGATGGCCACGCCGTGGGTGAGGTCCAGGTCGTCTCGCGCCTCCAGCCGCCCGGCGCCCACGATGGACTCCGAGTTGGTCCTGGTCAGGACCCCGAGTTTGTCCGACAACTTGGGCAGCCTCCCGCTGTCGCGCATCGCGAACAGCAGGTTCTGGGTGCCCCAGGTGCCCGCCGCCAGAACCAGCTGGCGGGCGGTGAACGTCCTGCGGCCCTTGCGGGCCCACCGGCCGGTGCGCACCGTGTCGATCTCCCACACCCCGTCGGGCCGCTGCGCGAATCCGCTCACCGTGGTCATCGGAAAGACCTGTGCCCCAGCACGTTCAGCCAGCCCAAGGTAGTTCTTCACGAGCGTGTTCTTGGCGCCGTGCCGGCAACCCGTCATGCACTCGCCGCACTCGATACAGCCGGTGCGGGCGGGGCCCACCCCGCCGAAGTACGGATCGGGCACGGTCTTGCCCGGTGTCTTCTCACCGCCCACGCCGAAGAACACTCCGACCGGCGTGGGTGTGAAGGTGTCCCCCACCCCCATCTCGTCGGCGACCTCCTTCATGATCCGGTCGGCGTCGGTGAAGGTCGGGTTCTTGACCACGCCGAGCATCCGCTGGGCCTGGTCGTAGTGCGGCATCAGTTCGGCGCGCCAGTCGGTGATGTCCTTCCACTGCGGATCGTTGAAGAACGGGTCCGGCGGTACGTACAAGGTGTTGGCGTAGTTCAGCGAACCGCCGCCGACCCCGGCGCCGGCCAGGATCATCACGTTGCGCAACAGGTGGATGCGCTGGATGCCGTAACAGCCGAGCCGCGGCGCCCACAGAAACTCCCGCAACCGCCAGGACGTCTTGGCGAATTCGTGGTCGGCATAGCGCCTGCCGGCTTCCAGGACGCCAACTCGATAGCCCTTTTCGGTGAGCCGCAGCGCGCTCACGCTGCCGCCAAAACCCGAACCGATGATCAGCACGTCGAAATCCGGCTCCATCGAACCAGTATGAACTTACCGGCAGGTAACAAGCTAGCGAGGGACGCCTAAGTCTGCCGCTACACTGGCGCACACGCGATTGATTCATTAAGTTAATGGTTAAATAAGTGAATGAGACGCCGCGCTCAGATGCTCCAGTTCTGGGCCTGCGGCCAGTCTCTCGGCGAAGGGTTACGAAGCGGTGAATGAGGACCATCGCGAGCCGACTCCAAGCCGTCAGCGCGAGGGAGCATTGGTGGGGAATGTGGCCGAATGTGCACAGGTCACGGTGGCCGAGTCCGCATCGATGAGCCTGCTGGGCCTACCCGAGGTCGGCCAATTCGACTCCTGGCGAACGGATTTACGCAAGACGATCCTGGCGCAGGTGACCGAGTTCATCGCGGCCCGCTGCACCGACACCCTCGGTGACTGCGGTGTCGACGCCGCCGGCGAGACGCTGCTGGAGTTCGTGAACGGCGGCAAGTGCCTGCGGTCGACCTTCATGTATCTGGGTTGGCTGTGCGCAGCCCCACCCGACGACGCTGCGTTGACAGCGACCGGAAGTCTGGAACTCATCCATGCATTTGCCCTGCTGCAGGACGACGTCATGGACAATTCCCCGTCCCGTCGCGGTCGACCCTCGGCCCACATCCAGCTCGCCGACTGGCACGGCAAGCGCGGCCTGGCCGGATCGTCGCAGCGCTTCGGCGAATCGGCCGCCGTCCTGCTGGCCGATCTGTGTCTGATCTGGGCCGAGCGCGTCCTCCGGGAAAGCGGCCTGAGGTCCGAGCAGCTCGAGCGCGCGTGGCCCCGCTACGACGCCATGCGCACCGAGCTGGCCACCGGGCAGTTCGCCGACCTCGCCCTCGACATCCGCAAGTCCCCCACGCTGGACTCGGTGCTACGGGTGGCGAGGATGAAATCCGGAAACTACACCGTGCGGCGGCCACTGGAAATCGGCGCGGCGATGGCCGGCTGCGATGAGCACACCCTGACCCGGCTCGGCGACTATGGCGTCGCGGTCGGCGAGGCGTTCCAACTCCGCGACGACATCCTCGGGATCTTCGGGGCGCCCACGGCTACCGGCAAACCCAACGGCGGGGACCTGCTCGAACGCAAGGCCACCGCCGTGATGGTGACCGCCCACCACATGGCCGACCCGGCCACCCGCGCGCAATTCGGCGAACTGATCGACAGCGCGCATCTCGACGAAGCCGACCTGGAGCGCTGGCGCAACCTGATCGTTGCCACCGGCGCGGTGCAACGGATCGAAGACCTGATCGCCGAGCGGGTCCAGACCGCGCAGGACGCGCTGGACGACAGTCGCATCGACGGATCGATAAGGGCGGCCCTGCTGGACATGGCCAGTGTCTGCACGAGCCGGGCCGCGTGAGCAAGGGGGTGTGGGTCTGATGCGAACTGTCTCGGGGCCGACCGACCGGGTGATCGTCGTCGGTGCAGGCTTCGCCGGTCTGTCCGCTGCGCTGCATTTGGCCGGACGCGGCCGAGAGGTCACAGTCGTCGAGCGCGAGCCGTGGCCCGGCGGGCGAGCGGGCCGGCACGACGTCGGCGGATACCTGGTCGACACCGGCCCCACGGTGATCACCATGCCCGACCTCATCGACGAGGCGTTCGCCGCAGTCGGTGAAAACACGTCATTGCGAGTGGAACTGCTTCCGGTCGAACCGGCCTACCACGCGAAGTTCGCCGATGACGCCGGCATCGACGTCCATACCGACGCCGACCGGATGGCCACCGCGGTGCGCGACTTCGCCGGTCCACGAGATGCCGCCGGCTACCTCGCACTGCGGGAGTGGCTCGACAAGCTGTATCGGACCGAGTTCGACGGTTTCATCTCGTCCAACTTCGACTCCCCACTGTCGATGCTGGCCCCCCAGCTGGCCCGGCTGACCGCGCTGGGCGGATTCCGCAAATGGGAGACGATGGTCAAGAAGCACATCGCCGACCCGAGACTGCGACGGGTTTTCACCTTCCAGTCGCTGTACGCCGGCGTGGCTCCGCAACAGGCGCTCGCCGTGTACGCGGTGATCGCCTACATGGACACCGTCGCCGGGGTGTACTTCCCGAGGGGCGGAGTCCGCGCACTCACCGACGGCTTGGCCGCGGCGGCCAAGACCGCGGGCGTGGAGTTCCGGTACTCCTGCACCGTCACCGAGCTGGAGCGCACGTCGGACCGGGTCAGCGCCGTCATCACCGACAACGGTGAGCGCATCGGATGCGACGCGGTCGTTTTGACGACGGAACTGCCGCTGACCTACCGATTGCTGGGCCGCCGGCCCAAGCGGGCATTGCGGCTGCGGACGGCACCCTCGGCGGTGGTGGCGCACGTCGGCTGCCGGGCGCGCACCGAAGACGGTGCGTCTCGCTCGCACCACACCATTCTGTTCGGCGACGCGTGGGAGGAGACGTTCACCGACATCATCCGCGACGGCCGCCTCATGCGGGACCCGTCGCTGCTGGTGACCTGCCCGACTGCCAGCGACCCCAGCCTCGCGCCCCGGGACCGCGACCTGCTCTACGTGCTGGCGCCGGCGCCGAACCTGTCCCACGGCGGCGTCGACTGGGCCGACGTCGCCGCACCGTACGCGCAGTCCATGCTCGACACCGTCGAGCGGCGGCTGCTTCCGAACCTGGGTGACGACGTCGAACTGCTGCATCTGGACACCCCCGTCGAGTGGGCCCGACAGGGAATGATCGACGGCACGCCGTTCGCGCTCGCGCACAACTTCGCCCAAACCGGGCCATTTCGGCCGGCCAACCTGGTCCGCGGGATCGAGAACGCAGTGCTGGCCGGGTCGTCGACCACCCCCGGTGTCGGCGTACCGACCACCCTGATCTCCGGGCGACTGGCCGCCGACCGGATCACCGGCACTGCGTCCCGGTCGACGACATACCTCGACACGAAGGCCCGGAGCTGATGATCCACACCGAACTGTCGGCCGCCGGAATCGAGGATCCCCGGCTGCGCGCGGCATACCGGCGCTGCCGTCGCATCGCGGCTAAGAACGGGCGGACGTACTTCCTGGCCACCCGGCTGCTGGCCCCCGATCAGCGTCCCGCCGTTCACGCGCTCTACGCCTTCGCCCGCTACGCGGACGACATCCTCGACGAACTCAACCCAGACCTGGACGCCGGAATGCGCGGCGAACGACTGCAACAGTTCTCCGAGCAGTTCTTCGCCGGGGCGGGGCGTCACGACGAGCCGGTCCTGATCGCCGTGGACCACACCATCGCCCGCTACCGCATTGCCGGCGACCTGTTCGAGGACTTCCTGCGGTCGATGCGCATGGACCTCAGCGTCACCGACTATCCGAACCGCGCCGCACTCAACCACTACATGCGCGGGTCGGCGGAAGTGATTGGCCTGCAGATGCTTCCGGTGCTGGGGACGGCCGGCGACCCGGCCGAGGCCGAGCCGTACGCGACCGCGCTGGGCCAGGCCTTCCAGTTGACCAACTTTCTGCGTGACGTCAACGAGGACCTGGTGCGTAATCGGGTGTATCTGCCCGCCGACGAACTGGCCGCCCACGGCGTGGACCGGGAGCTGTTGGCTTGGTGCCACGACAATCGCCGCACCGACCCGCGGGTGCGCAACGCACTGGTGGACCAGCACGAGACGACCCGGAAGATCTACCGGTTCGCCGCCGAGGGCATCGACACCCTGGCCCCGCGGTCCCGCCCGTGCGTCGAGACGGCGCTGACCCTCTACTCGGAGATCCTGGACCGGATCGAAGCATCCGATTTCGCGGTGTTCAGCCACCGGGCCACCGTGGGCACCGCGCGCAGGGTGCAGGTCGCGGGTGGCGCGCTCGTCCGATCCTGGCGGGCCCGGCGGGCCGACCCGGGAACGCCGCCGGGCAACCGGCCCGAACGCCAGGGCCCCGGTGCCGCATGACTGACCGCCGCCGCGAGCGCCATCCCGGACCGCAGGGATTGGCCGACGCCGATGCCCTGGCCACCCAGCCCCGGGCAGTGATCGTCGGAGCAGGTATCGCCGGCCTGACCGCCGCGACGGCGCTGGCCGAACGCGGCGTCATCGTCGACGTCGTGGAGAAGCAGGACCACCTCGGCGGGCGGGTCGGCGGCTGGACCGAACACCACGACGGTGCCGACTACGCGATGAACCGCGGATTCCACGCATTCTTCCGCCAGTACTACAACCTGCGCGCCCTGCTGCGGCGCGTCGACCCCGAGCTGCGGATGCTGACACCGGTCGAGGACTACCCGTTGATCGACGGGGCGGGCCGGCGCGACACCTTCCGCGGGCTGCCCAGGACGCCACCGTGGAACGCGCTGATGTTCGCGTTGCGCAGCCCGACGTTCCGGCTGCGCGACATGGTTCGGATGGATGCCCGCGCCGCCGCGCCGCTGGCCACGGTATCGGTACCCGAGACCTACCATCAGCTCGATCACGTCGATGCCGAAACCTTCCTGAAGAACATCAATTTCCCGGAATCGGCGCGTCATCTCGCGTTCGAGGTGTTCTCCCGCAGCTTCTTTGCCGAGCCGTCACAGCTGTCCGCCGGCGAACTGGCAACGATGTTCCACATCTACTTCCTGGGCTCCAGCGAAGGGCTCATCTTCGACGTCGCGAACGACAACTTCGATGCGAGCCTGTGGAATCCGTTGCGGGACTACCTGAGTCATCGCGGCGTGCGGTTCGCGATGAACACCGCGGTTCGCTGCATCGACGCCGTCGGCGCGGGCTTCCGCGTGCATACCGATGCCGGGGATGCCATTGACGCCGACGCCGTCGTGCTGGCCACCGACGTCGCCGGCCTGCAGGCCATTGCCGCCCAGTCCCCGAGGTTGGGAAACACGGTATGGCACGAGCAGATTCGACAACTCCGCAACGCTCCGCCGTTCGCCGTACACCGGCTGTGGCTGGACCGGCCGGTCGGCGCCGACCGGCCGGCCTTCCTCGGCACGTCGGGCCATGAGCCGCTGGACAACATCAGCGTGCTGGACCGCTACGAAAGCCAGGCCGCCGCGTGGGCCCGCCGTCACCACGGCTCGGTCGTCGAATTGCATTCCTATGCGCTCAACGGCGCGACACCGAGCCACGAGGCCCTGCGCCAGCTGCACAAGCTCTACCCGGAGACCGCATCGGCGACGGTCGTCCACGAGCGGGTGCTGGAGCGAAACGACTGCCCGCTGTTCACCCCGGGGACCTACACCCGCCGCCCCCAAATCCTCACCCCGCAACCCGGTTTGGTGTTGGCCGGCGACGGCATTCGGGTGGACCTGCCGGTCGCTCTGATGGAACGGGCCGCCACCACCGGCTGGCTGGCGGCCAACCACGTGCTGGCGCGCTGGGGACTCACCGGGCACGACCTGTACACCGTCCCCACCCGCGGCAGGTCGGCACTGCTGCGCTCGCTGGCTTTGCGCGAGGAGACCAGGACTCGATGACCCTCGCAGATCAACTACGCCGACGGTGGCCCAAACAGTGGCCGCTGCAGATGGTTCCGCGCGTCGCCTGGACACAGCAGCGACCGCTGTACGCCGAGGCACAGCCGGCGATCATCAACGCGGCGCTGGACCGCGCCCTTCACCGACCGACGGGAAACTGGTTCGCGTTCGCGGCCAGCGACGAGGTTCGCGGTGACCGGCCGTTCGGGACGCGGGTCGCCGGGGTCGAACTGGTGGCGTGGCGCGGCGCTGACTCCGAGCTCATCGTCGGGCCGGCCGGATGTCCCCACCTCGGCGCGGATCTGGCGACCGGCACGGTGTCTGACGGCACCTTGTTCTGCCCCTGGCACGGGCTGGCGATGACCGCCGCGGGGTGTGCTCTGAGATGGCGTCGGCTGCCCGGCCACGACGACGGTGTGCTGGCCTGGGTCCGCCTGGATTCGGTCGGCGGCGAGACGCCGCTGGATCGTCCGGTGGTTCCCAGCCGCCCCGAGGGCGCCACCCTGGCCGCGGTCACCCGCGTCGTCGGCGCGTGCGAACCCAGCGACATCATCGCCAACCGCCTGGACCCATGGCACGGCGCCTGGTTCCATCCGCACTCGTTCGCACTGCTCGACGTGCTCAGCACGCCAACCGAAGACGACGACCGCTTCGTGGTGTCGGTGACCTTCCGGGTCGGGGGGCTGGGTGTGCCCACGATCGCCGAGTTCACCTGCCCGGACGCCCGCACCATCGTGATGCGCATCGTCGAGGGCGAGGGGGTGGGCAGTGTCGTCGAGACGCACGCCACCCCGCTCGGGCCCGGGCCGAAAGGGGGGCCGAACGTGGCGGTGCTCGAGGCGGTGGTCGCACAGTCGCCGCGCCCGGGGTTCCGGGCGGCGCGCGCGCTGGCACCGGTGGTCAAGCCGCTGGTCCGGCACGCCGGCCACCGACTCTGGCGCGACGACCTGGAGTACGCCGAACGCAGATATCAGCTGCGGCAACGCGGATCGGGATAGCCTTATCCGGTCATGAAGAAAGTCCATCTGGCCATCGTCATCGCCTCTGTCGTCGCGCATTTCGGCTTTCTGATCTACCTGCCGAGCGGCGGTTTCATGGCGCTGCGCTGGCGGCGGACCTTCTGGCTGCACCTGCCTGCGGTGTGCTGGGGTGTGGCCGTGGTGGCCGCGGACGTGCCTTGCCCGCTGACCGCACTCGAACAGCGCGCCCGCATCTCGGCGGGACTCGAGCCGCTCGGCGAAACCGGATTCATCGGCCGCTACGTCGAAGGCGTCCTGTTCCCGGCCCGGCAGACCCGCGTCGCCCAGGCACTGGCCTTCGCATCGGCCGCGGTGTCGTGGGTGGCGCTGGCAGTCCATCGGCGCCGGTGACGAGGCTGCCGAGCGGCCGATGCGACCATTCCGGCCCTCGACGCCGTACCCTTGAGGACCTGATGAAAGATGCGGGTAGGTGAGCGACGAGCGCCCCACGGGTGACACAGCGCCGCAGCGGGCCGAGTTGGAACGACAGCTTTCAGCTGACGTCCGCGCGATGACCGCACGATCCGACCGCGTAGGCCGCTACTTTGCCCGGGCGAATGACGTCAACAACAGCGACTTTCACGCCCTCCTGCACATCATGGTCGCCGAGACGGCCGGCGTGCCGCTGACTCCGGCGCAGCTTCGGCAGCGGATGGATCTCTCTCCCCCGGCGATCACCTACCTCGTCGACCGGATGATCGAGTCCGGCCACATTCGTCGGGAGCCCGACCCGAACGATCGCCGCAAGTGGCTGCTGCGCTACGAAGATCGCGGGATGGCGCTGGCCCATGACTTCTTCAGACCCCTCGGAGCCCGGATCAGCACGGCGCTGGCCGATCTCGACGACACCGAGCTGGTCGCAGCGCACCGGGTGTTCACCGCGATGATCGAGGCCATGACGATGTTCGAAGACGATCTCGGTGACGGCGATTCGCCCGGATCAGCACACGTCGGACACGCCGCCGACGCCCCGCGACGGACGCGGGGAAAAGCCCGTTCCACCTCGCGCACCCGCTGAGAGCAGCTGCTGCTCGATCACGTCCGCGCCGTGCCGCACGCCGCCGGTCGCGGCGAAGCCGTCGGCTACCCGTCGCGCCCCCTCGGTCATGGTGGCCGCCTGCAGCACCGCGTTCCGCAGTCGGCGCGGGGTGAGTCTCCTGCGCGTCAACCGAGTCCCGCAGCCGGCCATCTGCACCCGGCGGGCCACCTCGGCCTGATCCCGCGCGAACGGCACCACGCAGACCGGCACGCCGCGATCGAGTGCTTTGACCGTCGTTCCCATGCCGCCGTGGGTCACCACGCAGACCGCGCGCTGCAGGACCAGGTCATGGGAGACGTAGCGGCACACGGTGGAGTTGGGTGTGCGGGGCAGTCCCGCGGGAATGCCCGCCGGGAAGCTGGCGACGACGTGGACCGGCTGGTCGGCCAGAGCCTGCAGGGCGATGTGGCCGAGTTGCTCGTCGCCCTGGGCGATCGAGGAAGTCGAGACCAGGACGATCGGGCTGTCGATCCCGGCCAGCCACTGCGGGACGGGTGCCGGGTTCTGGTCGAAGACACAGGCTCCGAGGAAGTGCACGGTGTCCGGCCAATCGGGGTGCGGATACTCGAACGGCTCACCGCCGACGGCCAGCAGCAACGGCGCCCGCCGCATCAGGCCGTCCACGGAGTCGACCGGCGGCACCGCCAACCTGGAGCGAATCGCGTTGATTCTGGGTAGGACCGGGCGGTCGAAGAGCAACCCGACCACCGGTCGCATGACCGCGTCACGAACGGCACCCAGGGCGCCCGGCAGCGGCCGCAGACCCGGCCCGAACGGTGGCGCATGCCGCGAGCGCAGATACGGGGTGAACGGTGAAAATACCGACCAGGCAACATCTGTAGTCTCCGCGGCCGAGATCGCACCCCAGCAGTTCGCGTCCACGATCACCGCGTCGGGGCGTACCTGCTCGACCGCCGCGCGGTAGTCGTCCACCTCGATGACCGCGCGGCGGCAGATCACGTCGGTCGATCGCCGCAACACGCCCAACGCGTTGCGCGCCAACCAGTCCTGCCCGTCGATCGCCTCGATACGGGCATCGACCGGCTCGGCATGCAGGCCCGCCGCGCGCATCGCGGTGACTTCGTCGGCCATGGTCCGCAGATGCACCTCGTGGCCGCGCCGAGCCACCTCCACCAGAAGCGATGCCAGAGGGTAGACGTGCCCAAGGCCCGGTGAACTGTAGGCCAAAATCACTGCCATGGTGTCGCCTAGCTGACGGGAACCGCACCGAGAACGCGGAGCGCCGCCAGATCGCTTGCGCCGCAGCAGTGTAGGCATACTCGAAGTTCGTCGATGAAGTTCTCCAGCCACCGGGTGACCGCGGCGGCGGACTCGATCGCGGGGGCCAGCAGTGGCCGGGCGATCGCCACCACGTCGGCGCCCAAGGCCAGAGCCTTGGCCGCATCGGAACCGGTTCGGATTCCCCCGGAGGCCACCAGCGGCAGACGCGGCAGCGCCGAACGCACCTCCACCAGCGCTTGGGCGGTGGGGATGCCCCAGTCCGCCAGCTGCGGGTAGCGCAATTCGCCGTAGCGGACCAGCTGTTCGACGCGCGACCAGGAAGTGCCGCCCGCGCCCGCGACGTCGATCGCCGCCACCGCCGGCTCGCCTGTGCGGCGCAGCAGTTCGGCGACCGCATTCGCGCCGATGCCGTGCCCCACTTCCTTCAGCAGCACCGGACGGTCGATCATCGGCACCACCTCGTGAAGCCGCTCGAGCGACCCGGTGCAGTCGGTCTCGCCGGTGCCCTGCATCGCCTCTTGGAGCGGATTGGTGTGCACGGCGAGAGCGTTTGCGCCGACCCTGTCGAGTGCGCCGCAGATGTCGGGGACCGCCGCCCGGCTCAGCTGGGCCAGTCCGACGTTGCCGATCAGCAGTACGTCGGGGGCCACGTCGCGAACCGCAAAACTCTTCGCCGCGCGCTCGCCGCCGGTGCTGGCGAACATCACCCGCTGCGACCCGAGCATCATGCCGATGCCGAGCTGCTGGGCCGCGGTGGCCAGATGACGGTTGATCACCCCGGAGAGCTCGGCGCCCCCGGTCATGGCACCGACGAGCACGGGCGCCCGCAGCGGGACCCCCAGAAACTCCGTCGA
Organism: Mycobacterium sp. shizuoka-1; assembly: GCF_002723835.1. GTDB lineage: Bacteria > Actinomycetota > Actinomycetes > Mycobacteriales > Mycobacteriaceae > Mycobacterium. The sequence continues at coordinate 11,896 of NZ_BEWG01000105.1, read as the reverse complement.
CAGATCGACCCCGTCCAGGCTGGTCTGGGTGAGGGCGTTGTAGGGCAGCCGGTAGCGTTCCAGACCCGTCGTGACACCCCGATAGGTGACGTCACCGTCCAGGCAGACCTCGATGTGCCGACGTTTGCGGTGTTCGAGCAACGCCATGTCACTCACCACCTCGTTTCCCTGGTCGCCGGTGCCGTCCACCCTACCTGCGAATCTGGATTTGATTAAGCCGTTGAATAGTTAAGCAAGTGAATATAACTTGGTGAAGAGTATGGCCGGCAGGCGGATTGGCCATGGTTTCGACTCGAGGGATAGCTAACTATGTTAACGGTTCTGCGGGTTGACGATCGCCGGAATCCGAGCTGCATCGGCCCCGATCCCCGAGGGCGGTAGATGTTAGCGGGCATTGCCAGGGCATCCGTCGCCGCGCCGCGACGGATCCTTGCGGGCGCCTTGCTCCTGCTGATCGGCACCGCGATCTTCGGAATCCCCGCCCCCGCCAGCCTGTCCGCGGGCGGATTCCTCGACCCCGGTTCGGAGTCCGCGCGCGCGTCCGCGATGCTCACCAACACGTTCGGCCAGGGCGACATGGAGCTGGTCGTCGTGCTCGATTCCCAGACCGGCGCCGTGACCGGTGCGGCCAAGGCCGTCGGCACCGAGATCACCGGCGAACTCGCGGCATCACCGTTCGTGTCCCAGGTCATCTCCCCGTTTGGGGGTCAACCGGTGCCCGGCACGCTGACCGCCGACGGGAAATCGGCCATGATCGTCGCCGCGATCAAAGGCGACGAGAACACCGCGCCGAAACGCGCCCAGACCCTGGCCGACCAGCTGCCCGGCAGTACCGGCGAGGTCCGGGTGCAGGCGGGCGGGTCCGCCCTGGTGTATTCGGAGATCGGCCGGCAAACCGAGAAAGACCTGATCCGCATGGAAGCCGTCGCGATCCCGCTGAGCTTCCTCGCGCTGATCTGGGTGTTCGGCGGTCTGGTCGCGGCCGCGCTGCCGGTGGCGGTGGGTGGGTTCGCCATCCTGGGCTCACTGGCCGTGCTGCGGGCGATGACCTTCGTCACCGACGTGTCGATCTTCGCGCTCAACGTCGCGGTGGCCCTGGGGTTCGCCCTGGCGGTCGATTACACCCTGCTGATCATCAGCCGCTACCGCGAAGAACTGGCCGACGGCAGTTCCCGCGAGCAGGCCCTGCTGCGCACCATGACCACCGCAGGCCGAACTGTGCTGTTCTCGGCGATGACCGTGGCCCTCGCGTTGGTCGGGATGGCGCTGTTCCCGATGTACTTCTTGAAATCGTTCGCCTACGCGGGGGTGGCGGTGGTCGCGTTCGCCGCACTCGCGGCGGTGGCGGTGACCCCGGCCGCGATCATGCTGGCCGGCGAACGCCTCGACGCCCTGGACGTCCGGCGCCCGCTGCGCAGGATGTTCGGCCGCCCCGAACCGGCGCCGCGGTCGGCGGCCGGGCACTCCGGGTGGTACCGGATGGCGAAATTCGTGATGCGCCATGCCATTCCGCTCGGGCTGGTGATCACCGCGGCCTTGCTGGTGCTCGGGGCGCCGTTCCTCGGGGTCAAGTGGGGCAACCCCGACGACCGGGTGTTGCCCACGTCCTCCTCGGCCCGCGCCGTCAACGACCGAATCCGCGCCGATTTCGCGATGAATTCGACGACGGCGGTCAAGATCGTGCTGCCCGACACCGCCGGGATGACCGATCGCGACCTGGAAAGCTACGCCGCCCAGCTGTCGGGTGTGCCCGACGTGACCGCCGTCTCGGCGCCGACGGGCACCTTCGTCGGCGGTGTCCGCCGCGGGCCCCCGTCGGCGCCGGCCGGCCGCACCGACCAAGCCGCCTTCCTGACTGTCGAAACCACCGCGCCGTTGTATACGCAGGCGTCCGAGACCCAGCTGGACCGGTTGCACGCGGTCGCGCCGCCGGGCGATGCCGCCGCGATGTTCACCGGCGCAGCACAGACGAATCGCGATGGCGTACAAGGCATCACGTCTCGGCTCCCGCTGGTGCTCGGGTTCATCGCGGTGGTGACCCTGATCCTGCTGTTCGCGCTCACCGGCAGCGTCGTCCTGCCGGTGAAGGCCGTGCTGCTGAACATCCTGTCGCTCACGGCGGCGTTCGGCGCGCTCGTCTGGATCTTCCAGGAGGGGCACCTGTGGGCGGCAGGCACGACACCGACGGGCACGCTGGCGGTCAACATCCCGGTGCTGATGTTTTGCATCGCGTTCGGATTGTCGATGGACTACGAGGTGTTCCTGCTGTCACGGATCCGCGAGTACTGGCTGGCCTCACCCCAGACGAACGCCGACAACGACGAGAGCATCGCGCTGGGCATCGAGAGCACCGGGCGGGTGGTCACCGCCGCCGCACTGCTGATGACGATCTCGTTTGCGGCACTGATATTCGCCGGGGTGTCGTTCATGCGGATGTTCGCCGTCGGGCTGACGATCGCCGTCCTGGCCGACGCGACCGTGGTGCGCATGCTGCTGGTGCCCGCCTTCATGCATGTCCTCGGGCGGCTGAACTGGTGGGCGCCGGCTCCCCTGGCGCGCATGCACCGATACCTGTTCTCCCCCACCGTCGGGGCGCATCGGGCCGGATCGGCGGCCCGGTAACCGCGAGTCGCGGCGACCTCCGAGGGTCAGCTGCCGACGGTCAGGCCCACCTTCTGGAACTCCTTGAGGTCGCAATAGCCGGCCTTGGCCATCGACCGACGCAGGCCGCCAACGAGATTGAGCGAGCCGAACGGGTCATCGGACGGACCGTTGAGGACACGGTCCAGCGACGGTCGCTCCCCGGCCGCGATCTGCAGCAGGGCGCCGCGCGGCAGCGACGGGTGGGCGGCGGCCACCGGCCAAAACCAGCCGTCGCCCATTGCCTCGGCGGACTCGGCGAGCGGGGTGCCCAACACGACCGCGTCGGCACCGCAGGCGATCGCCTTGGCCAGGTCACCGGAGGTGTGGATGTCGCCGTCGGCCAACACGTGTACATAGCGCCCGCCGGTCTCGTCCAGGTACTCCCGTCGAGCCGCGGCCGCGTCGGCGATCGCGGTGGCCATCGGCACACTGATGCCCAGCACCTCGTCGCTGGTGGTCACCCCCAGGGTGGAGCCGTAGCCGACGATCACGCCGGCTGCACCGGTCCGCATCAGGTGCAGCGCGGTGCGGTGATCGAGCACCCCGCCTGCGACCACCGGAATGTCCAGCTCGGAGATGAAGGTCTTGAGATTGAGCGGTTCACCGTCTGAAGCGACCCGCTCGGCGGAGATGATGGTGCCCTGGATGACCAGCAGGTCGACGCCGGCGGCCACCAGCGCCGGCGTCAGCAGCTGGGCGTTCTGCGGGCTCACCCGCACCGCGGTGGTGACCCCGGCGTCGCGGATGCGCGCCACCGCCGCGCCCAGCAGTTCGGGATCCAGCGGCGCGGCGTGCAGCTGCTGGAGCAGCCGGATCGCGGCCGTCGGCTCGGGTTCCTTGGCGGCGACCTCGATGAGCTCGGTGATCTTGGCCTGCACGTCGGGGTGCCTGCCGATCAGGCCCTCGCCGTTGAGCACCCCCAGCCCGCCGAGGCGGCCCAGCTCGATGGCGAACTCCGGTGACACCAGGGCATCGGTCGGGTGGGCGACGACCGGGATCTCGAACCGGTAGGCATCCAGCTGCCAGGCGGTCGAGACGTCCTTCGACGACCGGGTCCGCCGGGACGGGACGATGTTGATGTCGTCGAGTTCGTAGGTGCGGCGGGCAGTTCTGCCCATGCCGATTTCAACCATGTCGCGCACTTCTGTACCCCTAGCGGGCGTAGTAGTTGGGGGCTTCGACAGTCATGGCGATGTCGTGCGGGTGGCTCTCCTTGAGACCCGCGGCGGTGATCCGGACGAACTGCGCGCGCTGCAGCGCCTCGACCGTGGACGCACCGGTGTAGCCCATCGCCGCGCGTAGACCACCGGTGAGCTGATGGATCACGGTGGCCAGCGGTCCGCGGAAGGGCACCCGGCCCTCGATGCCCTCGGGCACCAGTTTGTCCTCGGAGAGCACGTCGTCCTGGAAGTAGCGGTCCTTGGAGTAGGACTTCGCCGAGCCGCGCCCCTGCATGGCACCCAGCGAGCCCATGCCGCGGTAGCTCTTGAACTGCTTGCCGTTGACGAAGATCAGCTCGCCGGGCGCCTCGGCGGTACCGGCCAGCAGCGAGCCGAGCATGGCGGTCGACGCGCCGGCGGCCAGCGCCTTGGCGATGTCGCCGGAGTACTGCAGACCACCGTCGGCGATCACCGGAACACCGGCCGGCGCGCATGCCGCGGTGGCTTCCAGGATCGCGGTGATCTGCGGTGCGCCCACGCCGGCCACCACCCGGGTGGTGCAGATCGAGCCGGGCCCGACCCCGACCTTGACGGCGTCGGCACCGGCCTCGACCAGCGCGGCGGCCGCGCTGCGGGTGGCGACGTTGCCGCCGATCACCTCGACCCGGTCACCGACCTCGGCCTTGAGCTTGCCGACGGTGTCGAGCACCCGGCGGTTGTGGGCGTGGGCGGTGTCGACGATCAGCACGTCCACGCCGGCGTCGGCCAGGGCCATGGCGCGTTCCCACGCGTCGTCGCCGACTCCGACGGCCGCGCCGACCAGCAGTCGGCCGTCGCTGTCCTTGGTGGCCAGCGGGTGCTGCTCGGTCTTGACGAAGTCCTTGACGGTGATCAGCCCGGTCAGCCGGCCGTGGCCGTCGACGATCGGCAGCTTTTCGATCTTGTTGCGCCGCAACAGGCCCAGCGCGGCGTCCGCGGTGACCCCCTCCTGGGCGGTGATCAGCGGCGATTTGGTCATCACCTCGGCGACCGGCTTGTTCATGTCGACTTCGAAGCGCATGTCGCGGTTGGTGATGATGCCGACCAGCGAGCCTTGGGCGTCGACCACCGGCAGGCCCGAGATCCGGAACCGGGCGCACATCGCGTCGACCTCGGCCAGGGTGTTCTCCGGCGAGCAGGTCACCGGGTCGGTCACCATCCCGGCCTCGGAGCGCTTCACCATCTCGACCTGACCGGCCTGTTCGGCGATCGACAGGTTGCGGTGCAGCACTCCCATGCCGCCCTGGCGGGCCATCGCGATGGCCATCCTGGCCTCGGTCACGGTGTCCATCGCGGAGCTGACCAGCGGCACCTTGAGCCGGATCTTCTTGGTCAGCTGGCTGGAGGTGTCGGCGGCGGCCGGCACCACGTCGGAGGCAGCCGGCAGCAGCAGCACGTCGTCGAACGTCAGGCCCAGCATCGCGATTTTGTTGGGGTCGTCTCCGCCGGTGGGAACCGAATCCCCGAGCAGGCCATTCAGATGCGCGGTCAGGCCGTCGATGCGGCCGGCGCTGCCTTCGGCAATGGTCATCGGGAGCCCCCATCAGCTGGCGGAAAGAGGACACCATCCTATCGGCTCGCCGCTGCGTTCCCTGGCGCGATACCCGCCGCGCTGCGTAGTGTGGTGTCGTGCGCGACCACCTTCCACCAGGCCTGCCACCCGATCCGTTCGCCGACGATCCCGCCGACCCGTCGGCCGCGTTGGATGCGCTGGAGCCCGGGCAGCCGTTGGATCCGCAGGAGCGCGCCGCGGTCGAGGCCGATCTGGCCGACCTGGCGGTCTACGAGGCGCTGCTGGCCCATCGGGGCATCCGCGGTCTCGTGGTGTGTTGCGACGAGTGCCAGCAGGACCACTATCACGACTGGGATATGTTGCGCGCCAACCTTCTTCAGCTGTTGGTCGACGGCACGGTACGTCCGCACGAGCCGGCTTACGATCCCGAGCCGGACGCCTACGTCACGTGGGATTACTGCCGCGGCTATGCCGACGCCTCACTCAACGAGGCCACGTCGGACTACGACGGCTTCCGCTGACGTCGCGCTGACGCTCAGTTCTCGCCGCTACCGCCGCCACCGAGACTCGGCAGCTTCGGCAACTGCGGCATCGGCATCATCATCGTGGTGGTAATCACAGCCGGCGCCTGGGTCTTCGGCGCCTGAACCACCGTCGACGGGATCGTGGCGATCGTCCGCGGTTCGGTGAAGCTCGGGGTCGAATCGAACGTGGGAGCCGCCGACTGTTGCACGGATGACTGGGTGGACGCCGCCGACGGCGACTCCGCCGCGGCGGGCGGGCTCGTCGTCGTAGCGGCCGGCGACTGGACCGCCACGGACGACGTGGCGCTTGCGCCGCCGGACAAGCTCGTCGTCGTAGTGGTCGTCGTCGTCGGGGCAACCGTGGTGGTCGTCGTCGTGGTCGGCAGTGTGGTCGTCGTGGTCGTCGGTGGCGCCGACGTCGTCGTGGTGACCGGTGGCGCCGACGTCGTCGTGGTGGCCGGTGGCGCCGACGTGGTGGTCGGCTCGGTCTGCTCCACCGACGTGGTCGGGGTGTCCGACGTGCTCGGGCCGACGGTGCCGGTGCCGTCCGGCGTCGTGGACAGCGTGATCGACGATTGGTCGGGGACGCTGGTCGGCGGCGCTTCAGGCCCGCTGGTCGGGGTGATCACCGCGGGGACGAGCTCGGTGGCCGACGGCGGAACCGTGTAGGTGATGCCCGGCGGCACGGTGGCCTCCGGATCCTTCTGCACCACCTTCGCGGACAACTCGTTCCACTGCTCGAGCACCTGCTGCTTCTGCGGCGCGTCTGCGACCCCGGCCACCTGGTTGTTGACCTCGACGAGCTTGGCCTGGGCCGCGGGCCAGTCACCCTGCTCGACCAGCTGCTGGACCTGTTTGAGCTGCTCGGCGGCGGAGGCGAGGGTGACCTGGTCCTCGCGGACCTGCTTGGGCTCGCCGAACAACATCGTGTGCAGCCCATAGAGCGCATCGCCGGGGCCGGCGTCGTAGACGACGGCACCGAAGCCGCCGAACATCAGCACACCGGCGGCGGCCGCACCGACGATGCTCAGGCCACGCCGGCTGCGCCCGCTGCTCTGCTTCTCGGCGAGACCGGTGCGCAGGGCGGTGACGGCATCGCGTTCGGTGATCAGTCCGGTGGCCGGCGGCCAGCGCATCTCGTCGCGCCATCCGCCGAGCAGTTCGGCCAGCATGGCGTCGCCCTGATCCTGGGGAGCCGGCGGATGACCGGCGGCCAGGGCGTCGATGAAGCGGTCGGCGCTGACGATGGCGTCCAGCGACGGGTCGTCGCCCCGGGAGTTGCGTCCGAAGTCAGGCATAGCCGTGACCTCCCGCCGTGATCTCGCCCTTGAGCTTGGCCAGCGCCCGGTGCTGAGCGACGCGCACCGCTCCCGGCGTGCTGCCGACCGCCTCGGCGGTCTCTTCGGCCGACATCCCCACGACGATGCGCAGGATCAGGATCTCGCGCTGTTTCTCGGGCAGGACGGCCAACAACTTGTTCATCCGGGCGGCGGAATCGGATTGCAGCGCCATCTGCTCGGGACCCGCTTCCAGCGAGTACCGTTCCGGCACCACATCGGTGGGGTCGGATCGGTTGCGGCCCGCGGCGCGATGCGCGTCGGCGACCTTGTGAGCAGCGATGCCGTACACGAAGGCCAGGAAGGGGCGACCCTGATCCTGGTAGCGCGGCAGCGCCTGGATGGCGGCCAAGCAAACCTCCTGTGCGACGTCGTCGGCAGAGAGGCCAACCCGCTCCGTGGCGCCCAGGCGAGCCCGGACATAACGGACCACGATGGGGCGGATGGTCTCTACAACTTCCCGGAGGGCATCGCGGCTGCCGGCCACAGCTTCAGCAACGGCGGCGTCGAGACGATCTCCTGGAATTGTCATCGACGGCGATATCTCCAACGTTACGAACGGGACGCTTCCCGGCAGGCACTGAGCTAGACAATATCGGCCGAAACTGCCGATCGGGCGTTACCGGCGGCTCCACCGCCCGCCGCGCCGTGTGATAACGCCAGCACAATCGTCTCGGATCGCCGAGACCTGCTGTGTCGTAAGCGTTGCGCTATCGATATCTGCGAGCAGACACGCGAGTGCCCAACGCAGCGGCAGCAGACCGTAGGTCTGCGTGTCGTCGAGCGCGGCGTCGGCGACCGCGCGTGCGTCGCCCACGGCTCCGGCGCAGCACAGCGCCGCGGCGAGCACCACGTCACTCTTGATCCGGTGGCGTCGCAGCGCAGGCTCGCACTGCTGGGCTCGTTCGACCCCGCGGCGGGCATGGATCACCGCGTCCTCGCCGCGGCCGCCCGCCATCGCCAGTTCGGCGCTCACCCATGCCGTCCGGATGGCCAGGCGCGGCGGTGCCGTCGCCGCGTCGCGCATCATCTCCTCGGCCTGCCCGAGTAAGCGGGCCGAGGCCGCGAGCCGGCCTACGCCCAACATGTCGGCCGCCAGCCCGACGAGGGCGTCGACACCGGCTTCGTGCGCCATCGGGTCGTCGCCCGCGGTCCGCGCCAGTGCCAGGGCCCGGCCGTCCCAGCCGCCGGCCGGGCGGTGGCCACCGAGTTGGCGCAGCAACGATGCCTCGGTGCTGTGCGACAACGACGCCAAGGCACCGGCCGGCTGCTCACGACGCAGGGTCGCGAGGTCCGCGCGGGCGCTGCTGTAGCGGCCCTGACCGGCGGCGGCGACCGCCCGCAGCCAGAGCTGCTCGGGCGTGCGCGCGGCGGGCAGCGGCCAGCAGCCCGGGTTGTCGCCGAACGCGGCGACGGCCAGTGCGGTGTGGTTCATCTGATCCAGGACGCTATCAACCGGGTGCGGGAAACCCGTCAGTTAACAGTTCGTGGTCGCTGTGTTACAGGCATGTTTACTACCTATTGGGCGTTCGGGAATCTGGCCACGACGGCCGCGGTGCCGTCCTGCGCAAATCACGAAATCATCACGGTCGAGCCCTGCCGGATAGCACCTCAGCCGGCGACGGTGGGTCGCAATGATGAACGTGATGTAAATTCTCGAGCTGCGATTATGTGATTGCGCACATGATGCGGCTATTGACTCCGTTTGCAACGCACCCCTAATTTTGGGGGCACGAGTAGTCACAGGCGACAGTGCTCGGATCGGTTCCACAACTCACGCATGCGAAAGATGTGCGGAGAGAGGGGTTTTCCAATGCCACAGCCGCAACAGCTACCCGGCCCGAACGCCGACATCTGGGATTGGCAGATGCAAGGCCTTTGCCGCGGTGTCGATTCGTCGATGTTCTTCCATCCCGACGGCGAGCGCGGACGCGCCCGCGCGCAGCGCGAGATGCGTGCCAAGGAAATGTGCCGGAGTTGCCCGGTGATCACCCAATGCCGTTCGCATGCATTGGCCGTCGGTGAGCCTTACGGCATCTGGGGCGGATTGAGCGAATCGGAGCGCGAGTTGTTGCTCAAGCGCGGAATTCGCCGCTCCGCCTGAATTCGTAGCAAACTTCCCGAAGAGGCCCCTCCGATGCGGACGGGCCTCTTTTGGTCGCACGACGCCCGATCACGTCACCGGGCACCGGCCGACAGCCACTGTTCGAACGTCGTCGGCGCGATCCGCGCATCGTCGCCAGGAAGCAGGACGTTGCCGGCGAACTCGACACCCTGCGGACCCTCCCACGTCGGCACCAGCTTCACGGACTTGCCATGCACGGCATGCGTCCGGCGCGCCATGTCGACCAGGTCCTGAGTGTCGGGTCCGGCGACGTCGACGTATCTGCCCTGGGGCGCCCCGACCGCGATTTCGGCCAGCACGTCGGCGATGTCGTTCGGTGCGATCGGTTGCACGAGCAGTGGTGGGATGAGCGCGACGCCGTCCTGCTCGGTCCAGCCGGCAACCATGGCTGCGTAGTCGTGAAACTGCGTGGCCGGGACGATCGTCCACGGCAGCGGACCGGCCTCGACCAGCCGTTCCTGCTCGAGTTTGCCCACGTGGTGAGCGGTCTTGGCGTCCTGCCGATGCATGCCGACGATCGAGAGCAGCACGTGATGGCGCACGCCGGCCCGTTGCTCACTTTCGAGGAGGTTTGTTGTCGTCGTTGCGAAATACTCACGGGCCTCCTCCACGCCCATCGGCCCCACGCTGATGGCGTCGACCACCGCGTCGACGCCCTCCAAGGCCGCGTCCAGCCCGTCACCACTGAGCAGATCCACGCCCAGCGAGCGGCTGATCCGGACCGCCTCGTGCCCGTCGCGTTCCAGGGCCGCGGCGGTGCGGGCGCCGATGTTGCCGGTCGCGCCGGCTACCGCGATTCGCATGATGAAGAACCTCCAGGGGTTGTCGTGGCTACCTGATGGTGTTCAACGCCGAGGCGGCGGCGAACTCATCCGGGGATGACAGGAATCGTCAGCACCGAGGCGCCCGGCCCGCAGTGCACGACGGCGCTGCCCCGGCGGCTGGGCACGTAACGCGCAGGCAGATGGCCGAACAATGGATTGAACGGTTCGAGGTAGCGGCCGGCGATGAGCAGTCGCAGTTCGTCGCCGGCGCGGAACAGCGTCGCCGACGCGCTGAGCTCGATGTCGGCGTCCACGACCTCGCCCGGTCGCACCGGGCACGGGCTGACCAGTGAATCCCGCAGCGCCAGCCGCAGCCGGCCGTCGGCGATCCGGTCGCGGCCGTAGCCGTACGACCCCTCGAACGGTACGTACTCGCCACCACTCCACTTCTCCACGCCGACGAACAGGTGCGCGTCGTCGGCACCGTGCAGGCTGATCCGCACGCTCAGCTTCATCGGGCCGGTGATCTCGGTTTCGCGCTCGAAGCGGTGGGCAAACGCCACCGCCTGGCGGCGCAGCCGGAACGTCGCGGTGGTCGCCGCCGTCGGTTCGGTGGTGCCGAGCGCACCGTGATCGCTCAGGTGCAGCGCCGTCCACCGGGTCCGGGCCAGCGGCCACTCCTGCTCCTCGCGCACGGCCACCACCCCGTCGCGACGGTCGCGCACCTCCAGCCGGACCCGCGGTGGCGGCGCCGCGTCGCCTCCGCGCAGGTGCCGGTCGAAGAAGGCGGTCTGCACGCGCTGGGCGTCGTCGCCGTAGAACGCCGCCCACTTACCGGCGCGGTGGGTGTAGGCGCTGCACTCGGCCGAACCCGCCTGCTCGACGAGTCGCCACGATCCCTGACTGTGCAGGTTGTGGTCGGAGAAGCTGGCGCAGGCCAGGATCGGTACCTCGATGCGGGCCAGGTCCGGGGTGATCGATTCCCACCAGGCATCACGCAGCGGGTGGCGCCGCCGTTGTGCGCCGAGGTCGACCGAGAGCCGGGCGACCCGCCGGGTCATGGCCTGCCAGATCACCGAGAATCCCCGCTCGGGGATGCCGCCGGGCGTCATGAAGTCGCGGTAGGCGTCGGTGAACCCCTCCCACGGGCAGATCGCGGCGAGATGCGGCGGCCGCAGCGCCGCCGCCTTGTATTGCGAGAGCGCGAGATACGACACCCCGAGCATCCCGACCCGGCCGTTGGACCAGGGTTGCGCTGCGGCCCACTCGATCAGGTCGTAGACGTCGAGCGCCTCCTCGTCGGACAGCAGCGCACCCACGCCCTCGGAGGTGCCCGCCCCGCGGGTGTCGGCGTTGATGACGACGTAGCCCCGCGCAACCCAGGCCACCGGGTCGGGCGCCTCCCACCCGGTCTCGCTGGAAATCCGGAAGGGTTGCGGCTGATTCATGATCCGGAACTGAAAATTCAGCCGCCACCCCGAACGCGTCCGGCGCGGCAATCTGTCCTTGCCGTAGGGATGGGCGGACAGGATCACCGGGAACGGACCCTCGCCGGGCGGACGATAGACGTTGACCCGCAACGTGACACCGTCGCGCATCGGTACCGCGATGTCGTGGTCCTTGATCAGGTCGGTCGGCGCGGAAACGACGGTCACCGGCGGACGGACGAAGGCGCGGATCCGGTTGCGGGCATACGCCACGGCGCCCGGCCTCCGCCAGGGCCGGTCGTACCGAGGTGTCACGTCAGGGGGTCGGCTGCTCGTCGGGAGGCGCGGCCGGCACCGGCGCGCC